>NZ_JBFAIC010000001.1:216126-470768 GCF_040654515.1 Dactylosporangium sp. NPDC050688
GCGTGGCCGCACCTGCATCGGACACGGTGGCGCCCGCTCCGACGGCGGTCTCTGCTCCGACGGTGCCGTCCGCTTCGACGGTGCCGTCCGCTTCGACGGTGCCGTCCGCTTCGACGGCGACTTCCGCCCCGACGGCGACTTCCGCGCTGACAGCGCTGCCCACTCCGACGGTGGCGCCGGCTGCGGCGGTCGCTGCTTCGGACCTGGCGGCCACCGGTCCCTGCGTAGCGGCCGGCCACCCCCGGTCGGTGGTCGGCATGGCGCTGGTCGAGCCGGGCCGCGCCGCCGACGGCGCCGGCGAGCCTGTCCCCGGCTACGGTCACGTATCGATGGTGTTCGTCCACCCCTCCCACTGGTCGAACGGCTACGGTCGCCACCTGCTCCGAGCGGTCCACGCCCTCGGCTACACCCGGACGACGCTGTGGACCCGGCGATCCAACGACCGCGCCCAGCGCCTCTACGCCACCACCGGGTACACCCCGACCGGCCGGACCTCCCACCTCACCGACGGCGACGCGATCATCCAGCTCGAACGCCTCGCCGACCCGTCGCCTGCCTGACCACCACCGCGCGCGGTCGGCGATGCCGGGTGGTCAGCCGGGGCCTTCCCAGGTCCAGTGCGGCATGCGGACGTCGGCGGGGACCTGGGAGCCCGGGGGCGAGTACTGCATGACGTCGGCCGCTGCCCAGGTCATGTAGTCGCGCAGCGCGGCCCGGAACGCGGGGTCGGCCGGCAGCCCGGCGTCGTCGCAGGCGAGCACGAAGCACTGCACGAACCGCTCGCCGAGGTCGTCGTCGGCACCCTGCCGGGCGTGCAGGTCGAGCATGCCGAAGTGGGTGCCGTCCACCTGGGAGTACGCGGGCGGGCCGCCGAACACCTCGGCCAGATACCAGCCGAGCCGCTCGACATGCTGGGGATGGTGCCCCGGACCTGAGAACGGATGGTTGAGCACCGGATCGGCGAGACACCGCTCATGCAGCGCCGCCGCCAGGGCCTGGAAGGCCGGTGCACCACCGGCGTACTCGAACAGCGACACCCGTCCCTCGTCCACTGGCTCGGCCATCGTGCCGCCCTCCTCCCGTGATCGTCGAAAGGCTCCGTAGCGGAGCCTTTCGGCTCCGCAGGCGGAGCCCCTGTCGGTTGGTCGTTGCTCAGCTCCGCAGGCGGAGGCCCTGTCGATCGGTCGTCGTTCAGCTCCGCAGGCGCAGGCCCTTCGGCGTGGTCCGGAAGCCGGCCGCGGACAACGCGTCGCCGAGTGCCGAGGCGTGAATGGACTCGCCGTCGGCGCGCTCGACCGACATCGCGCCGAGCGCCCCGCCGTGGACCGCGTCGGCCAGGGCCTTCGCGGCGAGCGCGAGCAGGTCGGTGTCCTCGACGTAGGACAGCAGGGTCCGCCCGCCGCGCTCCACGTAGATGACCAGGTCGCCGCCGACGGTGACGACGAGCGCGCCAGCCTTGCGGCCCGGCCGGTGCCCGGACCGCTCCCCGTCGCCGGCGTCGATGACCCGCTCCGGCCAGGGGAGTGCCGCACCATACGGGTTGGCGGGGTCGGTCGCGGCGAGCACCAGCGCGTCGCGGCCGTCGGTGCCGCCCCGGAGCCGGTCGACGGCCCCCGGCAGCGCGAACTGCGCGGCGCCCAGCCCTTCGACGAAGTATCCGCGCCGGGCGGCGCCGCGCTCCTCCATGGCGGCGAGCACCGGATAGACGCCGGCGAACGCGCCCGGCAGGTCCTCGGCCATCACCGCCCCGCGGGTCACGATGCCGTGCCGGTCGAGGAGTAGTTCGGCGTTGGCCGTGGCCCGGCGGGTCGGGTCGAGGTCCCGGTCCGGCAGCAGGTGCCAGCGTCCCGCGCCGGTCGGCGGCCCGGACCGGCCCGACGCGAGGGATGCGCGTGCCGCCGCGATCCCGGCGCGCCGGTATCGCGACCGGGGCGCCGCCGGTTTGGCCCGGTGTGCCCCTCCGCCGCCGCTGAGCTTCGCCCGCAGCGGGCCGAGGGTGTCGTTGGAGACCAGCCCCGCCCACACCAGGTCCCACACGGCGTCGATGAGCTCGGCCTCGCCGACGAACGTGGGCCGCCCACCGGCCGGGGAGCTGCCGCCGTGCAGTGACGCCTCGACCCCGCGCAGGGTGCTGCTGATCGAACCGTCGCCGGGCACACCCCGAGCCCGCCGCAGTCTGGCGACCGGAACCGGCGGCGGCACGACCAGATCCGCACCCGGCGGCGGCACGACCAGATCCGCATCTGAGGAGCCCTGAGCGGCAGCGCCGGCACCCGAGGAGCCCTCAGCGGAAGCACCGGCGCCCGCGGAGCCGTCACCGGACGCCCCGGCCGCTGCCGGAGAGCTGCGCCCCCCGCCCGCCGAGCCGGGCAGCGACCCCCCGCCGCCTGTGCCGCCGAACGGCGGCTTCCCGGCGGCGGCGCCACCCGGATCGGACAGGTCGACGACGGCCGGCGGCGACGCGGCGAGGATCTCGTTGACCCGCTCCGCCAGCGTGCGCAGGAACAGGGCCTGCCCACCGGCGAGAGCGGTGAGGATCGCCGCGTGGAGCGGGCCGCCGACCTCGGCCGGTGGCGGCAGGAGCAGCGGAGCGGTGTCGGCGAACGCCAGGCTGATCCACCCGTCGTGCTCACCGATGGCGCCGCCACCGGACCAGAGCAGGTCGCCGGAGGCGCACAGCTCGTCGAGATAGGCCGGGGTGTAGTCGGCGACGCGGGCGGGCAGGATCAGCCGCTCCACCGCGGACGCCGGCATGGGGATGCCCTGCAGCTGCTCGACCGCGGCGGCCACGGCATCGATGCCCCGGGCCCGGGACGAGCCGATCTGATGCCACTGCGGCAGGAACCGGGCGAGGGCGCGGGGCGGCACCGGCTCGATCTCGCGGCGCAGCGCGGCCAGGGACCGGCGGCGCAGCAGCCGCAGGATCTCCGCGTCGCACCACTCGGTGCCCGCGCCGCCGGGGGTGAACTCGCCGGACACCATCGACGGCAGCCGGCGCAGGGCCTGCTCGAGGACGAAGACGCCGAGACCGAAGCGGGCGGCGCTGGTGGCCGCGCTGAACGGGGCGTGGGTCCGCCCGTAACGGGTGACGAGGTCGCCGAGCGGGTCCGCGACCGGCTCCAGGTAGGCGGTGGGCAGGCCGACGGGAAGCGCCACGCCGAGAGCGTCGCGGTAGCGGGCGGCGTCCTCGACCGCGATCCAGCGGGCCTCGCCGGCGACGCGGACCTGGATGGCGCGGCGCTGGGCGGCGAGTTCGGCGGCCCACGCCGGGTCGGCGCCGCGGGCGGTCAACTCGGCGTCGGACAGGTCGCCCAGGACGCGCAGCATCTCCGCGACGTCCTCGGCGTCGCGCGGGGTGCGCTGGTCGCCGAGCCACTGCAGGGTCCGCTCGGTCTCGGTGACGACCTCGGGGTCGAGCAGCTCCCGCAGCTCGACCCGGCCGAGCAGCTCGGCCAGCAGCGTCGGGTCGAGGGCGAGGGCGGCGGCCCGGCGCTCGGCGAGCGGCGAGTCGCCCTCGTAGAGGAAGGCGCCGACATACCCGAACAGCAGCGATCGTGCGAACGGCGACGGCCGCGGCGTCTCGACCTCGACCAGGCGCAGCTTGCGGCCGGCGATGTCGCGCATGACCCCGACGAGCCCCGCGACGTCGAACACGTCCTGCAGGCACTCGCGGGCGGCCTCGAGCGTGATCGGGAAGTCGGCATAGTCGCGGGCGACGTCGAGCAACTGGGCGGAGCGCTGCCGCTGCTGCCACAGCGGCTGGCGGCGGCGCGGGTCGCGGCGCGGCAGGAGCAGCGCGCGGGCGGCGCACTCGCGGAACCGCGCGGCGAACATCGCCGACGTGCCGACGGTCTCCTCGACGATGCCGGCGATCTCGTCGGGGTCGAACGCGACGAGGTCCGCGCCCGGCGGGTCGTCGGCGACGTCGGGCAGGCGGACCACGATGCCGTCGTCGCTCGGCATGACCTGGGCGTCGACGCCATACCGCTCGTTGAGCCGGCGGGCGATCGCGAGGGCCCACGGCGCGTTGACCCGGGCGCCGAGGACACAGTGGACGGTCATCCGCCAGTCGCCCAGCTCGTCGCGGAACCGCTCGACCAGCACGGTGCGGTCGTCGGGGAGGTGGCGGGTCGCCTCGCGCTGCTCGCGCAGATAGGACAGCAGGTTGCCGGCGGCCCACTCGTCGAGCCCGCCGCCGCGCAGCTGCGCGTGGGCGGCCTCGTCGCCGGCCTTCACGAAGCCGCGCAGCCGGGCGCCGATGGCGCGGCCCAGCTCGACAGGGCGGCCGGGGGAGTCGCCCTTCCAGAACGGCATCTTCGCGGCGGCACCCGGGGCGGGGGACACCAGCACCCGGTCGGGGGTGATGTCCTCGATGCGCCACGAGGTCGAGCCGAGCAGGAAGACGTCGCCGACGCGTGACTCGTAGACCATCTCCTCGTCGAGCTCGCCGACGCGGGCGGCCTTCTCGGCGCCGGCCAGGAACACGCCGAAGAGCCCGCGGTCGGGGATGGTGCCGCCGCTGGTGACGGCGAGCCGCTGGGCGCCGGGCCGGGCGGTGAGCACCCCGTCGGTGCGGTCCCACACGACCCGCGGCCGCAGCTCGGCGAACGCGGTCGACGGATAGCGCCCGGCGAGCATGTCCAGCACCGCGAACAGCGCCGACTCGGGCAGGTCGGCGAAGACCGCGGTGCGGCGCACCAGTGCCGCCAGCTCGTCGACGTGCCACGGCTCCATGGCGACCATCGCGATGATCTGCTGCGCCAGCACGTCGAGCGGGTTGCGTGGATAGCGCAGCTCCTCGATGCCGCCCTCGACCATCCGCTCGGCGACCACGGCGCACGAGACGAGGTCGCCGCGGTGCTTCGGGAACACCACGCCCCGGGAGACGGCGCCGACCTGGTGCCCGGCGCGCCCGACCCGCTGCAGGCCCGCCGCGACGCTCGGCGGCGCCTCGATCTGCACGACGAGGTCGACGGAGCCCATGTCGATGCCCAGCTCCAGGCTGGAGGTGGCCACGACGGCCGGCAGCTGACCCGACTTGAGCGCCTCCTCGATGTGTTTGCGCTCCTCGCGGGACACGCTGCCGTGGTGGGCGCGGGCCACGACGGGCGCCGCGCCGTTGGCGGTGCCGGCCTGCGCCATCATCTCCGCCGGGGTCCTGGGCGCGGCCGGCGTGGGGATGCCGGCGCGGGCCGCGGCCAGCTCGTTGATCCTGGCGCAGAGCCGCTCGGCGCCGCGGCGGGAGTTGGTGAACACGATCGTGGAGCGGTGGCCCTCGATCAGGTCCAGCACCCGCTCCTCCACGGCGGGCCAGATCGACACCTGCCGGGGTGCGCCGTCGTCGTCCTGCGCCGGGTCGCTCTCGCCGAGGGCCGTCATGTCCTCGACGGGCACTTGCACCTCGACCTCGATGGTCTTGGCGGTCGGCGGCTGTACGACCTCGACCGGCGCGGACCCACCGAGGAACCGGGCGGTCTCGTCGATCGGGCGGACGGTCGCGGACAGCCCGACCCGCTGCGCCGGGCGCTCCAGCAGGGCGTCGAGCCGCTCCAGGGACAGCGCCAGGTGCGCGCCGCGCTTGGTGGCGCAGACCGCGTGGACCTCGTCGATGATCACCGTCTCGACGCTGCGCAGCGACTCCCGGGCCTGCGAGGTGAGCAGCAGGTAGAGCGACTCGGGCGTGGTGATCAGGATGTCGGGCGGCGTCTTGGTGAACGCGCGCCGCTCGTCGGCGGGGGTGTCGCCGGTGCGCATGCCGACCCGGATGTCGGGCGGCTCCTGGCCGATCCGCGCGGCCGCCTGCCTGATGCCGGCCAGCGGCGTCCGCAGGTTGCGCTCGACGTCGACGGCGAGCGCCTTCAGCGGGCTGACATACAGCACCCGGCAGCGCTTCGCGGCCTCCACGTCGGGGCGGGCGGCGAGCTGGTCGAGCGACCAGAGGAACGCGGCCAGGGTCTTGCCGGATCCGGTCGGCGCCACCACGAGGGCGTGCCGGCCGGCGCTGATCGCACGCCAGGCACCGGCCTGTGCGGCGGTCGGCGCCGCGAACGCCGCACCGAACCATTCCCGCGTCGCCGCCCCGAATCGACCCAGCTCATCCATGCCTCCATCCTGCCCTCGGGGTACGACACTTTTCCCGTACCGGCCGGCTCCGTCGATCGGATTAGTCCGATTTGTACGAAAAGGGGAGTTTGGCTAGAGTGTGCCAATCCCCAAGCACAGGAGCAGCCGGTGGCAGCACAGCGCACGATCGCCCAGCGGGCGATCCGCCAGGAATCGGATGTGCTGCTGCGCCAGCTGGACGCTTATCTCGCCGCCGTGCGGGCCGGCCGCGGCGCCGTCGACCTCGGGCACGCCGAGCGGATGGCCGCCGCGCTGCGCCAGCTCATCGCCGACACCGCCAGGTCGAGCGCGGTGGACCGGGCCCGTGTACGGGCCGCCGTGCACTACTTCGTCTACCGCGGCGCGACCGGCGACGGCCCGGCCCGCCCCGGCGGCGCCCGCCTGGCGCTGCTGACCGGCGGCCGCGCGCCCGCCGAACGCCGCCGTCAGGGCGACGACGACCGTGTGGTCAACGACCTGCTCCGCGAGCTTGGCCGGGCGGACCTGATCGTGGAGCACTGAGGACTTGCCTGGCCGGGCAGCGAAGAGGGTCCCCCATGAACCAGTGGGGGACCCTCCATGCGCTCAGGACAGGCTTGCCGTGGCCAGCTTGATGCTGAACGCCAGGAACAGCCCGCCGACGGTGGTGCTCAGCCCGGCGGCCAGCTTGCGCCGCGAGCGGAACTGCTCGGCCAGATACCGTCCGGCGAAGATCAGCACGGTCAGGTAGATCGCGCTGAAGACCTCCACGACGATGCCGAGCAGCAGGAAGCTCACCGCGGGGTACGGGTAGTCCGGGTCGACGAACTGGATGAAGAAGGACACGAAGAACAGGATCGCCTTCGGGTTGAGCAGGCTGATCATCAGCGCCCGCCGGAACGGCCGGTCCGCCGGCGGCTCGGGCGGGGGCGCCGACGCGGGTGCCCGCAGCCGTCGCACCGTGTCGACCACCAGCCGGACGCCGAGGTAGGCCAGATAGCCTGCGCCGGCGTACTTCACCAGCACGAACAGCCACGGGTACGCGTGCAGCAGCGAGGCCACGCCGCCCGCCGACAACATCATGAGCACCGCGTCGCCGAGCCACACCCCGGCGGCGCCCCGATACCCGTCCCGCACGCCGCGGCGGGCCGCGACGGACAGCACGTACAGCGAGTTGGGCCCGGGCAGCAGCACGATTGCGGCGGTGCCGAGCACATAGGTCCACGGGTTGGTGACGCCGAGCATCAGCGCGCACCGGCTTCCAACGCGGCGGTCAGCCGCTCCCGCGCCGCGGGCCACTCCCCGGCGAGCATCGCGAAGCAGACCGTGTCGCGCCAGCTGCCGTCGGGGCGCTGCCGGTGCGCGCGCAGCACCCCTTCCCGCTCGGCACCGAGCCGGGCGATCGCCCGCTGGGAGCGCTCGTTGCGGATGTCGGTGTGCCACTCGAGCCGCAGCGCGCCGAGCGTGTCGAACGCGTGCGCCATCAGCAGCAGCTTCGACTCGGTGTTGATCGCGGTGCGCCAGTGCGGCCGCCCCAGCATCGTGTGCCCGATCCCGATCGAGCGCCGGGCCTCGTCGATCGCGTAGTAGGAGGTGCTGCCGAGGATCTCGCCGGTGTCCGGGGCGCGCTGGACGAACGGGGTCCGCCCCGGATCCTGGATCGCGGCGTCGATGATCGCCGCCATCTCCTCGACCGAGCCGGGACGGGAGACGGTGAGATGGGTCCAGACCTCGGCGTCGTCGAGCGCGGCGAACAGTCCCGCCGCGTGCGTGCGGTCCAGCGGCTCGATCACCACGTGCCGGCCCCGCAGCGTGGGCGCACCCTGCCAACCCGTCGCGGCCGGTCGCAGGTACGCGGGAACGGCAACCCGCACGTCCGGTGCCGGCTCGGGCGTCCCGGCGACGAGCTTCAGCGGTACCACCCCTGCCCAATGCGACAGGGCGAGGTCGGGCGCATCGTCGGACACGCCGCCGGTGCGGACCTTGGCGGAGACCTCTCGCAGCGGCAGGGCCAGCACGGCGGTCTGTGCCTGCTCCTTCGCGTTGGGCGGGCGGCTGTCGGCGGCGCGGCCGGGCGCGACCTTGTCGACCAGTGCCGCGAACGCCGTGTCCCGCTCCTGCGGGTCGGTGACCAGGCGGGCGGTGCCGTGCGCGACGACCGAGCGGTAGTTGGCGCTGTGGTGGAACTGCGAGCGGGCCAGCACCAGACCGTCCAGCAGCGTCACCGTCACGCAGACCGGCAGCCCGCCGTCGCGGGCCGCGAGCAACGGCCGGCTGCCGGTGGATCCGTGCAGGTAGACCGTGTCGCCGACGCGCGCGTGCAGGGTCGGCAGCACGCGCGGCTCGCCGTCGACGACGAACCCGAGGTGGCAGACGTAGGCCTCGTCGAGCACGGCGTGCACCAGATCGGCGTCGTACGACGCACGCTCGCCCAACCGTCTGGGGGTCGTCCGCGCCGTCTTCTGATATGTCTCCACGTGACCTCGTTTGTTCTAGTACAATCTCGCAACTGTGGCAGTACAGTATCAGCCGACGGGTGCCACGGCAGCCGAGATTTCGGCCAGCGTCGAGAGCGGCATCCGCACCGGTGCGCTCGATCCCGGCACGCAGCTGCCCTCGGTGCGGGCACTCGCCGTCGACCTCGGGGTGAGCCCCGCCACGGTCGCGTCCGCGTATCGGGTGCTGCGCGACCGGGGGCTGGTCGAGACCGCCGGACGCGGCGGCACCCGGGTCCGGCCGCGCCCGCCCGTGTCCCGGCGCACCCGGCACACCCTGCCCGTCCCCGCCGGCGCCCTCGACCTGGCCACCGGCGGCCCCGACCACGACCTGCTGCCGCACTACGCGCCGCACCTCATCCGGCTCGCCGCGAGCATGCCACCGGTCGGCTACTCCGGCGGCGGCCCGCTGCCGGAGCTGCTCGAGCTCGCCGGTGAGCGGTTCGCCGCCGACGGCATCCCGTCCGGGCGCCTCACGGTCGCCGGCGGCGCGCTCGACGGCCTCGAGCGGGCGCTCGTGGCGCACCTGCGCCCGGGCGACAAGATCGCCGTCGAGGACCCCGGCTGGGCCAACCTGCTGGACCTGGTCGCGGCGCTCGGGTTCACCCCGGTGCCGGTGCCGGTGGACGACGAGGGGCCCACCGAGGACGGACTGCACGCGGCGCTGCAGGCGGGGGTCGCGGGTCTCGTCGTGACCTCCCGCGCGCAGAACCCCACCGGGGCGGTGATCACCAGCCGCAGGTCCGCGGCGTTGCGGCGGCAGCTCAGCGGGTACCGGCAGCTGCTGGTCCTCGAGGACGACCACGCCGCGGAGCTGGCGCACGAGCGGGTGCATCCGCTGGTCGGGTCGACGGGTTCGTGGGCGTATGTGCGGTCGCTGTCCAAGCCCTACGGGCCGGACCTGCGTGTGGCGGCGATCGTCGGCGACGAGGTGACCGTGGCGCGCATCGAGGGCCGCATGCGGCTGGGCGTCGGCTGGGTCTCCACCGTCCTGCAGCGCCTGGTCGTGGCCCTGTGGCAGGACCCGCAGGCCACCGCGGCGGTCGACCGGGCCCGCGACCTGTACGCGATCCGCCGCGAGGCGCTGCGCGCCGAGCTCGGTGACCTGCCCGCCCACGGGGTGAGCGGGATCAACGTGTGGCTGCCGGTGCCCGACGAGACGTCGATGGTCGCGGGCCTGCGCGAGGACGGCATCGCCGTAACGCCCGGATCCATGTACCGGCTGCTCACACCGCCCGCGATCCGCATCACCACGGCCACGCTCGACCCGCGCGACGCCGGACGGGTCGCGGCGGCCGTGACCCGCAGGCTCACCGACCCGTCCCGGCGACAGGTGTGACGAACGCCCCTTGTTCCGGCTTCGTGGCCCCTCGAGCCGGGAACTGTCGGACCCTGCCGCTAGTGTCCGACGGCATGACATCGCATCACGGGTGGTGCCGCCGGCCGCTGCCACGGTCATCGACGCACCCGAAATCGCCGAGTGGCGGTTGAACAGCGAGGAAGGCAGGGCCGGGCACGGTCCGCGACCGGCCCCACGCGGTTCGGGGCGCGTCATCAGGGAGGCAGTGACATGCGCACGAGCACGTTCAGGACGTTCGGCACGGTCGTCGCGGCGATCGCGCTGGCACTGACCACCGCCTGCGGCGGCGACGACGAGAAGGCCACCAGCAGCGGCTCGAAGAGCGCCGGCGGCGCCGCGTCGGCCACGCCGGCCGCCAAGGAGGTGCTCGCCGCGGCCGTCAAGGACCTCAACGCGGGCACCTATGCCTACGCGATGAAGATCCCCGAGGGCACGTTCACCGGCTCCGTAGACCCGGCCGGCAAGCAGCAGGTCAAGGTCGACGGGGTCGCCGCGGGCGGGGTCAAGTACACGATCGAGGGCATCGCGCTCGCCACCGACTACTACTTCAAGACCAGCATCCCGACCGTCGGCATCAACGCCAAGAAGTGGTACAAGCTGGACCGCTCGAAGATCAAGAAGGACGCGATCATCGGGCTGATCGAGGCGAAGGACCCCACCGGCAGCCAGGGCCTGGTCGCCCGGGTCGTCACCGCGAACCAGACCGCCCCGACCACGATCACCGGCACCTACGACCTGACCGGCGGCGGCGACCTCGGCATCGACGACGACGCCGTGCTTCAGGCGCTCGGCGAGAAGGCCAAGGCGGCACCGTTCACGGCGACCCTCGACGGTCAGCACCTGGTCTCGCTGAAGATCACCGTCCCGGCATATGGCACGGTCGCTGAGCAGGCGCTCACCGTCGACTACACCGGCCACGGCCAGCCGGTGACCGTCGCCGCGCCGAAGGCCGCCGATGTCCTGGCCGCCCCCGCCGCCGTGTACGGCCTGCTCAACGGCTGACCCGATGCGGCTTCCCTTGATGCGGCTGACCCTGGTGTGGCCGCGGCAGGTGCGGCTGACCCCAGTGCGGCTGCGATCCGGGGGCTCCGAGCGGTCGGCGCGGCCGGCGCGGCCGGCGGCGCTGGCCTCGGCGCTGGCGGCGGTGGTCGCGCTCGCCGGCTGCTCGTTCGGCGGCGGCGCCCCGCCGCGGCCGACCACCGGGCCGTCGGTGGCGCCGTCGCAGAGCGAGCTGACCAGGAGCCTGCACGCGCTCAGCGGCAGGTACCGGTTCAAGGTGGTGGCCAAGGAGGGCACCTACACCGGCGGCATCGACCCCGTCGCCGGCCTGCTCAACGCCACGGTCAGCGTCTCCTCCGACGGCGCCAGCCTGAAGATCGACACGATCGCCGTGGGAGCATCCGCGTACATCCGCCTGACCGGCCTGCCGATGCCCGGCTTCGACGGCGCGACCTGGTATCGGGTGGACCCTGCCCGGGTGACGCGGCCCGGCTCGCTCGGCCTCAGCGCCAACAAGGACCCGACCGGCGTGCAGGCGCTGGTCGCCGCCACCCACGACGTGCGCCGCGAGAACCGCTCCTTCACCGGCACCGTCGACCTGACCCGGGTGACGACCTGGGGCCCGGTCAACATCCCGCAGGTGATCCAGCTCGGCGAGGTCGCCACCAGGATGCCGTTCGAGGCGACCGTCGACGACCAGGACCGCCTCGTGTCGATGAAGGTTGAGATCCCGGACAATCCGGTCACCGCGACGTACTCGGACTTCGGCGCCACCGTGACCGCGACGGCCCCGACCGGCGCCACATCACTGCCCGACCACCTCTACGGCATGCTCGGCCTATGACGCTGCGCGCCCCGGACCGGCGGCCGCGCGGCGGCTGTCGGAGGCCCTAGGCGAGACCGTGTCTCACGGACAACACTGCACGTCATGGAACAGCACCTGTACGAAGCCGAACACGAAGCCTTCCGGGAACTGTGCAAGGCGTTCCTGGCTCGGGAGGCGGTGCCGTACAACGACGAGTGGGACAAGGCCGGCATCGTCGACCGGGAGATCTGGCGCAAGGCGGGCGCGGCCGGGCTGCTCGGGATGGACGTGGACGAGGAGTACGGCGGCGGCGGGCAGAAGGACTTCCGCTTCAACGCGGTCCTCGTTGAGGAGATCGTCGCGGCGGGTGCGTCCGGGCTCGGGTTCGGGCTGCACAACGACGTCGTCGCGCCGTACCTGACCGACCTGACCACGCAGGAGCAGCGCAAGCGCTGGCTGCCCGGCTTCTGCTCCGGGGACATCGTGACCGCCATCGCGATGAGCGAGCCGGGCGCCGGCAGCGACCTCGCGGGCGTGCGAACCTCGGCGGTGCGCGACGGCGACTCGTGGGTGCTCAACGGGCAGAAGACGTTCATCACCAACGGTGAGCTCGCCGACCTGGTGGTCGTGGTGGCGAAGACCGACCCGGCGCAGGGGGCGCACGGCATCAGCCTGTTCGTGGTGGAGACCGGCACGCCGGGCTTCACGCGGGGGCGGCGGCTGGAGAAGGTCGGGCTCAAGGCCAACGACACCGCCGAGCTGTTCTTCGACGACTGCCGGATCCCCGCCGACCACCTGCTCGGCCAGGAGAACGCCGGCTTCTACCACCTGATGGCGAACCTGCCGCGGGAGCGGCTCGGCATCGCGGTCGCCGCCGTCGCGTCGGCCGAGCAGGTGCTGGCGATCACGCTCGAGTACGCCAAGACGCGGCAGGCGTTCGGCAAGCCGATCGGGTCGTTCCAGCACAACCGGTTCGTGCTCGCCGAGCTCGACACCGAGGTGACGATCGCGCGGACGTTCCTGAACCAGTGCATCGCCGAGCAGAACGCGGGGCGGCTCACCGTCGCCGACGCGGCCAAGGCGAAGTGGTGGACCACGGAGCTGCAGAACAAGGTGGCGGACCGCTGCGTGCAGCTGCACGGCGGGTACGGCTTCATGATGGAGTACCCGGTCGCGAAGGCCTGGCTGAACAGCCGCGTCCAGACCATCTACGGCGGCACCACCGAGATCATGAAGGAGATCATCGGCCGGAGCCTGGGGGTTTAGCCCAGGCCGGCCAGCGCGGCGAAGATCAGCGCGGTGGACGTGGCGCCCGGGTCCTGGTGACCGATGCTGCGTTCGCCGAGGTAGGAGGCCCTGCCCTTGCGGGCCTGCAACGGTGTCGTCGCGGCCGCCCCTTCCGCGGCCGCGGTGGCCGCCGCGGCCGCGGCCGACGCGAAGCCGGACGGCGCCGCGGCGGCGTAGGCGTCGACCGCCGGGCCGAGCGCGTCGACCATGGTCTTGTCGCCGGGTGCGGCCTTGCCGAGCCGCACGATCGCGTCGAGGCCGGCCCGCAGCCCGTCGGCGACGGCGTCCGGGTCGTCGGTCAGCGTCTTGCCGAGGGCGCGGAAGAAGCTGCCGTACAGCGGGCCGGAGGCGCCGCCGACCTTCGACACCAGCGTCGTGCCGGTCTTCGTCAGGACCGCGCCGGCGGTGTCCGCCTCGAACGCGGCCAGGGCGGCCACCGCGGCGTCGAACCCGCGGCGCAGGTTGACGCCGTGGTCGCCGTCGCCGATGGCGGCGTCGAGGTCGGTCAGCTCGGCGGCGTGCGCGGTGACCGAGCCGGCGACGGCGGCGATCCACGCGCGGGCCAGGGCGGCGTCCACGTCAGGCACCCCACCGCAGGCCGGCGGTGCGGACCGGGGCGTCCCAGAGCCGCAGCAGCTCTTCGTCGACCCGGCACACGGTGAGCGACATCCCGGCCATGTCGAGGCTGGTCACGTAGTTGCCGACGAGGCTGCGGGCGATGCGGACCCCGGCGGCGGCGAGCAGCCGGCTGATCTCGTCGAACATCACGTACAGCTCCAGCAGCGGCGTGCCGCCCAGCCCGTTGACCAGCACGATCACCTGGCTTCCCGGCTCGATCGGCTTCGCGGCCAGCACCGGCTCGACGATCCGGGCGGCGAGCTCGCGCGCCGGGCGCAGCTTCTCGCGGGCGCGGCCGGGCTCGCCGTGGATGCCGACGCCGACCTCGATCTCGTCCTCGGGCAGGTCGAACCCGGGCTTGCCGGCGGCCGGGGTGGTGCCGGCGGTGAGGGCGACGGCGAAGGACGCCGAACGCTCGTTGACGTCCCTGGCGACGGCGGCGACCGCGGCGAGCGGGGCGCCCTCCTCCGCGAGCGCGCCGGCGATCTTCTCGACGAGCAGTGTCGCGCCGGTACCGCGGCGGCCCGCGGTCCACGTGGAGCCGTCGACCGCGACGTCGTCGTCGACGAGGACACTCTCCACCTCGGTCTCGGCGTCCTCGGCGGCGAGCTCGAAGTTCATGACGTCGCCGGTGTAGTTCTTCACGATGTGCACGACCCCGGCGCCGCCGTCGACCGCCCTGGTGGCGGCCAGGATCTGGTCGGGCACGGGTGAGGTGAAGACCTCCCCGGGGCAGGCGGCGTCGAGCATGCCCAGCCCGACGAACCCGCCGTGCAGCGGCTCGTGCCCGGAGCCGCCACCGGAGACGATGCCGACCTTGCCGGGGCGCGGTGCGTCGGCCCGCACGATGATCTGCTCGTCGAGGTCGACCCGCAGGTCGGGATGCGCGGCGGCCATCCCGGCGAGGGCTTCCCGGACCACGGTGTCCGGGTCGTTGATGAACTTCTTCATGCCTGCCATTTTGCGGGTACGGCGGCTGCATAGCATTGCCGGCGTGGCACACATGGTGGGAATCGTCCTTGTTTCGCACAGTGAACGGCTCGCGCACGGGTTGCGGGACCTGCTCGTACAGGTGGCGGGGGAGGAGGTGCCGATCGAAGCGGCCGGCGGCACGGACGACGGGGGACTCGGCACCAGCTACGACCGCATCCTCGTCGCGATCGACCGGGCCGACCGGGGCGCGGGGGTGCTGGTCCTGACCGACCTGGGCAGTGCCGTCCTCACCGCGCAGACCGTGCTCGAGGACCGGGTCGCCAACACGGCCGTGCTGGTCGACGCCCCGTTCGTCGAGGGTGCGGTCGCGGCGGCGGTACTGGCCGGCGCCGGTGCCGATCTCGCCGAGTGCACCCGGGCCGCGACGGAGGCCCGCGATGTCCGCAAGCTCTGAGACGACGGTCGTGCTGCCGGCCGACCTGCACGCCAGACCCGCCGGTGCGCTGGTGCGGGCCGTGGCGGGCTTCGCCAGTACCGTCGAGATCCATTTCGGCGGGAGGCAGGTGAATGCCCGCAGCGTGCTCGCGGTGATGGGCCTCAACGCCCGCGCGGGGTCCTCGGTGCTCGTGCGTGCGATGGGCGAGGACGCCGGCGCCGCGGTCGATGCCGCCGTGGCGGTGCTGGCGGTCACCGAGTAAGGAGTGGTGCGCTTCGCGGTGCGTACGCGAGGATGAGCCCATGATCGACGCTCCCCCCGTCGCCACGCTCCAGCGGCGCACCCTCCGCCTGCTCGTCTCCATGCAGGTCGTCGGTGGTCTGGGCGTGGCGAGCGGAGTGTCGATCGGCGCGCTGCTCGCCGCGGAGATGGCCGGGCCGACCGCCGCCGGGCTGTCCGGCAGCGCCGCGGTCATCGGGGCGGCGCTGATCGCGATCCCGGCGGCCCGGCTGATGCGCACCGGCGGGCGGCGCCCCGGGCTGGTGTTCGGATACGCCGCGGGAGTGACCGGCGCGTTGCTGGTCGTCACCGCCGTCTGGTTGAACTCGGTGCCGCTGCTGTTCGCGGGCACGTTTCTGTTCGGCGGGGCGAGCGCGGCCAACCTGCAGTCACGGTACGCCGCGGTCGACCTCGCCGACAGTGACCACCGGGCGCGGCACCTGTCGCTGGTGGTGTGGGCGACGACGCTCGGGGCGGTCGTGGGGCCGAACCTGGCGCCGTTCGCCGACCGGGTGACGATGCCGTGGGGCGCGCCGGAGTACGCGGGGCCGTACCTGTTCAGCGCTTTGGCGTTCGGCTTGGCGGGGTTCGTGTTGTTCGTCCTGCTGCGGCCGGATCCGTTGGTGACGGCTCGGCTCGCC
Organism: Dactylosporangium sp. NPDC050688; assembly: GCF_040654515.1. Taxonomy (NCBI): domain Bacteria; kingdom Bacillati; phylum Actinomycetota; class Actinomycetes; order Micromonosporales; family Micromonosporaceae; genus Dactylosporangium; species Dactylosporangium sp. NPDC050688. The sequence continues at coordinate 232,061 of NZ_JBFAIC010000001.1, forward strand.
GACTTATCCGATTTATCGGATAAAACAGTATCTTGGCGGTCGGCCTTCGCGGCGATCCGGGACAGTGCCGGGGCGCGGCTCGGCGTCTCCACCGTCGCGGTCGGGCACGTGGTGATGGTCGGCGTGATGTCGATGACGCCGGTGCACATCGGCGGCTACGTGCACGAGCACGGCGACCTGCTGCGCATCGTCGGCCTGGTGATCAGTATCCACATCACCGGCATGTACGCGCTGTCGCCGCTCGTCGGCTGGGCCGCCGACCGCTTCGGCCGCCGCCCCGTCATCCTCGCGGGGATCGTGCTGCTGACCCTGGCGTGCGCGCTGAACGGCACCGCCGGCGACCGCACGGTCCAGCTGTCCGTCGCGATGGGCCTGCTCGGCGTGGGCTGGGGCTGCACGATGGTGGCCGGCTCCACGCTGCTGTCCGAATCCGTGCCCGTGGTGCAGCGCGCCGGGGTGCAGGGTCTGTCCGACGTCATCATGGGGGTCGCGGCGGCCTCCGCGGGCGCCCTGGCCGGCGTCGTGGTCGACCTGTTCGGGTTCGCCACGTTGTCGGTGCTGGCGGCCGTCGCCGTGGTGCCGCTGGCTGCTCTGGCGCTGCGAAGGTCTTAGTCTTGGCCCCGTGCGACTGACGGATTTCTGGCAGCGGCTGGAGCAGGTGTTCGGCGCGGCGTACGCGGGGAGCGTCGCCAACGACCAGGTGTTGACGCAGCTCGGCGGCCGGACCATCAAGGAGGCCCTCGCAGGTGGCGAGGACACCGCGGTGGTGTGGCGCGCTGTGGTCGCCGCATACCCGGAGCGTGTTCCTAGCAGGCTACGGTGATGTTTTTTGGCGTGTCGGCTCGTTGATCGTACAGATGTACGGGTAGTCTCCTCAGGCGTCGGTGCCGGTTTTTTGTCATACCCGGCGCTTACCTTGTCAGCGTGAATAAACGAACGCCGACAACGAAGACCGCGAACTCAGGGGTGACGGACATGGCAGTGCAACCTGACCGGGAGAAGGCGCTCGGGCTCGCCCTCTCGCAGATCGACAAGCAGTTCGGCAAGGGCTCGGTCATGCGGCTGGGCGAGCGGGTCATCGCGCCGATGTCCGTGATCCCGACCGGCTCGATCGCCCTCGACGTGGCGCTCGGGATCGGCGGCCTGCCGCGCGGCCGGGTCATCGAGGTCTTCGGACCGGAGTCCAGCGGTAAGACGACCGTCGCCCTCCATGCCATCGCCAACGCGCAGGCGCAGGGCGGCATCGCGGCGTTCATCGACGCGGAGCACGCCCTCGACCCCGACTACGCCAAGGCTCTCGGCGTCGACACCGACGCGCTGCTCGTCTCCCAGCCGGACACGGGTGAGCAGGCCCTCGAGATCGTCGATATGCTGGTGCGCTCCGGCGCCCTCGACATCATCGTCATCGACTCGGTCGCCGCCCTCGTGCCGCGCGCCGAGATCGAGGGCGAGATGGGCGACAGCCACGTCGGCCTCCAGGCCCGCCTCATGAGCCAGGCGCTGCGGAAGATCACCGGTGCGCTCAACAACTCCGGCACCACCGCGATCTTCATCAACCAGCTCCGCGAGAAGATCGGCGTCATGTTCGGCAGCCCCGAGACCACGACCGGTGGCCGCGCGCTGAAGTTCTACTCGTCGGTCCGCCTCGACGTGCGCCGCATCGAGAGCCTCAAGGACGGCACCGACGTGGTGGGCAACCGCACCCGCGTCAAGGTCGTGAAGAACAAGGTGGCCTCGCCGTTCAAGCAGGCCGAGTTCGACATCATGTATGGCAAGGGCATCTCCCGCGAGGGCTCCCTCATCGACGTCGGCGTCGAGCAGACGATCATCCGCAAGGCCGGCGCCTGGTATACCTACGACGGCGACCAGCTCGGCCAGGGCAAGGAGAACTCCCGCAAGTTCCTGCGGGAGAATCCCGACGTCGCCGCCGAGATCGAGAAGAAGATCAAGGAGAAGCTCGGCGTCGGTGTCGGCCAGTCCACGGACGCCGCCAGCGGCCCCGAGGCCGTCCCGGTCGACTTCTGACCCCAGCCGCTCCTTTCCACGCGCGACCCACGGCGTTCGGTGCCGGTCCGCGGGAGGACCTCCGTCCGGAGGCCCGGCCCGCGGCCCGGCACCGCCGGCCGTTTGTTCGTCCGGCCGCTCGGCCCGCTCGCCGACCGGTCGACCTGATGCGTGGGTGACGGCCTTGCCCTCGGGGTGACACCGGTGCGTCGCCCGCCGCGGGCTCGTTCATGTTCTTCGGAGGTGTGCTCGTGCCGGCCAGGCGGCGATCCAGCGATCCCACCGGTCCCAGCGATCAGCCGGACGATTCCGCCGCCGCCGGCGAGGCGGGCCAGCGGCCCGACCCGGCCGCGGCCGCAGTTGCCGCGGGGCCCGGCGCCGCCGGTTCTGACCCCGCCGGCGCTGACCCTGTCGGCGCTGACACGGTCGAGTTCAGGCCTGCTGCGCCTGATGCTGCGGCGGCGATTGCCGCCGCGACGGCGAGCAACCCCTGGCTCTTCGCCGACATGGGCGACGACAACCCCTGGCTGTCCGCCGAGGCTCCACCGACCACCAGACCTTCGACCAGCGCGTCTTCGGCCCGCGGACCCTCGACCGGGTCCTCGACCGGCGGGTCCTTGGAGGCCGGACCGTTGGGCGCAGGTTCCTTCGACCCCTGGGCCGACCCGGGCGCCGGGCTCCAGCCGGGCGGTGCCACGGCCACGCCACCGGTGAGCTCCAGGAGGGCCGCCCCCGGCACCGTGCCAGCGGGCTGGCCGTCCGACCCCGAGCACAGCGACGTCTCGGCCACCCGCATTCCTCCCGCCGAACGCGTCGCCCCGCCTGCCTGGCTGGCCGACCTCGACAGCGGCACCCCCGCCGGCGGCAGGTCCCGCACCCGGACCGGCCGATCCTCCGGCGGCGACGCTCCGGGCGCTCGCAGCTCGTCCACCACCGATCCGCTGCCCGATATCGAAGACGGCGACGCCCGATCCGGCCGCCGGTCCGCACGCGGCGGCAACCGCTCACGCCGCGGCGAGCACGGCGCCGGACCCCCACGGGACATCGCCGGGCCGCGACAGGACACCGCACGGCCTCAACGAGACATCGCCCGGCCGCGACAGGACACTGTCGAGCCCCAGCAGGATCGGACCGAGTCCCAGCAGGACGGGGCCGAGCCTCAGCAGGACGAGACCGGGGCACGGCGACGTGGCGGGCGGCGAGGCGCCGGCGGGCGCGGGGGCGGGGGCGGTCAGCCGGCCGCACCGCTCGATCCGAGGGAAGCGGCCCGGGAGATCTGCCTGCGGCAGCTCGCGGTGCGGCCGAGGACCCGGCTCGAGCTTGCCACCGCCATGCGCAAGCGGGGGGTCGAGGACGAGATCGCCGACGAGATCCTCGACAGGTACGACGAGGTCGGCATCATCGACGACGCCGCGTTCGCCCGGGCCTGGGTCGCCAGCCGGCACCACGGGCGGGGACTTGCCAGGCGGGCGCTCGCGGGGGAGCTGCGGCGCAAGGGGGTCTCGTCGGACGAGGTCGGCGAGGCGCTCGACGAGCTCGACCCCGACGTCGAGGAGCAGACCGCCAGGGCCCTGGTCGCCAGGCGGCTCCGGGTCGAGTCCAGCGCACCTCCCGAGGCGGTGTTCCGCAGGCTGGTCGGGATGCTGGCCAGGAAGGGGTACCCACCGGGCATGGCCATCCGCATCGTGAAGGAGTGCCTGGCCGAACGCGCCGACGCCGCCGAGTTCGCCGACGGGATCGACCCGGACGCCCTCGCCGACGCCGCTCTCGACCCTGACCAGCGCTGACCGACCGGTCGAGCCCGACTGCCGCGGACGGCCGGTCCAGGCTCGGCCCCGGTCGGCCGCCGTTCTGGGCGTTCGCGTGGGCCGGTGGTCCGAGTCCGGTCGGCTGGTTCGACTCCGGTCGGCCGATTCGAGTTCGGACGGTGCCGGCTGACGGTTCGAGCACGAGCGGTTGGCCCGATCCCGATCGGCGCCGGCTGTGAGCGGCTGGCCCGACCCGGACCAGCGCCGGCTGAATGGTCCGAGTCCGCTGGCGGTGACCGCCGAGCCCGGCCCGCGCCCATCGCCCTGCCGCCCCGCCCCGGGCTGACTGTCCCGCCCGCCCGCAGTGGGCGGGTACGCCGCAGCGCTGATCGCCACCAGGACCGGTCAGCCGTTGCTGACCGCGCTGCCCGTGTTGTCCGTGCTGCCCGTGTTGTCCGCGCTGCCGGTGCTGTCCGCTCTGCCCGCATTGTCCGCGTCTCTCGAGCTGACCGCGCCGCCCGTATTGACCGCACCGCCCGTATTGACCGCACCGCCCGTATTGACCGCGCCACCCCTAAGCTGTCCCGCTGTCCTGCCGTCCCGCTGTCCTGCCGCCCGCCGGTCCGCGGTGACCGGTCCGTCCCTGTTCACACTGGCCGGGCGGTGTTGGTCTCAACAGTGCCCGGTGGAAACTTTCTATGGCCGTCAGTGCACCGTCACGCAGCGCTTCACGGTCCGTCAGGAAGGGGTGATTGTGAGCGGTCACCAGCACCCTTCGGGATGCGACAGGCGTCGATGCGGTGGTTGGCGGGCGCACGGTCTGTGGTGGAATGATTGCAGCGGTGTTGGAGGCTGAGTTGAGCGGGCTGCGTCCGGGTGGCTACAGCCGGTCGATAAAGTTGGCCGGTCAGCGACCGACATGCCGGAAAGTTCTGGTCATATGTCGCTGCTAGGGTGTTTCGCCTGGCAAGGGTCTTGACGGACTTACGTGCCGTATGGTGCCCGATCATGAGTCCTTGACCGAAGCGCCCTTCACGACCTAGCCTCGGCGTTACCAGATGGAGACCGCCCAACCACCGCGGGTTTACCGCACAACATAGATCGCGTCACAGATCAGCAACGTTTACGTATGACATATAAGCGCCGCGCCTTGCGGGAGGTGGCGGTGTCGACCCGTTGTCGGGGTACCCTGTGCCTCGATATTGATACATCTTGATGAGAGTGTGTGGTCGGGCGTCTCCTCCACAACATCCCGCGTTGCGCCACTCTGCGCAGCGCCGAGCGGAGCGAGGTGACGTCGTGACGGCATGCGCCCCTGTCATCCTCTGCCAACGACCCACAAGCAGACGACCCGGCAGCCACCAGCCCGCCAGTGACCAGTCTGCCAGCCATCAGGCCGACGACCACCAGTCCGCCAGCCACCGCGCCGGGACCACCGCCGCCGGGGTGACCGCGTGACCGGCCTGCAGGTCGTGCTCGTCGTCGTGGTCGTCGTCATCGGCCTCGGCGTGCTCGCCGCGCTGCTGCTCTCACTGAAGGTCATGCGCCGGCTGCACACCGCCGCCACCGCGCCCGCTCAGCCTGTCGCCGAAGATCCCGCGTTCCTCGCCGAGAAGGACCGGCAGGAGCACTCGCTCGCCTCGTTGCGGACCGCCGCCGAGGATGCCACCGCCGCCGTCGAAGAGGCAAGGGCCGTGGCGGCCGCCGCGCGTACCGAGGCTGCGGCGGCCAAGGCGGAAGCCAGCTCCGCGAGGTCGGAGGCGCGGCGCATCCTCGACGGGGCGCGGGCCGAGGCCGACTCGTTGCTGGAGCGGGCCCACCGGCAGGCCGAGGTCGACGCCGAGCAGGCCCGGGCCGCCGCGCGCCGCGCCGGGGAACGCGAGGTCAGCCAGCTCACGACCGTGGCGAAGGAGCAGTCGCAGGACGCGGAGCGGCGCCAGCGACGGCTGGACGAGCGGGAGCGGCTGCTGGCCGAGGAGGCCGAGCGGCTCGCCGAGCGTGACCGGCGCATCACCGCCACCGAGGCGGACCTGATCGAGCGGGAGGCTGCCCTGACCCGCCGCGAGGCCGAGATCGCCGCGGGCGAGGAGCGGCACCGGGAGGAGCTTGAGCGGGTCGCCGGGCTCACCACCGACGCCGCCCGGATCGAGGTCATCGAGACGATCGAGGCGCAGGCGAAGCGTGAGGCCGCGCTGCTCGTACGGGACATCGAGAACGACGCCCGCAACACCGCCGACCAGCGGGCGCGGCACATCGTCGTCGACGCCATCCAGCGGGTCGCCAGTGAGCAGACCGCGGAGAGCGTCGTCAGCGTCCTGCACCTGCCCAGCGACGAGATGAAGGGCCGCATCATCGGCCGCGAGGGCCGCAACATCCGTGCGTTCGAGTCGACGACCGGGGTGAACCTGATCATCGACGACACGCCGGAGGCGGTGCTGCTGTCCTGTTTCGATCCGGTGCGCCGCGAGATCGGCCGGCTGACGCTGGAGAAGCTCGTGCTCGACGGCCGGATCCACCCGCACCGTATCGAGGAGGTGTTCGAGCAGGCCAAGCACGAGGTCGAGCGCCTCTGCCTGCGCGCCGCCGAGGACGCCCTCGTGGAGGTGGGCATCACCGACCTGCACCCGGAGCTGATGACGCTGCTCGGGCGGCTGCGGTACCGGACCTCCTACGGGCAGAACGTGCTCAAGCACCTCGTCGAGACCGCCCACATCGCCGGCATCATGGCCAGCGAGCTGCGCCTGGACCCGAAGCTCATCAAGCGCAGCGCGTTCCTGCACGACATCGGCAAGGCCCTCACGCACGAGGTCGAGGGCAGCCACGCGCTGATCGGCGCCGACGTGGCCCGCAAGTACGGCGAGTCCGAGGACGTCGTGCACGCCATCGAGGCGCACCACAACGAGGTCCTCCCGCAGACCATCGAGGCCGTGCTCACCCAGGCCTCCGACGCCTGCTCCGGTGGCCGCCCCGGCGCCCGCCGCGAGAGCCTCGAGGCGTACGTGAAGCGCCTCGAACGCATCGAGGAGATCGCCGCCGGCAAGTCCGGCGTCGAGAAGGTCTTCGCGATGCAGGCCGGCCGCGAGATCCGGGTCATGGTCCGCCCCGACGACGTCGACGACATCGGCGCCGCCGTGCTCGCCCGCGACGTGGCGAAGCAGATCGAGGAGGAGCTGACCTACCCCGGTCAGATCCGGGTCACGGTCGTGCGCGAGTCGAGGGTCACCGAGATCGCCCGTTAGCCGCCTACGGGGCGATCACCGCCTCCGGCGACGTGTACGGGCTGGTGATCTTGTACGACCAGATCACCGGGTCCGGCACCGTCAGGTCGCCGGTGGCCGAGAACTTGTACGAGCGCGCGACCCCCTTGCCCTCGTACTTGGCCACGAAGGCGAGCATGTCCGCCCGGCTGCCCTTGCCCGCCGTGAAGCCCGCCAGGAGGATGTTCGCGCCGTCGTACGCCTCGGGGCCGTAGTAGCCGGCGCTGGCCTTGTACGCCGCCTGATAGCGCGACGCGTAGTCGCCGCCGGCCTGGTCGCTGGGGATGCACGGGCAGACGACCACGATGCCGTCGGCGGCCTTGGCGAGCGTGTCGACGAACAGCTGGGTGAACAGCCGGTCGGTGACGACGATCGGGAGGCCCGGCTTCGCGGTCCGCAGCGCCTTGATGAACGCGGTGCCGTCGTCGGACTCGCCGACGTAGAACACCGCGTCGGGGGCGGCGTTCGTCACCTGGCCTACGGGGCCGGCGAAGTCGGTGTCCTTGCGCCGGATCGCGACGCTCGCGGCGACCGGGCCGCCGAGGCTGCTCACGACCGCCTGCTGAGCCAGGCCGCCGAGGTCGGTGTCGTCGTACACCACGACCACCTTCGACGCGCGCAGCTTGGTCTTGATGTACCGGGCGCCGGCCTGGATCTGCTCCTTGTCGTTGGCGATGAGCCGGTGGAACGTCGCCCAGCCCTTCCCGGCGAGGTCCACGTCCGGGGCGAACGGCGTGAGGAACGGGATGCCGGCCTTCTCCAGGATCGGCGCGGCGGCGAGGATCTCGGTGCGGTACGCCGGGCCGACGACGCCCATCACCTCGCTGTCGGCGACCAGGTCCTCGGCGGCGGTCTTGCTGCCCGCCTCGGTGCCCTTCGTGTCGAACTCCGCGAACCCGATGTTGCAGCCGGGGTGCTTGGCGTTGTAGTCGTCGACGGCCAGCTTGGTGGCGTTGCGCATGCCGTTGCTGTCCTTGGAGCCGGTGCCGGCGAGGATGCCCAGGAACGCGATCTTGTGTCCGCAGGCCGCGGACACCGCCGGACCCGCCTGGTAGGACGGCCCGTTGCTGCCGTCGCCGCCGGGCGTGCCGCCGTCGCCGTCGCGGTTGACGGCCCAGACGATGCCGGCGATGACGAGGATCAGCGCGAGGACCCCGCCGCCGACCGCGGTGACCAGCGTGCCGGTCCGCCGGGTGCGGCCGTTGCCGGGCGGGTAGCCCTGCCCGCCGGACTGCCAGCCCTGCGCGGGGCTGACCGGCGTCCCCGAAACGGGCGGGACGGACGCGGGCACTCCGCTCACCTGCGGCCGCGCCCCGGCGACCAGCTGGAACTGTTGCGGGAAGCCCTGCTGCGCGGGTTGCTGCGGCAGCGGTACGGGCACCGCCTGCTGAAGGGGCTGCTGCGCCTGCGGCGGTGCCGGCTGCTGCGGCGGGAACGGCTGCTGCGCCTGCGGCGGGACAGCCTGCTGCGGGACGGGCCGCTGCGCCTGCGGCGGGAAGCCCTGCCCGGGCTGCGCGGGGACCGGAGGCACGACCGGCGGCCGCTGCTGCGCTTGCGGGTGCTGTCCCTGCGGCGGCACGCCGGGAGCTTGCGGCGGCATCCCGGGCCCCTGCTGCGGGGCACCGTGCCCCTGCTGCGGGACCCCGGGGCGCTGCGCCGGCTGCTGGTACTGCTGCGCCGGCTGGCGGGGTGCCTGCTGTGCCGGCGGCTGCTGGTACCCCTGCTGCGGCTGCTGCTGGCCCGGCACCACCGGCATCGACCCGGTCTGCAGCAGCGGCGGCAACCCAGGGTTCATCGACGGCACGCTGAAGCCCGGCGACACCGGCTGCGCGGAGATCGGCTGCGCCGACACGTCCCCGCTCGGCTCGTGACCGCCGGCGGGCCCGCCGGACGAAGGCCCGCCCGGGAACGGCCCGCCCGAGGACGGCCCGCCCGAGGACGGCCCGCCCGAGGACGGCCCGCCCGAGGACGGCCCGCCCGAGGACGGCCCGCCCGAGGACGGCACGCCGGAGGTCGGCACCGGACCGAACGGCCCGGACGCGCCGGACGCCGGCGGACCGGCGGGGCCACCGGCCGGCACCCCGGCGACGTGCGCGCGCCCGGTCGGCGGGGCCAGGTGCAGCGCGCCCTCCGCGACGACCAGTTCGGGCTGCTCGATCGCGGTCGGCGCCAGCCCGAACGAGCGGTGCAGCAGCGTCGCGGCGAGCGGGATGCGCGAGGAGCCGCCGACCAGGAACACCGCCGCGAGCGGCTGCCCGGCGACCCCGGCGGAGGACACCGCCAGCTGCGTCGCGGTGACGGTCCGGTCCAGGATCGGCTTGGCGAGCTGCTCCAGCTGCTCACGCCCGATCGGCACGCTCTCGTCGAACAGCGGCACGTGTACGTAGGTCGTCGCGGCCCGGCTGAGCATCTCCTTGGCGAGCCGGGCGTCCTCCCACAGCTGCCACGCCGCGCGCCGGTCGGTCTCGCTCTCCGGGTTGGTCAGGCGGCGCCACTGGTCGCCCTCCCGGCCGGCGAAGTTGCGGCCCAGGTACGCCACGACCGCGGCGTCGACGTCCAGGCCGCCCGCGTCGGGGAGGCCCTCGCTGGCGAGGACGTCGAAGCCGCCGCCGGCGTTGCGGCGCACCACGCTCGCGTCGAAGGTGCCGGCGCCGAAGTCGTACACGACGGCGATGCCGCCGACGGGGACGTAGGTGCCGACGGTGCCGACGAAGTAGGACGCCGCGGCGACCGGCTCCGAGGACAGGAACGGCTGCGGGAAGCCGGCGGCCGTGGCGGCCTGCGTGAGCGTCTGGCGGCGCTGCGGCGGCCACGTCGCCGGGTGGGTCAGGTTGACCTCGGCCGGGTGCGTGCCCGCCACCCGGTACGACTCGGCGGCGACCCGGCGCAGGACGGTCGCGACGAGGTCGATGACCGGCACGTCCTGCTCGCCGAGCCAGACGGTGCCCTCCTCGACGCGCCGCTTCGGGTAGGGCTCGAACCGGTGCGGCTGCAGCCGGGCCGAGTGCACAGCGTCACGCCCGGTGAGGATGGTGCCGTCGGCGTTGACGTACACGGCCGACGGCAGCAGCGGCGAACCGTCGAACAGCAGTGGTTTCGTGCGGCCGTCCGGCCAGCGGAGCACGGCGACGGTGTTCGAGGTGCCGAAGTCGATGCCCAAACGAAAGCCGGTGTCCGCCACCCGCGCAGCGTACGTACTCTGCGCAACCTTGCCAATCATCGTTCGGTCAGCTCACATCGCGTACGTCGCCGCGCTCCGGGCCGCTCACACGGCCTGTCCGACGTCGGCCAGCTTGACGGCCTTCGCGGTCGTCTTCACCTGCTTCGGGCCGCCCATGAGGCGCCGCTGCAGCCAGAACGCGAACCACGACAGCAGGCCGCAGGTACCGATGTAGACGACGGCGACGACGAGGTAGCTCGGCACGTACGGGAAGCCGAACGGCAGCCGCCCGCCGATCTGCTTGCCGAAGTACAGCAGCTCCGGCAGCTGGATGATGAACCCGAGCGCGGTGTCCTTGAGCAGCACGACCAGCTGGCTGACGATCGCCGGGAGCATGGCCCGGACCGCCTGCGGCAGCAGGATCGACAGCATGACCTGCGTCTTGCGCATGCCGAGCGCGTACGCGGCCTCGGACTGCCCGCGGGACACGGCGAGGACGCCGGCGCGGAAGATCTCCGACAGCACCGCGCCGTTGTAGAACGTCAGGCCGATGACGAGCGGCCAGAACGGGCCGACCTTGTAACCGAGCTGGATCGGGCCGTAGTACGCGAAGAAGATCAGGATGAGCAGCGGGACCGCGCGGAACAGCTCGACGAAGCCCGTCGCCGGCGCGCGGAACACCGCGTGGTCGCTGAGCCGCCCGGTGGCCAGCAGCGCGCCGAGCAGCAGTGCGAGCACGGCAGCGGTCCCGGCGGCGCTCAGCGTGGTGAGGTAGCCGTTGAGCAGGTCCCGCTGGATCTGCTCGTACTGGAACTGCTCCCAGCGGATCGGCTCGAACTGGCCCGTGTCGTAGAAGCGCCAGCCGATGTACGCCAGCAGCACCACGATGCCGGCGGCGCTGAGGATGCCGATGATGCGGTACCGCAGCCGGGCCTTGGGGCCGGGCAGGTCGTAGAGGACGTTGCTCATCGCGCGACCTTCCAGCGTCGTTCGAGGATCCGTTGCACTGTCACGAGCGGCACGACGAGGATGAGGAACCCGATCGTGATCCAGAGCAGGCCGTAGATCTGGTTCTCGCCGCGCTCGGACAGGTAGAACGTGATCGCGCCCGCCTCGGCGACCGAGAAGCCGGCCGCGACGGTCGTGTTCTTGAGCATCGCGTTGAGCACGCTCACCAGCGGCGGCACCACGGTGCGGAACGCCTGCGGCAGCACCACGTTGGTCAGCACCTGGGTGAACGTCATGCCCAGCGCACGGGCGGCCTCGGCCTGCCCGACGGGCACCGTGTTGATGCCGGAGCGCAGCGCCTCGCACACGAACGCGCTGGTGTACGCCGTCAGCGCCACACAGGCACCGGTGGTGAAGTCGAACGTCACGCCGAGCTTCGGCAGCGCGAACACCTGCAGCGCGAAGACCAGCGTGAGGGGCGTGTTGCGCAGCAGCAGCACGTACGCGCTGCCGAAGCCGCGCAGCGCCGGGACGGGGGCGACCCGCATCGCGGCCAGCAGCGTGCCGAATGCCATCGAACCGACGGCGGCGATCAGGAAGAGCTTGATCGTCTCCAGGAAGTGGGAGCCGATGACGTCCCAGTTGTCCGTCAGGACGTGGATGAATTCGTTCACGCCGTCACCTCCGCTTCGCTGTGTGGGGTCAGGACATGCGGACGGGGCGCCGCCGGCGAAAGCGGCGCCCCGTCACCAGCAGGATCAGTACTTCTCGAGCGCCGGCGGGCTGCCCGCCGAGCCGGACTTGCCGAGCGTGCCGTCGTACACCTTCTGCCAGGTGCCGTCACTGAACGCGGCCTCGAGGGCGGCGTTGACGAAGTCACGCAGCGCCTTGTCGTCGTGCGGCAGGCCGATGCCGTACTTCTCCGGGTAGGCCTTGCCGGTGGTCGGGTCGACGAACGGCTTGCCGACGACCTTCAGCTGCGACGGGCTCTGCGCCGCGAAGCCCTTCAGGATCGCGTCGTCGGTGGTGACCGCGTCGACCTTCTTGTCCAGCAGCTGAGACACGCACTCGGAGTAGGTCTTGAACTCCACGATCTTGTCGGTCAGCTTCTGGTCACGGACCCGCTGGATCGGCGTGGAGCCGGTCGCCGAGCAGACCGTCTTGCCCTGCAGGGAGTCCGAGCCGGTGATCGACGTGTCGTCCTTGCGGACCAGCAGGTCCTGGGCGGCGACGAAGTACGGGCCGGCGAACGAGACGTCGGCCTTGCGCTTCTCGGTGATCGAGTACGTGCCGACGTAGTAGTCGACCTCGCCACCCTTGATCGCCGTCTCGCGGTTGGCGGAGGCGATCTCCTTGTATTCGATCTTCGCCGGGTCGATGCCGAGCTTCGAGGCGATCAACTGGGCGATCTCGATGTCGAAGCCGCAGCGCTTGCCGGCCGCGTCCTTGTAGCCCAGGTTGGGCTGGTCGAACTTGACGCCGATGACGACCTTGCCGGCCGCCTTGATCTTGTCGAACGTCGGGCTGCCCGCGATGGCCACGCCGGAGGCCGGCGTGAACGTGGTGCCCGAGGACGTGCAGGCGTCGCTGGTGGGCGCACCGGACGTGCCACCGTCAGCCGACGGTGCGGGCGTGCCCTCCTTGCCGCAGGCGGCCAGGCCCAGCGCAAGCGTGACGGCGGCGGCTGCCGCGGCGATCCGCGTGATACGCATGATGGTCGCTATCCCCTTTCAGTGGGTGAGAATCTTCGACAGGAAGTCCTTGGCCCGGTCGGTGCGCGGGTTGGCGAAGAACGTCTTCGGGTCCGCCTCCTCGACCAGCTGGCCGTCGGCCATGAACACGACCCGGTTCGCGGCGTGACGGGCGAAGCCCATCTCGTGCGTGACGACGACCATCGTCATGCCCTCGCTCGCCAGGCCCGTCATGACGTCGAGCACCTCGCCGACCATCTCCGGGTCCAGGGCGCTGGTCGGCTCGTCGAACAGCATCGCCTTCGGCTGCATGGCCAGCGCGCGGGCGATCGCGGCCCGCTGCTGCTGACCGCCGGACAGCTGCGCCGGGTACTTCTGCGCCTGCGCGGCGATGCCTACCCGGTCCAGCAGGCTCATGGCGCGCTCCCGCACGACGTCGGCCTTCTCCTTGCGGACCTTGACCGGGCCGAGCATCACGTTCTCGAGGATGGTCTTGTGCGCGAACAGGTTGAACGACTGGAACACCATGCCGACCTCGCTGCGCAGCCGGGCGAGGGGGCGTCCCTCCTCCGGCAGGCGGGTGCCGTCGAAGACGATCTCACCGCTGTTGATCGGCTCCAGCCGGTTGATTGCCCGGCACAGCGTCGACTTGCCCGAGCCCGACGGGCCGATCACCACGACCACCTCGCCGCGCGCGATCGACACATTCACGTCCTTGAGGACGTGCAACTCGCCGAACCACTTGTTGACGCCGCTGAGCACGATCAAAGGCTCGTTCGTCATCATCCGCCCCATCGCTGTGCATCCTGCTCCGTCGGTGCGCTCGACGTTAGCGGTGGCGATGCCCACGAACAGCCGCGCAGCGGTCACGGACGGATAACGGCCTGGGCTTGCCACAATGACGGCCATGCGCATCCTGGTGACCAACGACGACGGCATCGACAGCCCCGGCCTGCACGCGCTCGCCGCGATGGCGGTCCGCCAGGGCCACGACGTGGTGGTGGCGGCGCCCGCCCGCGAGGCGAGCGGCGCGGGGACGTCCCTGACCGGTGTCGAGGCCGACGGGCGCATCGCCACCGACATCCGTGCCGAACTGCTGCCGGGGGTACCGACGTTCGCCGTCTCCGCGTCGCCGGCGTTCATCGCGCTGATGGCGACCCGCGGCGCGTACGGACCCGAGCCTGACGTCGTGCTCTCCGGCATCAACCGCGGGCCCAACACCGGCGCGGCGGTCCTGCACTCAGGCACCGTCGGTGCCGCCTTCACCGCCGTCGCCAACGGCTGCCGCGCCATGGCGGTCTCCCTCGACGTGTCCTTCCGCACCTCCGACGACGGCCCGTACGCGCACTGGGAGACCGCCGCGGAGGTGGCCGGCGACCTGATGCCGCTGCTCAGCCCGGACTTCGTGCTCAACGTCAACGTACCCAACCTGGACGCCGGCGACCTGCGCGGCATCCGCCGGGCGACCCTCGCCCAGTTCGGCGCGGTGCAGATGGTCCTGATGGAGCAGGGCCACGGGTACGTGCGGATGTCCCTGGAGCAGAGCGACCACGGCGCGGAGCCCGGCAGCGACGACGCGTGGCTGCTGGACGGCTACGTCGCGGTCACGCCGGTGCGCCCGTCCCGGGAGGCGGCGGACATCGCGCTGCCCGGGCTGGTGGATACCGCCGGCGAACACGTCGGCGGCTAGACTTTGCGCTGCTATGACTGAGACCCCTCGCAGCTTCAAGGTCATCACCTACGGCTGCCAGATGAACGCGCACGACTCCGAGCGCATCTCCGGCCTGCTCGAGGACGCCGGCTACGTCCCGGTGCCCGCCGGCGCCGAGCCGGACGTCGTGGTGTTCAACACCTGCGCCGTGCGGGAGAATGCGGACAACCGCCTCTACGGCAACCTCGGCCACCTGCGCCCGACGAAGCTCGCCCAGCCCGGCATGCAGATCGCCGTCGGCGGCTGCCTGGCCCAGAAGGACCGCGGCGAGATCGTCAAGAAGGCGCCCTGGGTCGACGTCGTCTTCGGCACCCACAACATCGGCTCCCTGCCGGTGCTGCTGGAGCGTGCCCGCCACAATGCCGCCGCCGAGGTCGAGATTCTCGAGTCGCTCGAGGTCTTCCCCTCCACGCTGCCTACCCGCCGCGAGTCGACGTACGCCGGCTGGGTGTCGATTTCCGTCGGCTGCAACAACACCTGCACCTTCTGCATCGTCCCGGCGCTGCGCGGCAAGGAGAAGGACCGCCGCCCCGGCGACATCCTCGCCGAGGTCCGCGCCCTGGCCGCCGAGGGCGTCCTGGAGGTCACCCTCCTCGGGCAGAACGTCAACTCCTACGGCGTCGAGTTCGGCGACCGCCTCGCCTTCGGCAAGCTCCTGCGCGCGTGCGGCGACGTCGAGGGCCTCGAGCGGGTCCGCTTCACCAGCCCGCACCCGAAGGACTTCACCGACGACGTCATCGCCGCGATGGCCGAGACCCCCAACGTCTGCCACTCGCTGCACATGCCCCTGCAGTCCGGCTCCGACGACGTGCTGCGCGCGATGCGCCGCTCCTACCGCGCCGAGCGCTACCTGGGCATCATCGACAAGGTCCGCGCCGCCATGCCCGACGCGGCCATCACCACCGACATCATCGTCGGCTTCCCGGGCGAGACCGACGCCGACTTCGAGCGCACCCTCGACGTCGTGCGCGCCGCCCGGTATTCCAGCGCCTTCACCTTCCAGTACTCCAAGCGCCCGGGCACCCCCGCGGCCACCATGGATCTGCAGGTGCCGAAGGCCGTCGTCCAGGAGCGGTACGACCGGCTGATCGCCACCCTGGAGGAGATCAGCTGGGACGAGAACAAGAAGCTCGTCGGCACCCCGGTCGAGGTCCTGGTCGCCGTCGGCGAGGGCCGCAAGGACGGCGCCACCGGCCGCATGTCGGGCCGCGCCCGCGACGGCCGCCTCGTGCACTTCGCCGCCGACCCGTCGCTGACCCTGCGCCCCGGCGACATCGTGCACACCACGGTGACGTACGCCGCCCCCCACCACCTCAACGCCGACGGCCCCCTGCTGTCCCACCGCCGCACCCGCGCCGGCGACGCCTGGGAGGCCGGCCGGGTCACCCGCACCCCGGGCGTCTCACTCGGCATGCCCACCATCGGCACCCCACCCCCGGCCCCCGCCACCGCCCGCTCCTGCTGACCCTTTTCTGCGGGCTGACCCGTTTTCCGCGGGCTGACCCGTTTTCCGCGGGCTGACCCGTTTTCCGCGGGCGCCGCGACCGGTGCGGAAGTCTGCCCGCCGGGGCTGACCCCGGAGCCCGCGGTGCGGGCGGTCATGGGCGGACCACCAGCGGTGTGACCGCCAGCACGTGTGCTGTCAGCGCGTGTGGGCGCCAGCGCGTGTGGGCGGTCAGCGATGCCGGGCCATCAGCGGCGTCGACGCCTGCGGCGAGGCCGGGCGCAGCGCCGCCGCCGGCGTTCCTTGACCGGCAATCGGCCGCCCCGGAACGGCGATCAGACGGCCTGGACAGCGTCTGTGAGGCGGTGTCCTGAGGGCGACATGGGCGGTCAGTGCCGCCGCGAACGGCGCGAGCGTCGGTGCCGGCGGCAGCATCTCGGACGCCGGGGCAGGTGGTGAGCGCCGGCATCAGCGACTCCGACGCCTGCCGCCCGGGTCGCCGTCAGCGCCGGCGGCGTTCGCACCGGCGGGGCCTGGGTCAGCGGTGCGGGGCGTAGCCGCGCTCG
This sequence comes from Dactylosporangium sp. NPDC050688, assembly GCF_040654515.1. Lineage (NCBI taxonomy): Bacteria > Bacillati > Actinomycetota > Actinomycetes > Micromonosporales > Micromonosporaceae > Dactylosporangium > Dactylosporangium sp. NPDC050688. The sequence continues at coordinate 248,590 of NZ_JBFAIC010000001.1, forward strand.
TGGCCGTCGTGGTCGCCCGGGTAACCGCCGCGCTGGTCATAGCGGCCACCACCACCGCCGCCGTACACGGAGCCCTGGGAAGGGCCGGGCTGGGGCGGGTAGCCGCCCTGCTGGAAGCCGCCGGGCGGCTCGTACGACGGTGGGGCATAACCCGGGCGGTGGTCGAAGGCGCGCGGGTCGGACTGCTGGGGGCCGCCGCCCAGACCGCCGCCGCCGCCGTAGACGGTGCCGCCGGCCGAGGCGCCGCGGGCGGCTGAGGCGGCGGGGCGGGCGCCGTACACGGTGCCGGTGGTGTTGTCGTCGGGGGACGGGGGCAGGTCGTCGTCGACGGGGGCGCGGGCCGAGCCGCGGACGGGGCCGGTCGAGGAGGCCGCGGCGCGGCGGCCGGCGCGGGAGCGGCGGATGCCGATGATGCCGGCGACCACGAGGATCAGGCCGAGCACGCCGATGGCGGCGACCATGTACGTGATGTCCTGCAGCGTCAGGTCTTCCAGGAACGACCGGTCATCGGGCTTCGGGGTGGGCAGGACCGCGCCGCCGCCCTTGCCGGGGGTGACGTTCTGCGGCGTGTACTTGAGGATCGGCGCCTTCACGTCGGACGGCACGTCGGAGGCGGTGATGTACTGCTTGCCGTCGGTGGAGTAGGTGATCGCCTCGCCGCGGGCCTCGTTGGGCAGCGGCGTGATGCGGGGCTTGCCGGTGGTGATCGCCTTGATGACGTCGCCGCCCTGGACGTCGAACTCGTACGCGTCGGAGTAGGTGCGGATGACGACGCGGGAGCCGTCAGGGGAGGAGGCGGCGCCGGTGATCGCCTTCCAGCCGAGGAAGGCGAGCGGATTGGCGGTCTTCGTCTCCTGCGGGGTGAACGTGCCACGCTGGGTGAGCTTGACGCCCTTGCTGGCGTTGGGCTGCAACGGGCCCTCGGGCACCCAGATCTCGCCGACGGGGTCCTTGGTGATGATGATCGGCGTGCCGTCGCCGTTGAGGAGCATGGCCTCGGCGTCGCGCTTCTTGCCGTCGGGATATGCCAGCCGGTTGATGACCGGGGCCTTGGCGCCCTGCGGCAGGTTCCACACGGCGACCGTGGGGCGGGGGGTGGAGCTGCCGCCGGAGGCCTCCGTGTTGTCGCCGATGTCGGCGATCCACAGCGTGCCGTTCTTGTCGACGGCGAGGTCCTCGGGGTCGCGGGCCGTCGGGTCGTAGTTGATCGGCGTGCCGACGACCTTGCAGGCCGCGTCGAGGGTGAAGATGCGCGCCTTGCCGCCGGCCGGGGCGCTGTCGTTGATCGCCATGTATCCGGTGGCGGTGGCGACCAGGCCGGAGATCTCATTGATCTTCTGCGAGTCCGGGGTGCACACGGGCTGACCGGCGCCCGGGGCGGCCGACTGCGGCGCGCCGGCGGAGGGGCTCGGGGCGGCTGCGGCTGGTGCCGCGAGCCCCAGCAACAGACTCGTCACCGCACCACAGACAAAGGCCACCCGCTGTCGCATCGCACAAGTTTGGCAGAGCCGGACCGGTCGTGGGTGCGCCCGGTCCGGCTCTCACTCGCAGTGATCGGCCGAACCTACGACTTCACGGCAAATGGGGCGAGTTCCGCCGCCAGGGCGTCGTTGATCCGCGCCCGGATGCGGGTGCCCTCCGCCAGGTGCGCGGTCTCGAGCACCTCACCGAGGGTGTGGACCCTGGCGACGAGGTCGCCGCGCTCGTACGGCACCACGGCCGTCAGCTCGATCGCCGGCCACGGCAGCCGCTGCTCCACCGCGGCGCGGACCGCGTCGATGCCGGCGCCGGTGCGGGCCGAGGCGAACACCGCGTCCGGCCACAGGGACTTCAGCCGCAGCTGGGTCTCCTCGTCCGCGGCGTCGATCTTGTTGACGACGAGCAGCTCCGGTACCGCGTCCGCACCGACCTCGGCGAGCACCTCATGGACCGCGCGGACCTGCTCCTCGGGGTCGGCGTGCGCGCCGTCCACGACGTGCAGGACCAGGTCGGCCTCGGCGACCTCCTCGAGGGTGGAGCGGAACGCCTCGACCAGCTGGTGCGGCAGGTGCCGGACGAACCCGACGGTGTCCGACAACGTGTAGATCCTGCCGTCCTGCGAACGGGCCCGCCTGGTCGTGGTGTCCAGGGTGGCGAACAGCGCGTCCTCCACCAGCACGCCCGCGCCGGTGAGCCGGTTGAGCAGGCTCGACTTGCCCGCGTTGGTGTACCCGGCGATGGCGACGCTGGGCACCCGGTTGCGGCGCCGGGTGGCGCGCTTGGTGTCGCGGATCGTCGCCATCGCGGCGATCTCGCGCTTCAGGCGGCTGATCCTGGTCCGGATCCGGCGCCGGTCGGTCTCGATCTTGGTCTCACCGGGGCCGCGGAGGCCGACGCCGCCGTTGCCGCTGGCGGAGCCACCGGTCTGCCGGCTCAGCGCCTCACCCCAACCGCGCAGGCGTGGCAGGAAGTACTGCAGCTGGGCCAGCTCGACCTGGGCCTTGCCCTCCTTGCTCTTCGCGTGCTGGGCGAAGATGTCCAGGATGAGCGCGGTCCGGTCGATGACCTTGACGTTGACCTTCGCCTCCAGGGTCCGCAGCTGCGAGGGGGACAGCTCCCCGTCGCAGATGACCGTGTCGGCGCCGGTGCTCTGCACCACGGCCCGCAGCTCGTCGACCTTGCCGCTGCCGATGTAGGTGCTGGAGTCGGGGCGGCTGCGGCGCTGGATCACCCCGTCGAGGACCTGCGAGCCGGCGGTCTCGGCGAGGGCGGCGAGCTCCGCGAGGGAGTTCTCCGCGTCGGTGGCGGTGCCTTCGGTCCACACCCCGACGAGCACGACCCGCTCGAGGCGCAGCTGGCGGTATTCGACCTCGGTGACGTCGGCGAGCTCGGTCGACAGACCGGCGACACGGCGAAGCGCATGCCGCTCCTCGAGCTCCAGGCCGTCGCCGTCCTCGGCGAGATCCCAGGTTTCTGCGGCAGTTGCGCGCAACATGTTCTCCTTGTTCCGATCTGTAGGACCCCCTAATCGTGACACCTCGCCGCCTCCGCAGCACTTGATATGTCCCCGTGCGAGATCGAAATGGGGCGGGGGATAAGAATGGGTGACGTGACGACTGCCACGCACCGTTTGCCCAGCGCCGGGTTCTCCATCACAATTCGTGTCTCTGTCCGCGCCGACGCCTCGGCGATCGGCCGCCTCACCACCGCGGTCGGTGAGGCCGGCGGCGTTGTCACGGCGGTCGACGTCGTCGACTCCGACAGCACCGCGGTCGTGGTCGACCTGACCTGCGACACCGCCGACTCCGCGCACGCCGAGCAGGTCGTGACCTGCCTGGAGAAGCTCGACGGGGTCGACGTGCGCAAGGTGTCGGACCGCACGTTCCTGCTGCACCTCGGCGGCAAGATCGAGGTCACCCCCAAGGTCGCGCTGCGCAACCGCGACGAGCTGTCGCGGGCGTACACCCCCGGGGTGGCCCGGGTCTGCCTGGCGATCGCGGAGAACCCCGACGACGCCCGCCGCCTGACGATCAAGCGCAACACGGTCGCGGTCGTCACCGACGGCTCCGCGGTGCTCGGCCTGGGCAACATCGGCCCGGCCGCCGCGATGCCCGTCATGGAGGGCAAGGCCGCCCTGTTCAAGCGGTTCGGCGGCGTCGACGCCTGGCCGGTCGCGCTGGACACCCAGGACACCGAGGAGATCATCTCGATCGTGCGGGCGATCGCCCCCGCGTACGGCGGCATCAACCTGGAGGACATCGCCGCGCCGCGCTGCTTCGAGATCGAGGAGCGGCTGCGGGAGATGCTGGACATCCCCGTGTTCCACGACGACCAGCACGGCACCGCGATCTGCGTGCTCGCCGCGCTCACCAACGCGCTGCGCGTCGTCGGCAAGTCGATGAGCGACATCCGGGTCGTGGTCAGCGGCGCCGGCGCGGCCGGCACGGCGATCATCAAGCTGCTGCTGCGCCGGGGCGTCGGCGACGTGATCGCCACCGACCGGCCCGGCGCGCTGCACCGCGGCATGGCCGGGCTGACCGGCGCCTGGTCCTGGCTGGTGGAGAACACCAACAAGACCGGCTACAGCGGCGACCTCAAGGGCGCCCTGCGCGGCGCCGACGTGTTCATCGGGGTCAGCGCGCCGAACCTGCTCACCGGCGACGACATCGCCACGATGGCGCCCGGCTCGATCGTGTTCGCCCTGGCCAACCCGGACCCGGAGGTCGACCCGCGGGAGGCGCGCGAGCACGCGGCGATCGTCGCGACCGGCCGCTCCGACCAGCCGAACCAGATCAACAACGTGCTGGCCTTCCCCGGTGTGTTCCGCGGCATGCTCGACGCGCAGGCGCGCGAGTTCACCGAGGCGATGGCCGTGGCGGCGGCGCAGGCGATCGCCGACTCCGTCGGCGAGGACAAGCTCAACCCGAGCGTCATCGTGCCCAGCGTGTTCGACGTCAAGGTCGCCCCGGCCGTGGCCGCGGCGGTCAGGGCCGCCGCGAAGGGCCCACACCTGGACAGCACCGTGGACGGCGAGGCGTCCGCCGCCCCGGAGCCCGTCGAGCGGGTCTGAGGGTCAGGAGGACGGGGCCAGCTGCCGGATCGCCTGGGCGTCGACGTCACCGTGCGCGACGATCACGGCCGGTCCGGCCAGCAGGAACTCCGACGCGGTCTGGGTGATCGTCAGCCGCCCGCCGGCCACGTCCACCACGACCACGCCGGTTTCCAGCCCGGCGTGCTCGAGGGCGACCGCCGCCACCGCGCACGCGCCGGATCCGCACGACTGCGTCTCGCCGGAGCCGCGCTCGTAGACGCGCATCCGCCGGTACAGGTCGGCGCCGGCCGGCGGTGACCCCGCCGCGGCGAACTCGACGTTGACGCCCGCCGGGAAGATCAGCGGATCGATGCCGGGCGCGCGGGTGAGATCGAGCCGCTCCAGGGTCGGCTCGTCGACCGGGCAGACCAGGTGCGGGTTGCCCACGTCCACGGCGGTGCCGCCGAACACGTGGCCGTCGCTGGTGGCCTCGCTGTGCACGTACACCCGCGGGATCGGCATCCCGGCGGAGATCTCCTCACCGATGGTCACCGGCACCACCCCGGCGCGGGTGACCAGGTTGAACGACCCCTCGGGGGCGACCAGGCCGGCCTCGGCGAGGTAGCGGGCGTAGACGCGCACCCCGTTGCCGCACATCTCCGACTGCGAGCCGTCGGCGTTCCAGTAGTCCATGAACCACTCGGCGGTGCCGGCGGACGCCTCGGCGTCGGGGTGGGCGGCGCTGCGGACCACGCGCAGGACGCCGTCGGCGCCGATGCCCCGCCGGCGGTCACAGAGCGCGGCGACGAACGTCGGCGTCAACGGCAGCACGCCGTCGGGGTCGGGCAGGATGACGAAGTCGTTGCCCGTTCCATGTCCCTTGGCGAAGCGCATGGCGTCAATCTTGCCGCACGAGCCCCAGCGCCGTTGTGGTGATGTCGCCCGCGCCACCATCGAGCCACACGATCCGCCCGTCACGGCGGAACCAGGACCGCTGCCGCCGCACGAACCGCCTGGTGGCGCGTACCGTCTCGGCTTTCGCGGTGGCCTCGTCCGACAAACCGGAAAAAAGGTCCAATATCTGTTTGTACCCGAGTGCGGCGCCGGCGGTACGCCCGGAACGCAGGCCGGCGGCGTCGAGGGCCCGCACCTCGTCCACCAGGCCGGCGGCCCACATCGCCTCGACCCGCGCCTCGATCCGCTCGTCCAGCACCGCCGTGTCGACGTCGACGCCGAGCTGCAGCGCGTCGTACACCGGCCGCGGCTGCGACGGCAGGCGGGCGGTGAACGTGGTGCCGGTCAGCGCGTTGACCTCCAGCGCGCGCACGATCCGGCGGCCGTTGCCGGGCAGGATCCGCTCCGCGGCCTCGGGGTCGGTGCTGCGCAGCCGGGCGTGCAGCGCCTCCGGGCCGACCTCCGCGAGCTCCCGCTCCAGGGCCTCGCGCAGCGCGGTGTCGGTGCCGGGGAAGTCGAAGTCCTCCAGGACCGCCCGCACGTACAGCCCCGAGCCGCCGACCAGCAGCGGGACCCGGCCCCGGCCGGCGATGTCGTCGATCGCGGCGCGGGCCAGGCGCTGGTACACCGCGACGCTCGCCGGCTCGGTCACGTCCCAGATGTCCAGCACGTGGTGCGGCACGCCCTCGCGCTCGGCCGGGGTGAGCTTGGCCGTGCCGATGTCCATGCCCCGGTACAACTGCATCGAGTCGGCGTTGACCACCTCGCCGCCCAGCTCGTGGGCCAGCCGCAGGCTCAGCGCCGACTTGCCGGCCGCGGTCGGGCCGACCACGGCGACGACGCGGGTCACCGCCAGCTCGCTACCAGGTAGGCGACGCCGTACGGCGCCTCGTGGCGCAGCAGCTCGGTGGTGCCGAACGGCCGCTCGGCGGCGCCGGCGAGCACCTGCCACGGCGCCCGGCCGGCGACGAGGAGCTGCGCGGCGAGCGCGGGGTCGAGCTGCCGCAGCGTCGCGGTGTCACCCTTGGCGAGTGCCTCCGCGACGGTCGTGTCGAACGCCTCGGCCCGCGGGTCGTCGTAGCCGGGCGACTTCTCGCCCCGGCACGCCGAACCGTCTCCCATGACGAGCAGTGCGGATCTGGTACCGGTGGCAACCAGCGCGCTGCCAAGTGCGGCGCACTCGGCGGGTGTCGCGTCGGCGGCGATACTCTGGAACTGAACATTTCGGATATTTACGTCTTCGAGCAGCCAGGCGCCGATGAGGAGGCTGAGCGGCAGCGGGTCGCTGGTGGCGGCGCCGACCCGCCGGTCGACGCCCCACGGTGCCAGGGTGCCCCCGAAGGGGGGTTCCCGGCGTATCGTCGTAACGTCGGCACCGACCACGACGAGCACGTCGGCGGCTTCGAGGTGCGCCACGGCGGCGCGGCAGGCGGCGCGCAGGTCGTCCAGCTCACCCGCGGCTCCGGCGGCCACCTCCGGCACGAGCATCGGCGGATGTGGGCAGACGGCGGCGGCGACGAGTGGCACCTCTTAACGTTATCGGGGATGGTCTTTGCGGCATCCTGCGACCCGTTCGGCACCGGAATGGTCACGGTTCGGCCGCAGGCCCTCGACCGGCCCCGGGGCACACCTGTGAGAATGCCATGGGGAACTTTGCTGTGCGATGGCGGCGTGACAGTGGGATACCCGATCCCACGGGCGCCGGGAGCGAGGATGGCAGATGAGCGAGCCTACGACGTTTGGACGGATCGACGCTGACGGCAACGTCTTCGTGAAGACGGCAGCCGGAGAGCGGGCCATCGGATCGTGGCAGGCCGGCACACCGGAGGAGGGCCTCGCCCACTTCGCCCGCCGGTTCGCCGACCTGGTGACCGAGGTCGACCTGATCGAGGCCCGGCTCGGCAGCGGCGCAGCCGACGCAGGCCAGTCGCTGTCCACCATCAAGCGGCTGCGCAGCGGCCTCGACGAGGCGCACGTGGTCGGCGACATCGACGGGCTCGCCGCCCGCCTCGACAAGCTGACCTCGATCGCCGAGGAGAAGGCCGGCGCCGCCCGCGCGGCCCGCGACGCCGCCCGGGCCGAGGCCCTCGCCCGCAAGACCGCCCTGGTCGAGGAGGCCGAGCAGATCGCGGCCGAGGCCACCGGCTGGAAGACCGCCGGCGACCGCCTCAAGGAGATCCTCGACGAGTGGAAGTCCATCCACGGCGTCGAGAAGAAGGCCGAGAGCGAGCTGTGGAAGCGCTACGCGGCCGCCCGCGACGCCTTCACCCGCCGCCGCGGCGCCCACTTCGCCACCCTCGACGCCAGCCGCAAGCAGGCCCAGGGTCGCAAGGAGGAGCTGGTCCTCGAGGCCGAGCAGATCGCCGAGTCCACCGAGTGGAACGCGACGGCCGCCCGCCTCAAGGAGCTCATGACCGAGTGGAAGGCCGCCCCGCGCGCCGCGAAGGAGACCGAGCAGAAGCTCTGGGAGCGGTTCCGCGCCGCCCAGGACTCGTTCTTCAAGCGCCGCAGCGAGGTGTTCAGCGCCCGCGACGCCGAGTTCAAGGGCAACCTCGACGCCAAGCAGGCGCTCCTCGCCGAGGCCGAGGCCCTCGACGTTGACGCCGACCCGAAGGCCGCCCAGGCCAAGCTGCGCGACATCCAGGCCGCGTGGCACGAGATCGGCCGCGTCCCCCGCGAGGCGCAGACGGGCCTCGACCGTCGCCTCCGCGTCATCGAGGACAAGGTCAAGACGGCGATGGACGCCGCCTGGCGCCGTACCCCGCCGGAGGCGAGCCCGCTGCTCGCCCAGATGCGGGAGCAGGTGGCCCGCGCGGAGCAGCAGCTCGCCTCCGCCCAGGCAGCCGGCGACCAGCGCCGCATCAAGGAGGCCGAGAAGGCCCTGGAGAGCAAGCGCAAGTTCCTTGCCATGGCCGAGCACACCGGCTGACCAAGAGACTTCTCCAGTGACGGGCCGACGAGCCCGTCCGACATAGAAAAGTTGACCACTACACGCCGCGGCGTGTAGTGGTCAACGTCGTTTTCCGACCTGGGCCCTGCCTCGCGGACCACGATGGGCCGGGTGTCGCCTGCCCTGGCAGCGGCTGGCGCGCGCCGGTTGCAGCCCGCGTTCGAAGTGCGGCATACGGGAGTTGCCTGGGCGTCGCAGTCCTCGCCCGCCTCGGCCGGCCCAACTACCCGGTGGCTGGCTGTGGCGTGGGCAACAGGGATCCACCGGGTTCCGGAAATCCACCGGGTTGTGCCCGGCCCGCCGCTGGTGCTGCGACGCAGCCGAGGGCACAGACGGCGGCGGGGCCGGCGTTGCGGTGTGGATGGCCCGCTTGGTCATCCCCGCTACGCGACCGGCTCAACACTCTGCGGCGTCTAGTGGTGCAACGTCGTTTTCCGGCCTGGGTCCCGTCTCGCGGACCACGATGGGCCGGGCGTCGCCTGCCCTGGCAGCGGCTGGCGCGCGCCGGTTGCAGCCGTGTTCGAAGTGCGGCACACGGGAGTTGCCTGGGCATCCCAGTCCTCGCCCGCCTCGGCCGGCCCAACTACCCGGTGGCTGGCTGTGGCGTGGGCAACAGGGATCCACCGGGTTCCGGAAATCCACCGGGTTGTGCCCGGCCCGCCGCCGGTGCCGCGACACAGCCGAGGCCGCAGACGGCCGCGCAGCCAGCGCAGGGAGCGGCGCGGCTGGGGTAGGGAGCAGCGTAGAGAGGACAGGGATCGGCGTGGACGGGGCACCGGGGGCAACTCGGGACGAACGGCGGCGCGCGGCCGGGGCACGGAGGGCGGCGCAGCCAGCACTGTGGCGCAGCCAGCACTGCGGCGCAGCCAGCGCTGCGGTTCGGACGGCTGTTCGGCCGCCTCGCTGGGCGACCGGCTCGAAAAAGCCCGCCAGCGAAGGGCCAGGCAAGCGCCGAAGACGGCGCGAAGGCAGGCCAGGCCCGACGGCGGCGCGAAAGGCCAGGCGGCCCCAGAGACCAGCCGACTGGAAAGGCGGCCCGGCTCGACAAGGGCCGACCGGACGGAACTGGTGCAGGCCTACCTCGGCTGGAAGCCGGCCGGGCAATTCTCGACCCGAGACCGCTCCGCGAGGCCGAAACGGCGGGGCTGAAACCGTGCGGCCGAGACCGTGCGGCCGAGACCGCTCCGACCGAGGCCGCTCCGCAGGGCCGGAACCGCGCGGCCGAAGGCCGCGCGGGTGAGCGGTCGTCAGAGTCAGATGCGGCGGACGACGGTGACGACGCGGCCGAGGATGGTGGCGTGGTCGCCGGCGATCGGGTCGAAGGCCGGGTTCTGCGGCATGAGCCAGACGTGGCCGTCGCGGTTGCGGTAGGTCTTCACCGTGGCCTCGCCGTCGATCATGGCGGCCACGATGTCGCCGTTGTTGGCGGTGGGCTGCTGGCGGACGACGACCCAGTCGCCGTCGCAGATGGCGGCCTCGATCATCGAGGAGCCCTTGACCTGGAGCATGAAGAGGGTGCCCTCGCCGACGAGCTCGCGGGGGAGGGGGAAGACGTCCTCGACGGCCTGCTCGGCGAGGATCGGGCCACCGGCGGCGATGCGGCCCAGGACCGGCACGTACGCCGGGGAGGGGCGGGCGGCGCGCTCGGCCTCCTCGTCGACGGAGATGAGCTCGCTGGGCGGGCGCACGTCGACGGCGCGGGGACGGTTGGGGTCGCGGCGCAGGTAACCCTTCCGCTCCAGCTCCTTGAGCTGGTAGGCAACGCTGGAGGGGGAGACCAGGCCGACGGCCTCGCCGATCTCGCGGACGCTCGGCGGGTAGCCGTTGCGATCCACGGCGCTGCGGATGAACTCGAGGATGCGCCGCTGGCGGACGGTCAGGTCGGCGGCGAACAGGTCGGGGAAGGCGCTGACCACCGCGGTGACCGCGCGCATCTCCGGCTCGCCTCCGCGGCGGCGGGTGCTCGCGCGGCGGGTGGTGCCGCTGCCGATCGCGGTGACCTCGGCGGATTCGTCGGTGCGGTCGTCGGCTGACACGTCGTCCTCCCTCTTGTTGGCACCCGCGCCAGGGATTGCCGCGGGTGCGGACGGGCCGTGGGGTGGCCCGCCACCTTGACCGCCACCGGGTGTGACGGCGCTGGCTGTCGCAAATTTCGGGTATCCCGATCAAACGTCTCGATCGTGTGTGGATCACCGTATCGCCGAGGTGTGACAGTTTCAAACATCTGTACTACGTGGCGCGCCGTTTTTTCGGCGCGTCGCTGGACTCGGGTCTTCCCGCTCTGGTAGACCATCGTACGTCCGTTCGATCGAACGGCTGTACGGAATCGAGGGCCGACGTGCGACGACACGCCCAGAACCCACCCATCCGCCTCACCCGCCGGGGTCGCGTGGTGCTGTTCTGCCTCCTGCTGGCCGTCGCGGGCGCACTGATCACGCTCGTGTCGGCGCCGGGCCAGGCGGCCGGCGAGCCGGGGCCGGCACCGGTCGTGATCGTGCAGCCGGGCGACACGTTGTGGGACATCGCGACCCGGCACTCCGGGGCCCGCGGGCGGGACGCGACGATCGAGGAGATCCGCCGTCTCAACCACTTGGACGACTACGGTGTTGACGCCGGGCAGCGGCTGACCCTGCCCCGACGGGGCTGATCAGGGCAAACGGGCCACCTGGCAAGTGGCGTGTGACACGCGAGGGTCCGAAATCGCGGATCAACTTGCGTCCGCGTAGGCGTCGGCATAGCGTCATCCCCTAGATGTAGTAGTTACAGGGCTGTAAGTCGTCCACAGGTTGTGGATTCGGCAATCACCCTTACTGACGGTGAAGACCAGTGGAGGCCTGTGATCCGGGCCCGCCACTGGGCGTTCGTGTGCGTTTTATCAGGACATATCCGACGTAGACTGGAAGGCCACCGCATGCGCTGCCCGTACTGCCGACACGCCGACTCGCGGGTGGTCGACTCGCGGGAGGCCGAGGACGGCCAGATCATCCGCCGGCGCCGGTCGTGTCCCGAGTGCGGCCGGAGATTCACCACGGTCGAGGAGGCGGTCCTCGCGGTCGTCAAGCGCAGCGGCGTCACCGAGCCGTTCAGCCGATCCAAGATCATTGCGGGGGTCCGCAAGGCCTGCCAGGGCCGCCCGGTGGACGAGGACGCGATCGCGGTGCTCGCACAGAAGGTCGAGGAGACCGTGCGCGCCCGCGGCGCCGCCGAGCTGCCCAGCCACGAGGTCGGCCTGGCCATCCTCGCGCCGCTGCGGGAGCTCGACGAGGTGGCGTATCTCCGCTTCGCCAGCGTCTACCGCTCGTTCGACTCGCTGCAGGACTTCGAGCGCGAGATCGCCTCGCTCCGCGCGGCGGCGAACCGCCCGGCGAGCGCGACACAGCACCACGCAGCACCATCACAGGGGGAGCGCGCCGCCGAGCCCGTCGGCTGAGACGAAAAGGCCAAAGCGCAAGCACCGGCAGCACACCAGCGAAGCACCACCGACAAAAGAACACAGAAGACATGAGGGGGCCGCGGATGGCGGGGGAGACGAAGACCAAGACAGCGTCGCGCAAGGAGGCACAGGGCCTGCGCGTCGACCGGGTGTGGACGAAGGAGGGGGTCCACCCCTACGACGAGGTGACGTGGGAGCGTCGCGACATCGTCATGACCAACTGGCGCGACGGCTCGATCAACTTCGAGCAGCGCGGCGTCGAGTTCCCCGACTTCTGGTCCGTGAACGCGGCGAACATCGTCACCACCAAGTACTTCCGCGGCGCTGTCGGCACCGACGCCCGCGAATGGTCGCTGCGGCAGCTGATCGACCGCGTGGTCACCGTGTACCGCAAGGCCGGCGAGGACCACGGCTACTTCGCCACGCCCGCCGACGCCGAGGTGTTCGCCCACGAGCTGACCTGGATGCTGCTGCACCAGGTGTTCAGCTTCAACTCCCCGGTCTGGTTCAACGTCGGCACCCAGTCGCCGCAGCAGGTCAGCGCCTGCTTCATCCTCGCCGTCGACGACTCGATGGACAGCATCCTCGACTGGTACAAGGAGGAGGGGCTGATCTTCAAGGGCGGCTCCGGCTCCGGCGTGAACCTGTCGCGGATCCGCTCCTCGAAGGAGCTGCTGAGCAGCGGCGGCACCGCCAGCGGCCCGGTGAGCTTCATGCGCGGCGCCGACGCGTCCGCCGGCACGATCAAGAGCGGTGGCGCGACCCGCCGCGCGGCCAAGATGGTGATCCTGGACGTCGACCACCCCGACGTCGAGGAGTTCATCGAGACCAAGGCCCGCGAAGAGGACAAGATCCGGGCGCTGCGCGACGCCGGCTTCGACATGGACCTCGGCGGCAAGGACATCGTCAGCGTCCAGTACCAGAACGCCAACAACTCGATCCGGGTCTCCGCCGAGTTCATGCAGTCCATCGAGGACGACGCCGAGTTCGCGCTGCGCTCCCGCCTCGACGGCAGCGTCGTGTCCACGGTCAAGGGCCGTGAGCTGTTCCGCAAGCTCGCCCAGGCCGCGTGGGAGTGCGCCGACCCCGGCATCCAGTACGACGACACGATCAACGCGTGGCACACCTGCCCGGAGACCGGCCGGATCACCGCGTCGAACCCCTGCAGCGAGTACATGCACCTGGACAACTCCAGCTGCAACCTCGCCTCGCTGAACCTCATGAAGTTCCTCAACGCCGACAGCACGTTCCAGGTCGAGAAGTTCGTCAAGTCCGTCGAGTTCATCATCACGGCCATGGACATCTCGATCTGCTTCGCGGACTTCCCCACGGAGAAGATCGGCGCCACCACCCGCGCGTACCGGCAGCTCGGCATCGGCTACGCCAACCTCGGCGCGCTGCTGATGGCCAGCGGTCTGGCGTACGACTCCGACGGTGGCCGCGCGGTCGCCGCGACGATCAGCAGCCTCATGACGGGCACCGCGTACCGCCGCTCGGCCGAGCTGGCCGGGATCGTCGGCGCGTACGACGGCTACGCCCGCAACGCGGCCCCGCACCAGCGGGTCATGCGCCAGCACGCCACCGCCAACGACGCCATCAGCACCGCCGGCGGCGTCGACGTGGCAATCAAGGCCGCGGCCACCGCCGAGTGGGCCCGCGGCAACGAGATCGGCGCGAAGCACGGCTGGCGCAACTCGCAGGCCAGCGTCCTCGCCCCGACCGGCACCATCGGCCTGATGATGGACTGCGACACCACGGGCGTCGAGCCGGACCTGGCTCTGGTCAAGTTCAAGAAGCTCGTCGGCGGCGGCTCGATGCAGATCGTCAACCAGACCGTCCCGCGGGCCCTGCGCAACCTGGGCTACCAGGAGGAGCAGGTCGAGGCGATCGTCGAGCACATCTCCGAGCACGGGCACGTCGTCGACGCCCCCGGCCTGAAGGCCGAGCACTATGCCGTCTTCGACTGCGCCATGGGCGAGCGGACCATCGCTCCCATGGGTCACGTCCGGATGATGTCGGCCATCCAGCCGTTCATCTCCGGCGCGATCTCCAAGACGGTCAACATGCCGGAGGCGGCCACCGTCGAGGACGTCGAGGAGATCTACTTCCAGGGCTGGAAGCTCGGCCTCAAGGCCCTGGCGATCTACCGCGACAACTGCAAGGTCGGCCAGCCGCTGTCCGCGGTGAACAAGTCCAAGAAGGAAGAGCCGGCCCCGGCCGTCCAGGAGGTCGTCAAGACCGAGAAGGTCATCGAGTACCGGCCGGTGCGCAAGCGGCTGCCGAAGAAGCGGCCCAGCTCGACCGTGTCGTTCTCCGTCGCCGGCGCCGAGGGCTACCTGACCGCGTCGTCGTACCCGGACGACGGCCTCGGCGAGGTCTTCCTCAAGATGTCGAAGCAGGGCTCGACCCTCGCCGGTGTCATGGACGCCTTCTCCGTCGCGATCTCCATCGGCCTGCAGTACGGAGTGCCGCTGGAGACGTACGTCAGCAAGTTCGTCAACATGCGCTTCGAGCCGGCCGGCATGACCGACGACCCCGACATCCGCCTGGCCTCCTCGGTGATGGACTACATCTTCCGCCGCCTGGCCCTGGACTTCCTGGACTTCGACACCCGCTCGGAGCTGGGCATCCTCACCTCGGCGGAGCGGGCGGCCCAGCTGCGCGCCGAGGCGGGCGAGCCGGACGTCGACCTGACCGAGATGCGCAACTCGGCCCCGGTGGAGGCCACCGCGAAGCACGCGACGGCCGCCACGTCCGCTGACGCCGGTGCTCCCGCCGCGAAGCCGGTCGAGATCGCCGCGCCGCGCCGGGTCGGCTCGTCGACCGAGCTGCTCGAACTGGTCCAGGGCAAGGCCGCCGACGCGCCGCTGTGCTTCACCTGCGGCACGAAGATGCGCCCGGCGGGCAGCTGCTACGTCTGCGAGGGCTGCGGCTCGACCAGCGGCTGCAGCTGAGTCTGACCAGAGGGACGTCCCCCGGGCACTACCGTCCGGGGGACGTTCCGTTGTCCAGGGCGCGGACCGTTCAGCCCGTCCGGGGCAGGGCCGGCTCCGGGGCCTCGGCGGGCGGCGGCGGTACCGGGCGGGGCCGCAACACCGGCGGGGTCCAGTCCTTGAGGCGCAGCGCGGGGCGCTCCACGAGGTGCCAGGACGCGGCCGCCAGCGCCGTCGTCACCAGGGCCGACGCCGCGACGTAGGCGGGCAGGCCCCAGTGGTGGACGCCGAGGGCGGCCAGGGTCTGCTGGGTCGGGAACGCGTAGATGTAGATGCCGTACGAGTAGTCGCGGGCCCGGCCGATCCGGTGCGACCACGGCGGCAGGCTGCACGCGGCCCACAGCAGCAGGTACGCGAACGCCGGGTAGCCGAGGACGTGGAACCCGCCGAGGCGCAGGGTGCCCAGCAGGACCAGGGCGGCGAGCGCGGCCAGGGCGGGGTGCATCGGGACGCGGTGCTGGTACAGCTGCGCCGACGCGCCGAGCAGGAACAGGAAGCCCAGGTAGACGAGGGTCTGGGTGTCCAGTGCGCCGAACAGCGGGATCGGGCCGACCGTGCCGCGGGGTCGCGGGACGGTGTACGGCGTCGCCGGCAGCTGGTGGAGGAAGTCGCTGATCAGGACCGTGTACGCGCCGGCGGTGAGCAGCAGCACGAGCCGCGGGCAGCGGCGGATCACGCCGCAGGCGGTGAGGGCGGTGAACACGCCGTACCAGAACAGCTCGAACGACAGGCTCCACAGCGAGCCGTTGACGACCGAGCCGCCGCCGGTGAGCCGGCTGTAGGGGTTGTCGCTGAACAGGGTGCCGATGCCCCACTCGTGCGGCTGCCCGAGCGCGTTGCCGCGGGCGAACGCCAGCGCTTCCGGAAATGAGGCGAAAAATCCGGCGAAACCGGCGATGACCAGCAGGCACACCCACAGCCCCGGAAAGATTCGCAGGCCGCGGTGCCAGGCGAACCGCACCGGCCCCAGCCGGGCCGCGCTGGCGGTGACCAGGAAGCCCGACAGGACGAAGAAGCCGTCGACCGCGAGCGTGCCGACGTCCGCCTGCCCGTGGGAGAACCGCAGGCCGGGCGTCGGCCGCCCGGCACCGAGGGGCCACGAGTGTCCTACCAGGACCGTGAGGGCGAGGCACAGCCGCAGGAATCCGAGGGCGTTCGCGCGGGGCGAGTAGCGATCAGACAACACATCATGACAAACGACCAGATGCCCGACTTCGTCGTTAAGTGGGTCGTGCCAGTATCCGTACCCCTCAGCACGGACGCCACACCGCTGACCGCGCCCGCGGAAGCCGTACCCAAGCAACTCGTCACAGCCGCGCTGGTGGCGGCCGCATGGCTGGTCATCGCGCTGCTGTACCTCGCCGGAGTGGCCGTCCTGGTCCCGCCGCTGCTGCTGGTCGCCACCGCCGCCTTGCTGCGGGGCGGGCGGACCGTCCTCGACCGGGTGATGCTCGCGACCGGGCTGCTGCTCGGCCTCACCTGCCTCGGCGCGCTGGTGTTCGCTGTGTGGCCGTGGGGCCTGCACCCGGTGACCGCCGGCGGGACCGCCGCGACCGTCCTGATCCTCGCCGCCGCCAGGACCGGGCGCCGGCCGTCGCTGCCGAGGCCCGGCGCCGTCGACGTGATCGCCGCGGCCGCCGTCGCCGCGGTCGGGGCGGTCGTCGCCTGGCCGCTGCTGCGCGACGGCCGGACCGGGCGGCTCGCGCTCGTCATGGAGGGCGAGGACCTGGCCCGGCACGCGGCCCTGTTCGACGCGATCCGGCACGCCGGCGGGTACCTCTTCCAGCAGCCGGCGCAGGGCAGGAGCCTCGTCTTCGAGGGGATGGTCACCTACCCGCAGGGCGAGCACGTGACCGCCGGGCTGCTCGACGGGTTCGTCCGGTCCTCGGCCGTCGCGCACGGCTCCGGCGCCGGCATGTTCGACCACTACCTGGCCTTCGTCGCCGGCGGGTACCTGCTGCTCGCCGCGACCCTTGTCTGGGCCGCGCAGTGGATCGGCGCCGGCGGGCTCACCCCCGCCCGCACGGTCGTGGTCGCGGGCGGGATCGCCGCCCTGTGCGCGTTCGGCGAGCTGCTCGACCTCGTCCGGCTCGGGTACCCGAGCCAGGTGCTCGGCCTCGCCGAGGCGGTCATGCTGCTGAGCGTCCTCGTCCGGCCGGTGCCCCGCCCCCGCCAGCAGCTGCTGCTCGTCGCGGCCCTGCTCGCGGCCGTCGGGTTCACGTACTACCTGTACCTGCCGCCGGTCGGGCTCGCCGCGATCCTGTGGCTGATGCGGGAACGCCGCCGGCACCGCGCCCGGCGCGTCCCCGCCCTCGCCCTCGCGATCGCCGTCACCAGCGCCGTGCCGCTCGCCGTCGGGGTCCTCGTCGCCGGTCAGGCCGGCGCGCTGCTCAGCGTCGGATCCCTGCGGGTCGGCCGCGAAGGGCTCGCCGTGCTGCTGTGTCTGGTCGCCTCGGGCATGCTCACCGGGCGCGGCCGGCGCAGCCGGATCTGGCGCTCGTACGCCCTGGTCTTCGTCCCCGTGGCCGGCTTCGCCGCCGGCATGCTGGTCGTGCAGCGGCTGTTCGGCTCCGGCAGCGGCTACTACGCCAACAAGGCGCTGTTCCTGGTCCTGGCGCTGCTGCTGGCCGGCACCGGGGCCGTGGCCCTGCACCTGCCGCGCCGCCCGCTGCCCCATGCGCAGTTCAAGGCGGCACTGGTACTGATGGCGGTCGTCGCCCTCATCGGCGGCGCACGGGCCGGCGAACGGCAGGACCACCTCGACGCGCCCGCCGGCTGGCTGGCCGGCGCCGGGCCGGACCAGCGCGCCTACGCCGGGGCCGCCCTCGCCCTCGGCCCGGGCCGCCCGGTCGTGGTCATCGGCGACGACCCCGGGTACGAGTCCTACCGGCTGACCCTGTTCATCTCCACGCTGCAGCGGACCTCCGGCATGATGGCCGGCGCCACGTACCACGTCGGCCCCATCAACTCCCCGGCCCGCCTCGACGCCGTGGTCACCCGGATGCCCGGCCCGGTGCGCCTGCTCGCCCTGTCCGGCGACGCCCGCGTGCGCGCCGAGGCCCTCCGCGCCCGCCACCCGGCCGCCTCGATCGAGATCGTCACGCCCTGACCGGCCGGCCGCTCGTGGCGGCCGGCCGGACCGGTCGGAGGGCTACTTCGTGGCCTTGCGCAGCGCCTTCAGGTCGGTGTGGGCGGTCTTCGCGGCGGCGCGGACCGGCTGCAGCTGGGACTTGATCGCGTCGGCGTCCGGGCCCGGCTGGATGGCCAGGAGCGCGTCGACCTTGCCCTTGAGGGTGGCCTCGATGGCGTCGAGCTTGCCGGTGTCGGCGCCGGGCATGGTGCGCAGCTTGGCGATGACGGCGAGCTCGGTGTCGACGGCCGCGGTGAGGCGGACCTTCGGGCCGGTGAGGACGAAGACACGGTACCCGGTGACCATCGCCACGGCGTCGTCCTTCACGGCGGCGGCGGTCGTCTCGCCCTGGACCTTGGTCTTGAGGGCGGTGAGGCCGGCGCGCTGGCCGGCGATGAGCTTCGTGAGCGTGTCGCGGTGCGCGGCCTGGACCTGCTTGGCCGCGGCCAGGCCGGTCTCGAACTTCTGCAGCGCGGCCAGCCGCTGGTCGATCCGGGCGGCGACGGCGTCCTTCACCGCGTCCAGGGTCGCGGCGCGTACGGAAGGTCGCGCCGAGGGTTCGGCGGCCGCGGCACCGGCCGTACCGGCGACGAGCGCGACACTCAGGGTGAGGGTCAGGGCGATCAGGGTGCGCTTCACGATGGATCCCTCTCAGTCTTCGTCGCCGGCGGGCTGGGCGTCCCCGGACAGCTGCTGGTCGACCTGGTCGAGCAGCTGGTCGACCTGGTCGAGCAGCTGGTCGACCTGGTCGAGCAGCTGGTCGACGTCGCCGGTGCCGGTGGTGTCCGCTGCCGTCGCCGGGGCGTCCTGAGCCGCCGGCTGGGTCGAGACCGCGGCCGGGCGCTGGTCGCGCCGGTCCTTGCGGTCCTGCCGCCCGCAGCCGCCGGCGAACAGCAGCGCGGCCGCGAGCGCGATGGCGATCGTTCGTCTCATGCCAGACATGATGTGTCCCGCGGGTAAGCGCGGCCCGCGGGACAACGTAAGGATCAGGTCAGGACGGTTCAGCCGGCGACGGCGGCCACCACCTCGACCTCGAGCAGCGCCCCGTCGCGGAACAGCCGCGTCACCTCGACGGTCGTGCTGGTCGGCGGCGGGCCCGGGAACACCTGCCGGCGGACCTGGCCGTACTGCGGCAGCTGCGCCATGTCGGTCAGGAACGTACGGATGTTCACCACGTCGGCGAACGTCGCGCCGTGCGCGGCGAGGACCGCGCCGATCAGCTCGAACACGCGGGTGGCCTGCGCGACCATGTCGCCGGGGCCGACCAGCGTGCCGTCGTCGTCCAGGGCGATCTGCCCCGACAGGAACAGCAGCGTCCCCGTGCCGACGTCGACGCGGGCCACGTGCGAGTACGCGCCGACCGGCGCCGCGACCGTCGCGGGATTGTCTATGACGAGCATGCGAGTCCTTCCGTCACGATGGTGGTCAGGTCCGCCTCGGGGTCGGCGGCGGCGAGGTGCCGTGCGGCGGCGAGCGCCACGGGCAGGTCCCGGTCGCCGAGGCTGAGCGCCAGGTCCTTCTGCGCCAGCCGTACGGGGAAGTGCGCGGCCCGCGCGCCCGTCACCCGCTCGACCGCGCTGCCCAGCGGGCCGCCGCGCAACGCCTCCAGCGCCCCGGCGCGGGGCACCCCGACGGCGTCGGCCACCTGCAGCACCTCGGTCAGGGCGGCGAGCGCGGTCACGAGGGCGGTGTTGAGCACCACCTTCATCGCCGCACCGCTGCCGGACGGGCCGCACCGGTGCACCGTCCCGAGCGTGGCGAGCACCGGCTCGACCCGGTCGACGGCGGCCGCGGTACCGCCGGCGAAAATGCGCAACGTGCCACCGGCGGCGGCGCCGGTGCTGCCCGCGACCGGGGCGTCGACCAGGTCCACGCCGGCGGGCAGGACCGCGGCGAGGTCGCGCACGGCGTCCGGGCCGATCGTCGACATGTCGACCAGCGCCGCCGGCCCCGGCACCGCAGCGGCGGTCACGACGTCACGCACCACCGCGCCGTCGGTGAGCACCGTGATGATGACGTCGGCATCGCGGACCGCGGCCGCCGGGTCCGGCGCGACGGCCACCCCCTCGACGGTCCGCCGGGTGCGGCTCCACCCCGTGACCGCGAACCCGTGCGCGGCCAGTCGCGCGGCGATCGGCGCCCCCATGTGCCCGAGCCCGAGCACAGCGATCTTCTGCATGCGGCGACCGTATGCGGCACGCTCGCATGCCACCAGCGAATGTCTGGCATGCCTGCCATGCGGTGTGAGAATGTCTGCCGGTGCAGACCGAGATGCTGGAGGTGTTCCGGGAGGTCGCCCGGCACGGCTCGATCACCGCCGCCGCGACCGCGCTGCGCTACACCCAGTCGGCGGTGTCCCGCCAGATCGCGGCGCTGGAACTGGAGGTCGGCGCCCGGCTGTTCGACCGCCTGCCGCGCGGCGTCGCGCTCACCGCCGAGGGTGCCTGCCTGCTCACCCACGCCACCGCGATCCTCGACCGGCTCGCCCTCGCCCGGCGCGAGGTCACCGCCGTGCACGCCGGCACGTCCGGCCGGTTGCGCGTCGGCGCGTTCGCCACCGCCGACGCCACGCTGGTGCCGCGGGCGCTGGCCCGCTTCCGTGCCGGCCACCCCGACGTCCGGCTGTCCCTCATCGAGGGCGTCACCGGCACGCTGCTGTCGGCCCTGCTCGCCGGCGACGCCGACGTGGTCCTGGTGACAGCCTGCGCCGATCCCCGCTTCGCCGTCCACCACGTCCTGTCGGAGCCGGTGCTGCTGGCCGTACCGCGGACCCACCCGCTCGCCGGGTCCCCGTCGGTGGTGCGCCTGGCGGCGCTGGAGGAGTCGGTGGTGCGCCTGGCGGCGCTGGAGGAGTCGGTGGTGCGCCTGGCGGCGCTGGAGGAGTCGGTGGTGCGCCTGGCGGCGCTGGAGGACGAGGCGTGGATCGCGGGCTCGGCGGTGCCGGAGGAGACGCTGCTGGCGCCGAGCGTGCGGCTCGGGTTCCGGCCGCGGATCGCGTTCGTGGCCGGTGAGTGGACCGCGAAGCTCGGCTTCGTGGCCGCGGGCCTCGGGGTGACCCTGGTGCCGGCGCTGGCGGCACGGGCGGCACCGGCGGACGTCGCGCTCCTGCCGCTGCACCCGGACGAGGTGCCCCCGCGCAGCGTGCTGGCCGCGACACCCGCGGGTCGGACGGTGCCGGCCACGGTCGCCGCGTTCCTGACGATCCTGCGCGCCGAGGCCCGGTCGCTGTTCCCCGGGTCAGTCTGACCTTGGAGGCCTTGGCCCGCCAGGACGTGTCAGAGTCTCCAAGGTCAACAAACCGGATGGCCGCTACAGGCTGCTCAGGTCGATCAGCTTCGCCAGGCTGACCAGCTTCGGCAGCAGGTCGGTGCCGGCGGTGTCCGCGGTGCCGTGGGTCAGGTGGACCGACAGCTGGATGATGCGCTTGTTGCCGGCGAGCCAGCCCACTTCCGCGCCCGGGCCGGCGGTGTCCGTGGCCGGGGTCGTCAGCTGGTACGCGGCGGCGCCCAGACCCTCGACCGGGGCGGCGCCCTTCGGCTGGACGGCGGAGGCGTAGATGTCGGCGCCGATGGTGGTGGCGGTCACCGACAGGATCAGGTCCGGGGTGGCGCCGCCGCTGGGCTGCAGGACGCAGGTGAAGGTGTTGTCCTGGGTCGCCGCGGCGGCGACGGCCAGGTCGAGGCCGAGCTTGGCGTTGACGACCGGGAAGTCCAGCAGCTGGCAGGCGCCGCCGGCCGCGGCGGCCGGGGCGGCCGGGGCGGTGGACGCCGCGGGCCCCGGATGCGCGCCGGCATCGTCGCAGCCGGAGAGCAGGACCAGCACCGCGAGCACTCCGGCAACCGTTCGCACGCGCGCACCCTACCGCTCAGCGGGGTAGGCGGTCGACGATGTACCTGGCGATCTCCAGGGAACTGGTGGCGGCCGGCGAAGGGGCGTTCAGGACGTGGACCTGCCGGCCCTCGGCGACGATGAGGAAGTCGTCGACGAGGGCGCCGGACGGGGTGATGGCCTGTGCCCGTACCCCTGCCGAGGCCGGAACCAGGTCGGCGGCGGTCACCGCGGGGACCAGGCGGGCGAGGCTCGCGGCGAAGCGCTGCTTCGACAGGGAGCGGCGGACCTCGGTGAGGCCGTAGCGCAGGTGCCTGCGGGCCAGCTGCCACATGCCGGGGTAGCTGACCGTGTCGGCGATGTCGCGCGGGCGGATGCGCGACCAGGAGTAGCCCTCGCGGGCGGTGGCGAGGACCGCGTTGGGCCCGGCGTGGACGCTGCCGTCGACCATGCGGGTCAGGTGCACGCCGAGGAACGGGAACTGCGGGTCCGGCACGGGGTAGATCAGGCCGTTGACCAGGTGACGCCGCTCCGGCCGCAGCTCGTAGTACTCGCCGCGGAACGGGATGATCCGGGCCGGCGGCCGGATGCCGGCCATCTTCGCGACCCGGTCGGCGTGCAGGCCGGCGCAGTTGACCAGGACGTCGCCGAACACGTCACCGACGGTGGTGTGCACGACCGTCTCGCCGTGCAGGGTGGAGATGCCGGTCACGCGGGCGCCGAGGCGCAGGGTCGCGCCGGCCTTCTCCAGCAGTGCCGCGAGGGTCACGCAGACGGCGCCGAAGTCGGCGATGCCCGTCGAGGCGACATGGATGCCCTGGACGCAGGCGACCTCCGGCTCGTACTCGCGGGCCTCGGCGGCGTCGACCAGCCGGGCGGGCAGGCCGTTGGCGAGCGCGCGGTCGTACAGGCCGCGCAGGCGAGGCAGCTCGGCGGGGTCGGTGGCCACGATCAGCTTGCCGGTCACCTTGTGCGGGATGTCGTGCTCCCGACAGAACGCCACCATCGAGGCGCTGCCGGCCTTGCACAGCGTCGCCTTGAGGCTGCCGGGCTTGTAGTAGACGCCGGCGTGGATGACGCCCGAGTTGTGGCCCGTCTGGTGGGCGCCCCAGGTCAGCTCCTTCTCCACGACGGTGACCTCGGCGCCGGGGTGCTCCAGGGTGAGCCGGTGCGCCGTGGCCAGGCCGACGATGCCACCACCGATGACGACGTACCGCACGCTGCCTCCTCGGGCTCGGACCGTCGCATCGTAGCCGTGCTAGCGTTCCCGTCTGTGGGTCAGCCTGTCGTCGAAGTGGCACCAGCCAAGCCCTGGCGGGCCCGCCTCATCACCGTCGTCCGGGTCCTCGCCGTGCTCGGCATCGTCTACTTCATCGTCGCCACCACGATCAACCAGTGGTCCGCGGTCAAGGAGACGTTCCGTGACCTGTCGTGGCCGTCGCTGATCGCCGCGCTGTTCGGCGCCGTGCTGTCGCTGTGGACGACGATGATGGCGTGGCGGGCGATGGTCGGCAGCGTCGATCACAAGCTGCGGGTCCGCGACGCCGCCCCGATCATGCTGGTCGGCTCGCTCGGCAAGTACCTGCCGGGTTCGGTGTGGGCGTATGTGGTGCAGATGGAGCTCGGCCGCCGGGCCGGCGTGTCGCGGTCCAAGGTGTTCATCAGCTCGGTCCTGGTGAGCGGCCTCGGCGTCACGACCGGGCTGGTCCTGACCTCGCCCGGCTTCGGCACCGCCTTCGACGGCGTGCGGGCCTCCGGGCACGAGGTGTTCGGCTCGATCGCGGTGTGGGCGTCGATCATCCTGCTGCCGCTCGCCGTCGCCTGCGCCTACCCGCCGCTGCTGACCTGGCTGGTCAGCCGGGCCATGCGGGTGCTGCGCCGGCCGCCGCTGGACCGGCCGATCACCTGGCGGCACCTGCTGGAGTGCCTCGTCTGGTGCGTCGCCGGGTATCTCGCGGCGGGCCTGCACCTGTGGTTCCTGGTCCGCGCGCACCTGCCTGGGCTGGACGGCCTCGCCGGCAGCATCTTCGCGATGGCGCTCGCGATGAGCATCAGCACGTTCGTGATCATCGCCCCGTCGGGCCTGGGCGCCCGCGAGTTCCTGGTGGCCCTCGGCCTGGCCGGCCTCGGGGTGCCGTGGCCGACGGCGTGGGCGTTGACGCTCGTGTCGCGCCTGCTCTTCACCATCGCCGACGTGGCCGCCGCGGGCATCGCGGCGGCGGTCGGCATGCGGCGGATCCGCCACTCCCCGGCGCCGCAGGAGGAACTCCTCCCACGTCCCGACGCCGCCGCCGGGGCCGGTCCCCGCGCCGGCGCGCAGCGCGCGGAAGATCCGGCCGGGTAGCCTGACCGGCACCAGCAGCCGCCGCTTGCCGGCCTGCCGCAGGTAGACTTGCCACAGGTCACGGGCGCTGCGCCGCTGCGGCCCGGAGAAGTCGCCGGGTTTCGCCGGCAGGTCACCCTCCATGATCTCCGCGAGCCGCACCGCCACGTCGTGCACCTCGACCGGCCGCAGGTCGAACGCCGGGTAGAAGCCGACGAGCGGCAGCTTCGTCAGCGCCTTCGCCAGCGTCAGCACCAGCTCGTGGAACTGGCTCGCGCGCAGGGAGGTCCCGCCGTACGTGGCCACCATCCGCTCGATCGTGACCTTGTCCTTGTAGTAGCCGAGCGGGATCCGGTCGACCCCGACGATCGACACGAACACCAGCTGCGGCCGGCCGCCGGCTTCGAGGGCCTCGATCAGCTTCGCGGTGGCGGCGACGTCCCTGCGGCCGTCGGTGGCCGCGTGCACGACGACGTCCACCCCGTCGACGGCCGCGGCGAGCCCTTCCCCGGTCAGCAGGTCGCCGTGCGTGTGGCCCGGCTTCGACCGGCTCAACCCGCGCACCTCGTGGCCACGGTCCCTGAGGACGGCGACGAGGTCCCGCCCGAGCGTCCCGGTCGCGCCGGTGACGAGCACTGTTCGCTTCATGTGGAATGAGACGGCGCAGCCCCCGGAACGTGACGCGGTGTGTCCGGCGTCTCAGCCGAGCTCCGGCACATCACCGTCGAGCAGCGCGTCGAGGGGATCCTTGCCGACCTCGGCGTAGACCCCGTCGGTGAGCCGGAACCGCAGCACGGTCCCGTCGGGCTCCACCCGCCAGAAGTGGGCGATCCCCGCGTCGGCGTATTCGCGCGGCTTGAGCCACCGGTCGGTCCGCTCCGACCCCGGCGACACGATCTCGACCGCGAGCAGGACGTCGGCCGCGGCGAGCCAGACCGTTTCGGGTGGCGCGACCCCCTTCGACACGACAATGTCGGAAGTGCGGCCGTTGAGGTCGTCGTCCGCGGTCTTGACGCCGACGGAGAGGGCCACCCGATCGCGGAAGCCGTGCGTCAGCGGCAACCCGCCGAGTCGCGCGGCAACGCGCTGATGTCGCCAGGCGTGCGGCGGCATGACCACGAGGTTTCCCTCGCTGAGCTCGAACCGGTGCAGCTCGTCGGCCTCGGCGAGCGCCGTCACGTCCCCTAATGTCAATGGCCGCGGTGGTAGCTCCGACATGAAGGTCACGCGGCGGAGTCTGCATGTGGCCATATGTCGACGTCATGTCATTCAGGGGTCAGGGCTGGGGGTGGTGCGGGTGTCGTAGCGCTCGCGGGCCAGGGCGACGTCCGTGCGGTGCCGCTCCGCCCACGTGATGATCGTGAGCAGGGCGGCGTGCAGCTCCCGGGCCATCGGGGTGAGGCTGTACTCGACCCGTGGCGGGACGGTCGGGTAGACGGTCCGCACGAGCATCCCGTCACGCTCCAGGTTGCGCAGCGTGAGGGTCAGCATGCGGCGGCTGATGCCGCTGATGGCCCGCTCCAGCTCGGTGAAGCGGATCGGGCCGTCGGCCGCCGCCACCAGGATGCACACGCTCCACTTGCCGGCGACCCGGTCGACCAGCTCCTGGACGGTGCACCCGGGCAGCATCAGTGCGCCGCGACGAACACCCGCGACGCGACCTCCCGCGGCAGCCGGATGCGCTCGCCGGCCCGGTCGATGCTGACGCCGTCGCGCTCCTGCGCCACGGTGACGGTCGCGCCCGGGTCGATGCCGGCGGTGTGCAGCTGGCGCAGCACGTCGGCGTCGGTCTGGACGCTCTCGCAGATCCGGCTCACCACGACCGCCCCGGCGAGCCCGGGGAAGGCGAGGTTGCGCTCGGGGTCGGAGGCGTCGTGGGTCTTGTCGGCGCTGCCCTCGAGGCCTTCCAGCCCCGGGATCGGGTTGCCGTACGGCGAGCGGGTCGGGCGGCCCAGCAGCTCGTAGACCCGCTGCTCGACGGCGTCGCTCATGACGTGCTCCCAGCGGCACGCCTCTTCGTGCGCCTCTTCATACGGCAGGCCGATCACGTTGACCAGCAGCAGCTCCGCGAGGCGGTGCTTGCGCATGACCGCGACCGCGTGCACGCGGCCCTCGTCGGTCAGTGCCAGGTGGCGGTCGCCCTCGACGATCAGCAGGCCGTCACGCTCCATCCGGGCGACGGTCTGGCTGACGGTCGGCCCGCTCTGGTGGAGTCGCTCGGCGATCCGGGCGCGCTTGGGGACGACGCCTTCCTCTTCGAGCTCAAGGATCGTCTTCAGGTACATCTCGGTGGTGTCGACCAGGTCGTTCACTGCCTTGCCCTCCCGGTACGCGATAGTACTCGTCGCGTACGTCAAGATTGGAACGTGACAGCCAACCAAGCGATCTTGGACGGTGCCGTCATCGCCGAGCTGGTGTGGGAAGCGGGGGTCACCGCGTCCTGCAATCCTACCGGCGCGCGCAGGGTCCCTGCGCACACTGCGAAGGAGGGCCCTGTCACGTGAACACGCTGGTCATGTGGGATGACGCATTGCTGCGGTACGACATGGGTGAGCACCCACTGGATCCGGTGCGGGTGGAGCTGACCATGGCGCTCGCCCGTGACCTGGGCATCCTCGCCCGGGACGGGGTCGCGGTGCGGGCCCCGGAGCAGGCCGGCGACGAGATGCTCGCCACCGTGCACGACCCGGACTACATCGCCGTGGTCAAGGCCGCGTCCACCGGGCGGCGGATCGGGATCATGGGACTCGGCACGACCGACAATCCCACGTTCCCCGGCATGCACGACGCGAGCGCCCTGATCGCGGGGGCGACCCGGGCCGCCGCCGAGGCGGTCTGGCGCGGCGAGGCCGACCGGGCCGTCAGCATCGCCGGAGGGCTGCACCACGCGATGCCGGCCCGCGCCGCCGGGTTCTGCGTCTACAACGACCCGGCCGTCGCGATCGCCAGGGTGCTGGAGCTCGGCGCCGAACGGGTCGCGTACGTGGACATCGACGTCCACCACGGCGACGGCGTGCAGGAGATCTTCTACGACGACCCGCGGGTGCTCACCGTGAGCCTGCACGAGTCGCCGCGGTCGCTGTTCCCGGGCACCGGCTTCCCCGAGGAGACCGGCGGGCCCGGCGCGGAGGGCTCGGCGGTCAACGTCGCGCTCCCGCCCGGCACCGACGACGCCGGCTGGCTGCGCGCGTTCCACGCCGTGGTGCCCGGGGTGCTGCGCGCGTTCCGGCCGCAGCTGCTGTTCACGCAGTGCGGCGCCGACACCTACCGGCACGACCCGCTGGCGAACCTCCGGCTGACCGTCGACGGGCAGCGCGCCGCGTACCTGGCGCTGCGCGACCTCGCCGAGGAGGTCGCCGGCGGCAAGTGGGTCGCCAGCGGCGGCGGCGGGTACGCGCTCGTCGAGTGCGTCCCGCGGGCGTGGACCCACCTGCTGGCCGTCGTCACCGGCGAGGCGCTCGACCCGGCGACGCAGACCCCGCAGTCGTGGCGGTCGCTGGCGGCGGCGCGCCGGCCCGGCCACCCGGTGCCGGCGGCGATGACCGACGGCGGCACCGGCCAGTGGACGCCGTGGGTGCCAGGGCAGACGCCGGACGCCGTCGACCGGGCCGTCATGGCGACCCGCACCGCGACGTTCCCGTTCTTCGGCCTGGACCCGCACGACCCGCGCGACTGAGGCCGGTCATGAAGCAGGCGCTAGTGCCGCACGGCGGCCTCGAGCCGGCTCAGGCGCAGCTTGATCCGGTCGAGCTCGGCCAGCATCGCCGACTCCGCCGCCGTCGACGTGCCGAACGACGCGTCCGGCGACGGCGAGCCCCGCAGCGCGGCCAGCTCGTCGTGCAACGCGGTCAGCGCCCGCGCGACCACGTCGAGGAACGCGTCGACCTCGTCCTCGTCGTAGCCACGCTTGCCGAACGCCGCCTTCGTGAACCGGACGGCTTGCACGTCGGCCGGGGTGAGCATCATCCCGACACCGTACTAAACCGCAGTGGGACGATGATGACGTGACCGAAAACCCGGACCGGGCCGCGGACGTGCTGCTGTCCGACGGCACGACCGTCCACTTGCGACCGATCCGGCCCGACGACGCCGACCGGATCGTCGCGCTGCACTCGCGCTTCTCCGAGCGGACCCGCTACCTGCGGTACTTCTCCGCGTACCCGCGGATCCCGCAGCGCGACCTGGACCGGTTCGTCAACGTCGACCACCGCGACCGGGAGGCGTTCGTGGTCGAGCACGCCGGCGAGCTGATCGCCGTCGGCCGGTACGAGCGCCTCGGCGCCGGCTCGCACCAGGCGGAGGTCGCGTTCGTCGTCGAGGACGCGCACCAGGGTCGCGGCATCGGCTCCGTGCTCATCGAGCACCTCGTCGCGGCCGCGTCGCAGGAGGGCATC
This sequence comes from Dactylosporangium sp. NPDC050688, assembly GCF_040654515.1. Classification (NCBI taxonomy): domain Bacteria; kingdom Bacillati; phylum Actinomycetota; class Actinomycetes; order Micromonosporales; family Micromonosporaceae; genus Dactylosporangium; species Dactylosporangium sp. NPDC050688. Next base: position 277,105 of record NZ_JBFAIC010000001.1, read on the forward strand.
ACCGAGTTCGAGGCCGACGTCCTGCCGGTCAACCAGGCGATGCTGCGGGTCTTCATGGCCGCCGGCTTCCACATCGAGCGCGAGTTCTCCGACGGCGTCGTGCACCTGTGGTTCCCGATCGCGGCGACCCCCGACTCGATGCGGGTGCAGTGGTCCCGCGAGCAGCGTGCCGAGGCCCGCTCGATCGGCCGGCTGCTCAACCCGCGGGGGGTGGCCGTCTACGGCGCCCGCGCCGGCGGCACCGGCATCGGTGCCGCGATCCTCGCCCACCTCAAGGCGGCCGCCTTCGCCGGGCCGCTCGTCCCGGTGCACCCGACCGCCCCGGTCGTCGGGGGACTGCCCGCGGTGGCCGCCCTGGCCGGCACCACGCACCCCGTCGATCTGGCGGTGGTGGCGGTACCGGCGGAAGCGGTGCCGTCCGTCGTGGAGGACTGCGCGGCCGCCGGCGTGCACGGTCTCGTGGTCGTCTCGGCCGGGTTCGCCGAGTCCGGGCCGGCCGGTGCCGAGGCGCAGGCGACCCTGCTGCGCGCGGTGCGCAGCCACGGCATGCGGCTCGTCGGGCCCAACTGCCTCGGCATCGCCAACACCGACCCCGGCGTCTCGCTCAACGCGACCCTCGCGCCGCTGCTGCCCCGCCGCGGGCGGGTCGGCTTCTTCAGCCAGTCCGCCGCGCTCGGCACCGCCCTGCTCGCCGAGGCCGACCGGCGCGGGCTGGGCCTGTCGACGTTCGTCTCCGCCGGCAACCGCGCCGACGTGTCGGGCAACGACGCGCTGCAGTACTGGCGGGAGGACCCGCACACCGACGCGGTGCTGCTGTACCTGGAGACCTTCGGCAACCCGCGCAAGTTCGCCCGCATCGCCCGCGAGCTGGCCCGGCGCAAACCGGTCGCGGCCGTTGCCAGCCCGGTCCGCCCGCCCGCCCTCGACGCCGTCACCACCGGCCCCGACGCCCGCGGGGTCGCCGCCCTCTTCGCCAGCTCCGGCGTGATCCGCGTCGACACCGTCGCCGAGCTCTTCGACGTCGGCCTGCTCATCGCCGGCCAGCCCCTGCCGACCGGCGACCGCATCGCCGTCGTCACCAACGCCGCCGCCCTCGGCGTGCTCACCGTCGCCAAGGCGCCCGCCGCCGGGCTGCGGGTCGCCGACGGGTACCCCCGCGACCTCGGCCCCGGGGTGAGCGACACCGACTTCGTCGCGGCCGTGCAGGCCGCCCTCGCCGACGACGGCGTCGACGCGGTCGTGGCCGCCTACGCGCCCGCGCTGTCGGTCGCCGGCGAGTTCGGCGTCGCCGACCTGCTGCGCACCTCGACCGTCGAGTCGGCCCGCCCGCTCGCGGTCGTCCTGCCCGCGGACCCGTCGTTTGCGTTCGCCCCGGCGTACCGGGAGGGCGACCCGGCCGCGCTGCCGACGTACCCGGCGGTCGAGGAGGCGGTGCGTGCCCTCGGGCGGGTCGCCCGCTACGCCGCCTGGCGCCGCGAGCCGGCCGGCACGGTGCCCGCGTACCCGGAGGTGCCGGCCCCGTCCTCCGCTCCCGCTGACATCGACGAGCTGCTGGCCGCCTACGGCGTCCCCGTCGTGCCGTCCCGCCGCGCCGCGGGCCGGGACGTGGCGGCGGTCGCCACCGGGCTCGGCCTGCCCGTCGCGCTGAAGGTCGCCACGAAACCGTGGCGGCACCGCATCGACCTCGGCGCGGTCCGGCTCAACCTCACCTCGCCCGACCTCGTCGAGGAGGCGTACCAGGAGCTGGAACGGCTCTTCGGCCGCGGCGTGGAGGTTCTCGTCCAGCCGATGGTCGCCCCGGGCGTCGCCTGCGTCGTCGAGGTCGTCGACGACCCCGCGTTCGGCCCGGTCGTCGGCTTCGGCCTCGGCGGCGAGGCCGCCGACCTGCTCGGCGACCGCGCCTGGCGCCCCGCCCCGCTCACCGACCGCGACGCGGCCGCCCTGGTCCGCGCCCCGCGCGCGGCGCCGCTGCTCACCGGGTACCGCGGCGCCGCCCCGGTCGACCTGGACGCCCTGGCCGACCTGCTGCTGCGCGTCGGCCGACTGGTCGACGACCACCCGACGCTGTCGTCGCTGTCACTGAACCCGATCCTGGCCCGCCCCCAGGGTCTCGCGGTGCTGCACGCGACCGCCGAGTTCACCGCCCCGGTGCACCGCCCGGACAGCGGCCCCAGACGCCTGTACTGAGGCGCCGCAAACGGCGAACGCCTTGACCGACAGGGACGTCCGGCTGTCGCCACAGCCGCAGGTTCCTGTCGATCAAGGCGCTTCTGGGTCGGGTCGTGCTCAGCTGGCGTAGGCCTCGAGGCGCTTGGCGCGCGACGGGTGGCGCAGCTTCAGCAGGGTGACCTTCTCGATCTGGCGGATGCGCTCGCGGGACAGGCCGAACTCGCGGCCGACCTCGTCCAGGGTGCGCTGCCGGCCGTCGTCGAGGCCGAAGCGGAGCCGGATCACGGCCTGCTCGCGCTGGGACAGCGTGGACAGGACGATCTCGACCTCGGACTTGAGCATGCCCTGCGACACGCTGTCGGCGGGCTCCTCGCGGGGGTCGATGCGGGCCACGAAGTCGCCCAGGGCGCTCTCGCCGTCCTCGCCGACGGCCTGGTCCAGGCTGACCGGCTCGCGGTCGTACGAGATGAGCTCGATGACCTGGTACTCCTCGATGCCGAGGGCGGCGGCGACCTCGGCCACGACCGGCTCGCGGCCGAGCGTGGCGGCTAGGTCGCGGCGGACCCGGACCATGCGGTTGACCTGCTCGACCATGTGCACCGGGATGCGGATGGTGCGGGCCTGGTCGGCCATGGCGCGGGTGATGGCCTGGCGGATCCACCAGGTGGCGTAGGTGGAGAACTTGTAGCCCTTGGTGTAGTCGAACTTCTCGACGGCGCGGATGAGGCCGAGGTTGCCCTCCTGGATGAGGTCCAGGAACGCCATGCCGCGACCCGTGTAGCGCTTGGCGATGCTGACCACCAGGCGCAGGTTGGCCTCGAGCAGGTGCGCCTTGGCGGCGCGGCCCTCGCGGACGATGACCTCGTAGGTGTTCATCCACGCGGGGTGGACGTCGCCCGTGCTGAGCTTCTCCTCGGCGTAGAGCCCGGCCTCGATCCGCTTGGAGAGGTCGACCTCCTGCTCGGCGGTGAGCAGCTTGGTCCGTCCGATGGTGTTGAGGTACGCACGAACGAGGTCCGCTGAGACGCCCGTGTTGTCGATCTGGGGCTCGTGCTGCTCGTCGGTCTCGACGTCGACTGCGTTGAACTCCGTGGTGTCAATCAGCGGCTGGGCCACTTCGCTCGCCTCCCGTGTACCTGCACCAGTGCCCTGTCCAGTGGCGCGATCATTCCTACGGGAAGAAGCTTCGCTGAGCGGGCGTGAAGTGGCGGTGAGGCGGCCGAGCCGTGGCACGAATCCGTGAGTCTCAGATTTCGAGCATCACCGTGTGGGGTCCGACGTTCACGCTCTCGACCAGCATGTGGGTGCGGAAACGCCCGGTTTCCACCACTGCGCCCCGGTCTCGCAGATGCCGGCAGAAGTCCTCGATGAGCGGCTCCGCGACCTCGGGGCGGGCCGCGGCGATCCAGGTCGGGCGGCGGCCCTTGCGCGCGTCGCCGTACAGCGTGAACTGCGAGACGACCAGCAGTGGCGCCCCCAGCTCGGCGGCGGACTTCTCCTCCGGCAGGATACGCAGCTCGTGCACCTTGCGGGCGAGCGTCGCGGCCAGCGCGGGGGTGTCGGTGTGCGTGACCCCGACCAGGACCAGCAGGCCGCCCTCGATCGCGCCGACCACCGCGCCGTCGACGGTGACCGACGCCCGGCTCACCGTCTGGACCAGGGCGCGCACTAGGAGGCCGCCGGCAGCAGGATGCCGCGCTCGACCAGGTGCGAGACCAGCGGCACCGCCACGTCGGCGAGGAGCTCCGCCGGTACACCGTGCGCCGCCGCCAGCACGTCGACCTGGTCGCGCAGCGTCACGGTGCCGTTGCAGGCGCCGACGAGCGTGATGGCCACCTGGTCGACCTCCTCGATCCACCGCAGGCCGTCGGGCAGGGTGAGCAGCTGCCGCTCGACCTCCCAGCCCTCCTCGCCCTGCGTCGCCTCCTGGCGCAGCCGCAGGCCGGGCGCGGCGGTCAGGCGGGCGCCGAGCAGGTCGCCGTCGCGCAGGAAGTCCTGCCGGGCGAACCAGCCGCCGATCAGCGGCCCGAACGGCCCGTCGACCGTCTGCCGCAGGTCCTCGATGCGCACCGTCGGGTCCTCGTGGCCGCCGGCGCGCAGGGTGATCAGGCCGAAGCCGACCGCGTCGACCTTCTGCGCGTCGAACCAGTCCAGCCACGCCGCGGCGATCGCCGGCTGCCGGGCCGGGTCCTCGGCGGCGTCGGAGAGCCACAGGTTGACGTAGGCGACCGGGTCGGACACCTCGCGCTGGATCACCCACGCGTCGAGGCCGGTGCCGGCCAGCCAGTCCGCGACCCGGTCCTCCCACTGCTCGCCGGCGACGTGCAGCCAGTTGGCCAGGAACTGCATGTGCCCGCCGTCGTTGAGCAGCCGCGGGGCGGCGGCGACGAGCTCGGCGCAGACCGCGTCGCCGGGGCGGCCGGAGTCGCGGTAGGTGTGGTCGGTCGTGCCCGGCCCGGCCACGAACGGCGGGTTGCTCACCACCAGGTCGAAGCGGCGGTCGGCCACCGGCGCGGTCAGGTCGCCGGGCAGCAGCTCCCAGTCCAGCCCGTTGAGCGCGGCGGTGGTGGCGGCGAAGCGCAGCGCCCGGGGGAGCAGGTCGGTCGCGGTCACCTTCGCCGCGTGCGTGGAAAGGTGCAGCGCCTGCACGCCGCAGCCGGTGCCGAGGTCCAGCGCGGTCCCGACCGGGTGCCGCAGCGTGGCGGCGGCCAGCGTGGTCGAGGCGCCGCCGATGCCGAGCACGTGGTCGCCGGGCAGCGGCCGGCCGGGGCGCATGCCGGCGGACAGGTCGGCCACGACCCACCAGTCGCCGTAGGGCTCCAGCTCGACCGCGGCCCGCACGCCGTCGCCGTCGGCCTCCAGCAGCGGCAGCGCGGCGGCCAGGGGCAGCGGCGCCAGGGCGTCGGCGACGGCGTCGAGCGGCTCGGTCTGGCCGCACACGAACAGGCGCACCAGGGTGGCGAGCCGGCCGGGCTGCTCCTGCGTGCGCTTGAGCGCGGCGCGGAAGTCGTTGCGGGCCAGGGCGGCCGTCGCGGGCTCACCCAGCAGCTCCTTGATGCCCTGGGAGGTGTACCGGGCGGAGGTCAGCGCCTCACGGAGCCGGGCGAGACCGTCGGCGTCGAGCAGTGCATCCACCCTGACATCCTGCTACGTCAACGTTGGTCGATCCCTAAACAGGCCACGACGCGGCTCGCGTCGGCGGTCAGGAAGAGCTGGAAGTGCGTCGGCGGGTCCTCGACCTTGGCCTCGCCGATGCGCAGCGGCTGGTCCCCGGAGACCCGCAGGCTGGCGACCGCGTCGTCGCCGCCGAGCATCGGGGTGCCGATCTTCGCCATGTGCTGCGTCCGCCGCGAGTAGCTGCGCGCCAGCGCGTCGGCCGGCACGGTGTCGTCCCACACGACGTAGTCCGCACCGGCCCTGATCGCGTTTTTGCAGGCCACGAACGCTTCCCCCGGCACCTCGTCGAGGAGCCGGAGCAGTACTTCACGCTCCATGACCTATGTGACCATAAAGCCGGACTTTTGGTTAGTCCTTCTTCATCAACTTCCTTCAACGACTTTTCCTGGTCAGCTTCCGCAATTCTTGAGCTGCTTCAGCACCGCCGCCGGGACCTGGCCCATGCAGACGTTGTCGGTGCCGCCGGCGATCGCGAGCCACTGCTTCTTCGTGGTGTCGTACTGGAACAGCACCGTCGCCTGGTCGTTGGCCTCCGGCTGGGTCCGCGCGGTCGCCCAGTTGTCGGCGCAGCTGATGTCGGTGAGGCCCTTGCCGATGTCGACGGCGTTGGAGACCTCGATGTTCGCCACGAACGCCTTCTCCAGGCTCGCCGCGTCGACCGGGCACCCCGCCTGCGGGCTGGCGCCGGGTTTCGTCGGCGCCGGGCCGGTCTGCGGCAGCAGGGACTCTTGCGTGGTGGGTGCCGCGGCGGCGCCGCTGTCCTTCGGCGCGCCGTCGGAGCAGCCGGACAGGCCGCCGGACAGTGCGAGGGCCGCGGTGGCGGCGACGCACCCGAGAAGTCGCTTCATCACACGCGGAATCCTCAGGCCGGCCGGGCGCTGAGACAACCCTCTATCTCTGCAGGAACAGCCCTACGGCTTCGACGACGAGGGCGTGGTCGTCGGCCTGCGGCAGGCCCGAGACGGTGACCACGCCGACCACGCCGACGTCCACGATCCGGATCGGGAACGCGCCGCCGTGGGTGGCGAAGTCGGCCGGGTCGACCCCGTACGCCGCGTCCATCGCCTGCCCCTTGGCCGCCATCCGCCGGCCGACCAGGTAGGACGACGCGTTGAGCCGCTCCACGACCCGGATCTTGCGCTCGATCCACCGGTCGTTGTCGGGCGCGGTGCCCGGCAGCGCGGCGTGGAACAGCTGGTGGCCGTGGCGGCGGATGTCGACCGTGATCGGCAGGCCGCGCTCCTTGCCCAGCCGCACCAGCAGCGAGCCCAGCTCCCAGGCGTCGTCGTTGTCGAACCGGGTGAACCGCAGCCGCTCCTCCTGCGCCACCAGCTCGGCGATCAGGTCCTCCACCGCGGTGCTCCTCGCTCGGACGGGGTACGTCGTCGATCAGCCTACGGCGGTGCCGCCAAGTCGGGCGCAAGCGCCTCCCAAGTCACCCGCGCACGATGTGGGCATGAGGACTTCGACGTGCAGCCTGTACATCGCCGCCGACCCGGCCCGGGTGTGGCGGGCCATCACCGAGCCCGCGTTCACCCGGCGCTTCTACCTCGGCCTCGCGGTCGAGTCGCAGTGGACGCCGGGCGCGCCCATCGTCTACCGGGCCGCGGCCGGCCCCGTCCCCGACGTCCTGCACGGCGACATCGTGCACGTCGAGGAGGGGCGGTTGCTGGTACACAATCTGTACACCGGCATCGGCGTCGAGCAGGAGGTGCACTGCTGGCTCACGTGGGAGATCACCGCCACCGAGCCCGGTCTGTGCCGGGTGGCACTGACCTGCGACGACGTCGACCGCGACCCGGACCCGGAGCGGGACGAGGCCTGGTCGCGCATCCTGAGCGGGCTCAAGACGGTGCTGGAGTCGGTCCTGGAGGACGGGCGCTTCACCCCAGGTCCGTGAACGCCGCGGTGACCTGGCCGGCCGCGTCGAGGGCCTCGAGGCGGCCGTGGGCGAGGCTGGCGCTGCGGAACGAGAACGTGCGCACGCCGGCCTCGGCCTCCAGCAGCGGGATGCTGCGCGCCGCGCCGCCCGGCGCCGAGGTGTACCGCAGCCGCGCCACCTCGGCGCCGACGACCCCGTTGACCCGCACCTTCGTCTTCTCCCGACGGACCAGGAACGTGACCGGGTGGCCCGGCACCGGCGTACCGGTGAAATAGAAGTAGCGCGGGTTGGTGAGGTCGTCGGCCGAGTAGGCCTTGAACGTCGGGTCCGCGCCGGCAGGCAGCGGGGTGAGCGCGAGGACGGCGAGCCCCACGACCGAGGCGACCGCGATCCGGCGGGTCGTGCGCAGGCGGGTCGTGCTCAGGCGGGTCGTGCTCAGGCGCGCTGCGGCGACCCCGCCGAACCCGGCGACGCAGACCGCGACGAGCCCGACCGACCGGGCGTTCTCCAGCAGGAACTGCCAGCCCGGGTAGACCGCGACGCCGCGCAGCACCACCCCCAGCGACAGCGTCATCACGACCAGCAGCACCACGCCGGCGACGCGCCGCCACGCACCCTCGGCGGCGACCAGCAGCATCGCCGCGAGCACCGTCCACACCTGGTGGTGCGTCCACGACACCGGCGAGGCGGCCACGGTGGCGCAGCCGACGAGCACCGCTGCCCGTACCGGCTCGCCGTGCAGGTGCAGCTGCCGGGCGCGCAGCAGCGCGGCGCCGCAGATCGCCACGATCAGCACCGCCCAGACGACCGGCAGCGCCGCGGGGGAGAGCCCGACGCGCAGCAGCATGCCGTGCACCGACTGGTTGCCCAGCGAGGCGAGGTCGCCGATGCGCGAGGTCTGGAAGATGGTGCCGCCCCAGTACCGCACGCTGGCGCCGGGCATGATCACCGCGGCGACCGCCGCACAGCCCACGAACGCCGCCACGGCCCGCGCCGCGTCCTTGTAACGCCCGGCCACCACGAAGTACACGACGAACAGCAGCGGCGTCAGCTTGATCGCCGCGGCCACCCCGACCAGGACGCCCCGGTACCGCGCCGGCACCACCTGCCCGGCGTCGACCAGCGCGAGCAGCACGATGAAGATGCTCACCTGCCCGAACCGCAGGTTGCTCTGCACCGGCGCCGACACCAGCAGCGCTGTGGCGACGGCGGCCACGAGCACCTTCGCCCCGGCGGGGGTACGGATCCACGAGCCGCCGCCTGTCCCGCCTTCTGCTTTTCCGGGGCGCTTCGTCACGGTGCGGGCGATCGCGATCACCGCGACGCACGTCATCGCCAGCCACAGCAGGCCGAGGGTCGCCTCGGGCAGCAGGCTCAGCGGCCGGAACAGCACCATCGCGAAGGGCGGATACGTGAACGGCCCGCCGTTCTCGGCGACGTAGTCGTACAGCGGCCCGTCGAACTTCGCCGCCCCGTAGTAGATGTGCAGGTCGGACAGGCGCTGCGCGTCAGGCCGCCGCAGCACCAGCGCCGCCGACACCGCGGCGATCCCCCCGAACGCGGCCCACGCCGCCAGCACCCTTCGCTCGAACATCGCCCCAGGCTATGGTCCACGATCAAGCCCCGCACCCCGCCGCAGGCCGGCGTTTGCGCAGCGTGCACGGCCTGCACCCGGGCTGATACAGCCGGCGGGCGTCAAGTTGCCGACCATGGTCGAGCGTCGCTTGGCGCATCTCCTATGGCCACACTCAGGCGTGTGATCAGACGGCGAGGTGGATGCGGAGCGCTTCGTCGATGCTGCGGACGGTGTCCTCCTTGAGGCTGCCGAGATGGCGGCCGAGCCATCGCACGTCCACGGAGCGGACCTGCTCCGCCTGCGCCTTCGAGTCGACGGTCAGGCCGCCGTCGCCGGCGCTGATGAAGGTCTGGAACGGGTGGATCCGGGCGACGTTGGACGTGACCGGAACGATCGTGACGACGCCCCGGTGGTTGCGCTCGGCGACGCGGTTGGCGGCGTTGTTGCTGACCAGGACGGCGGGGCGGAACTTGGCGGCTTCCGAGCCGACCGCCGGGTCGAGCTCCACCATGAAGACGTCACCGCGGCGCATCGGCGATCCCGTCGGCGGTGGTGTGCTCCCACAGCTTCGCGTCGTCGCCGTCTGCCCACTCGTCCCAGGCCTCCGAATAGGACTGCTCCATCTCGCTGAGCCGGAGCAGCTCGATGGCCTGGTGCAGCACCGACGAGCGCGACGCGTTGCCGCGCCGCCGCGCGTAGGCATCCACGAACGAGATGTCATCGGACGGGAGACTCACACTAACCTTCATACCCCCAATGCTACCGAATTCCCGATGCGGTAGCACCGCTATTCCTACCAGAGGATGCCCCGGCCCGCCGCCGGGTGGCGCAGACATGTCAGCATATGACAACATGACGCGATGCTAGCGGTGTGCGCAGAGGTGCGCCAAACTCGCTCACGGTCCGGAGTTGAGGCTGTCCAGGCGCCGGCGGAGAAGGGCCTGTTCGGCCTCGGTGCCGGCCAGGGCGATCGCCTCCCGGTAGGCGGCCGCCGCCTCGCCGGCCCGGCCCAGGCGGGCGAGCAGGTCGGCGCGGGCGGCGTGCAGCGGATGGTAGCCGCGCAGCCGCGGCTCGCCGGCGAGCTCGTCGAGCAGCGCCAGGCCGGCGGCCGGGCCGTCGCGCATGGCCACGGCGGCGGCGCGGTTCAGGGCGACGACTGGTGACGGGGTGAGGGCCAGCAGGACGTCGTACAGGGCGACCACCTGTGGCCAGTCGGTCGTCGCGACGTCGGCGGCCTCGTCGTGCAGGGCGGCGATCGCGGCCTGCACGCCGAACGGGCCGGCCGGGCCGCCGGTCAGCGCCGCCGGGACCAGGGTGAGGCCCTCCTCGATCATCGAGCGGTCCCACCGGCCCCGGTCCTGTTCGTGCAGCAGCAGCCCACCGGCGCGGGCCTCGCGGCGGGCGTGGGTGAGCAGCATCAGCGCGAGCAGGCCGGTGACCTCCCGCTGCGCCGGCAGCAGCCGCCGCAGGATGCGGGTCAGGCGGATCGCCTCGGCGGCCAGGTCGTCGCGTTGTGCGGCGTACCCCTCCGTGAAGATCGCGTTGAGCACCTGCAGCACGCCGGGGAGGCGGTCCGGCAGTTCGTCAGGACCGGGCACCCTGAACGGGATCCTGGCCTCGCGGATCTTCTGTTTGGCCCGGACGATGCGTTTCGCCATGGTCGCCGTCGGTACCAGAAACGCCCGCGCCACCTCGGGGGTGCTGAGCCCGGCGAGGCAGCGCAGCGTCAACGCGGCCCGGTCCTCGGGGGCCAGGGCGGGATGGGCACAGGTGAAGAAGAGCTGGAGCCGCTCGTCGGGCAGCTCGCCGGGCAGGTCCGGCGGTGGCGCGCCCGCGGCCCGGTCGGCGTCGACCTGCAGGACGGCGAGCTTGGCCGCGTACGCCTGGTCGCGCCGCAGCCGGTCGACCGCCTTGCGCCGGGCGGTGGTCATCAGCCAGCCGCCCGGGTTGGGCGGCACCCCGTCGGCGGGCCAGTGCACCAGGGCCGCCTCGACCGCCTCGGACGCCACCTCCTCAGCGAGGTCCAGGTCGCCGAAGCGGCGCACGAGCGCGGCGAGGAGGCGGCCGTGCTCCTCCCGGAACACGGCCTCGATCTCCCGCATGCTCAGCCGAAGTCGGCGACCGGCCGGACCACGACCGAGCCGCCGCCGTGGGCGCCGGGGCACCGGGCGGCCCAGTCCAGGGCGGTGTCCAGGTCCGGCACGTCGATGACGTAGTAGCCGCCGAGCACCTCCCGCGTCTCGGCGAACGCGCCGTCGGTCACGGTCCGCTCGCCGGAGGCGGCGACCCGCACGGTCGTCGCGGTCACCAGGTCCGCGAGGGAGTGCCCGGTGACGAAGATCCCGGCGGCCTGGACCTCCTTGTCGTAGGCCTGCCAGTCCTCGAACGAGTCCGGGCACGCCTCGGTGTCGCCCGGCGCACTGTTGATCAGCAGCATGTACTTCATGGTCTCGGCTCCTTTACTTCCAGGTTGCCTTACCGCGCTTCGCGCGACTCGCTTCCGTCCTGTCCACGAACGGCCGGCGCCGCGATGGACACGGCGCGGCGGAAATTCCGGGACGGGGCGCGCGGTTACCGTGGTCAGGTCCTCCAGGAGGTGAGCTGACGTGACCCAGCCCGGTGACCGGCCCGAGCCGGACGTGACCGCGGTGCTGCTCGACGCCCTCAAGCAGGCGGCCGACGCCCACCACGCGTACGAGGCAGAGACCAGCACCCCCGACGCGGACTGGCCGGCCTGGTACGCCGCCCACATGGCCGGCACCCTCCGCGACGCCGGGTACCGCCTCGAACGATCCTGACGACGCGGGAGGACGACGCCACGCCGCTCGTCGAGATCGAGCGACCCGGCTCGGTCTGATCTGGTGGGTCGGGCCTCACTCTGGCCTGTCATGGCGCCGTCGCGCATCAGGCACGTGCCGGACGCGCGACGGCGTTGCGATGCCTACTTGTGGCCATATCCTCATTCGGGTATGGTTGCCCACACGGCATCTTGCGTGGCTAGAGCAGCTTGATCCATGTCGAGGTTTCGATAACGATGGGTGTCACGACGACCACGAGATACGTGGCGGCTGCGAGGAGACTCGGATTCACGGGCGCAACGGTAGATCAAGTGCGGCCGGGATTGCCGTGTTCCGAACGAACGACTGAGTTGCGAAACGTTTAGATGAATATTAATTCGTAAGTCATTCATGTTCTCAGGAGTCGGCGCCGCAGTTGGCCGACGACGGGGTCGTCGAGGTCTTCCGTGAGCCGGAGGCCGTCCATGCGGGCCATCGCCGCCGCGCGGAACCGGCCCGCCGCCTGCAGGACATCGGCGAGCACTGCGTACGCCCGGCAACGCAGCAGCGGATCGTCCAGCCCGGCACCGACGGCGAGCGCGCCACGGGCACTGCGCTCCGCCTCGTCGAACCGTCCAAGGAGGCGTTCGACATCGGCGGTGGTGGCCAGGAGGTCGCCGAGCGCTGCCTCGTCGCGGGTGTGCGCGTGCAGGTCCAGGGCGAGCCGGCAGTGCCGCAGCGCATCCTCGTGCCGCGCCGTCTCCAGGTGCAGCGTGGCGAGTGCGCCATGGGTGACGGCCTGCCCGCGCAAGGACTCCAGCCCGATCCGGAGCTCTAGCGCACGCAGGTACGCAACGGTCGCATCGTCAGGGCTGCCGGCCATGCGGTACGCGTCGCCGAGCCGGTGCAGGGCGGCCGCCTCGGTGTGGTGGTCGGCGCGGGTGCGAGCGATATCGACCACCTGGCCGAGCGTCTCGGTCGCGGCGGCGACCCGGCCCAGCTTCAGGTTCACCGTCGCCACGTTGTGCAACATGTACGTCACGGCGTCCTGGTCGTCGATGCTGAGTGCCATGCCGAGCGCCTCGTCGAACAGCGCGAGGGCCCGGCCATAGGCGTGCAGCGCGAAGTGGGCCGACGCGAGATTGCTGGTCGTGCCGATCCGGCCGACCGGGTGGGCGTCACGCTCCGCGGCTACCTTGGCGTTGGTGAGCAGTTCGAGCATGTCGCTCTGGCGTTCGAAGCGGTCGAGGATCTCGTAGACCACGCTCGGCAGTTGCCAGGCGTGCCGGTGAAAGCCCTTGTCCAGGGCCCATCGCGTCAGCGCGGCCAGGTTGTCGCGTTCCGCCTCGCACCAGGCCATCGCCTCGGCGGTGGTCGCAAACGGCTGCGGCTCAACGTCGGTGGGGGTGGGCAGGTCGGGGACCGGCGGCGCGTTGGGTTCGAGCCGGGCTGCGGCGTTGGCGGCGGTGAGGACGGTCCAGTCGAGCAGGCGTCGCATGGCGTCGCGGCGCTGGGACGCGGGCTCCTCTTCCCTGGCCCGACCGGCCGCGAACTGGCGGACGAGATCGTGGAAGCGGGACCTGCGCACCCGCTCGTAGCTGATGAGATGCGTCCTGGCCAGCGCGTCGAGCAGTCGCTGAGTCTTCGGCAGCGGCGCGCCGAGCAGCGCACCGGCCGCCTCGGTGGAGATGCTTTGGCCCGGATGCAGCCCCAGGACCCTGAAGGTCCGCGCGAGGTCCGGCGCCAGCGCGGTGTAGGACCATTTGAACACCACCGCCAGGCTGGCCTCATCGTCGCCGTCGCTGTCCATCAGGTGCCGGGCGAGGTCCTCGACGAGGTCACCGACCGGCACAAACGGCCGTGCCGCCACGTGTTCGCCGATGATGCGGACCGCCAGCGGCAGCCCGCCACAGAGCCGCGCGAGCGTCTGCACCGCGGGTTGCTCCGCCCCGGCCCGGGACGGACCCACCATGCGGGTCAGCAGGACGACGCAGTCGGACTCGGGCAGCGGCGCGACCGTGATCGCGCGGACCCCGTGCCGGACGACCAGGCCGGTCAGCCGGTTGCGGCTGGTGATGACGGTGACGCAGGTGGCGGAGGTGCTCAGCAGCGCCCTGGCCTGATCGGAGTCCAGCACGTTGTCCAGGACGATGAGCATCCGCCTGCCGCTGAGGAGCTGGTTGAGCCGGTCCCGGCGCTGTTCCAGGCCGGCCGGGACCCGGTCTGCGGGCACGTCCAGGGCTCGCAGGAATCGCCCGAGGGCCTCGGCCGCGTCGACCGGCGCGGCGTCGCCGTAGGCGTTGGCGTCCAGGTACAGCTGACCGTCCGGGAACCGGTCGCGGCGGTGATGCCCCCAGTGGATCACCAGGGTGGTCTTGCCGACGCCGGGCATGCCGGAGACCGCGACGACGCCGTCGTGCGCGGTCAGGTCGTCGAGCTCGGCGAGCAGCGCGCGCTGGCCGACGAAGTCGCCGACGTCGCCAGGCAGTTGGCGCGGCCCTGCCGCCAGGGCGGGTGAGGAGCCGCCGGCGTGCCGGTCGGGGCGGGCCGGCGACGGCGGTCCGATCGCCGGTTCGGCGCGCATCTCGCGGCGGAACCGGCGGCGGAACGCGGCAAGGAAGGCCCGCGCATCATCGTCGTGGCCTGTGGCTGCCAGCGCGGAGACCCAGTGCCGGGCGAGCACCTCATCGAGGGGGTTGGTCCGCAGCAGCGGCTCCAGCCGCGCCAGGGCGGCGTGGTGCAGGCCGGCCCGGATCTGGCTGCCGGCGAGGGCCCTCTCCGCGTCGAGCAGTTCCTCGCGCAACTGGCGGCGCAGGTGTTCCGACGGTGCGCCGTGCAGGTCGGCGAGCGGCTCGTCGTGCCACAGGCCGACCGCCTCCTCCAGCAGATCAACCGAACGCTGCACCTCGTGCCCGCTGGCCCGCGCCTCGCGCACCAGCCGGCGGAACCGGTGCAGGTCGACCGCCTCCTGGTCGACCTCCAGCCGGTACGCATGCGCTCCGGCGGTCCTTACCAATGCGTGCGGTAGGTCCACCCGGTTCAGGACCGCCCGGATCCGGCTGGCCAATGAGTAGAGGCTGCCGCGATACTCCTCTGGATCACCGCGATCCCACAAATGCTCGACGATGGTGTCGACGGCGACCGGTTCGCCGGCATGACAGAGCAATAGGGCGAAGAGCCCTCGCTGCTTCGCCGCGCCTATCGGAATGCGCTCCCCGCCGACGTGCAAGGCAGTGGAGCCCAGAATGACGAATCTCACCGGCTGCCCCCTTCGCTTACATCGACCCCGTTCCATTATCGGGCAACATTGCAGTTCGTCGCGGAGCGGAACGGTGCTGCTCAAGATCCGACATACCGTATCCAGCGGACATTCATGCGCGTTGCAAGTTGCCTGCAACGCAACTGTTCATCACGTAACAACCGCTGTCGTGCAGCCTCGTGGTCACCGCTTCCAGATCGAGTTCCGGGGGTTCGCAGTGATCACGTGTGACTGGCTTCCAACTCCTACAGACATCGACGCTCGAAGATGGAGAACTGTACCGGTCATTCGCACGGTACTTGCCGTCGTGCACACGATGGTGAGCTGCCACCGGATGCTCGACGTGATGGAGTGCGTCGAGTCCGACACGCGGATCCAGACCGTGTGGACGGTGGCCCCCGACGCTTTCCGGCGCGGGTGCGTCGAGCATCTGGAGGGCCTCGGCGCGCTCGTGGTTCCGTGGCAGCAGGCCCGGCGGACCCGGTTCGACCTCGCGGTGGCTGCGTCGGCGGGCGGCCTGCCGGCACTGCACGCCCCGCTGCTCGTCATGGCGCACGGCGCCGGCCGGGGCAAGCAGGTCCGCCCGGCCGGGCGGGGCACCCCGGCGACCGGCGAGCGGCAGGTCTACGGTCTGGACGCCGGTCGGCTCAGCCACGACGGCGAGGTCGTCGCCTCGGCATTGGCGCTGGCGCACGAGACGGAGCTGGAGATCGTGCGCCGGCAGTGCCCGGCTGCCCTCGACGTGACTGTCGTCGTCGGCGACCCGTGCCTGGACCGGCTGGTGGCGAGCATCGGCCTGCGGGAGCGGTACCGGAGGGCGTTCGGCGTGACGCGGGCCGAGCGGCTTCTCGTGGTCAGCTCGACGTGGGGCCGGGACGGGCTGCTCGGCCGCGTGCCGGAGCTGCTGCCACGCCTGATGCAGGAGGCGGCCGGGTCCCGGTGGCGGATCGGGGCGCTGCTGCACCCAGCGGTCTGGACGGCGCATGGCCACCGGCAGGTCCGGGCCTGGCTCGGTGACTGCCGGGCGGCCGGTCTCCTGCTCGCAGAGCCGGCCGACGACTGGCGGGCGCTGCTGCTCGCAGCGGACCGGCTCGTCGGCGACCACGGCTCGGTGACCGCTTACGGCGCGGCGCTGGGCCTGCCGACGGTCCATGCCGCACCGACGTTGTACGGCGCCGCACCGGACCCGGCGACGGTCCGTCCCGCGGCTGGTGTGCACGGCGTCGCACTGGACCCCGGCCGGGCCCTGCTGCCCCAGGCCGAAGGCGCACCGCCCACCGATCCGCAGGTCGCCGCCGCCGCGCTGACCTCGCGTCCCGGCGAGGCGCACCGGTTGCTGCGCCGCACGATGTACCGGCTGCTCGACCTCGACGAGCCGGGCCGGCATCGCGCCCCCGCGCCGGTGGTCGTGCCCGGCGCGGTGCACCGGTGAACCGGCCAGTCGTCGTGGTGCTCGGCGGACCGGACGATCCGCGGGCGCCACTGCTGCCTCTCGCCGACGTCGTGATCACCGCCTGCGCCGCAGTGGCAGGCGAATGGTTCGCCCGGCTCCCGGGCCTGACGCTCCTGCTGGTGGCGGGGCGCACGGGGTACACCATCCACCACCGCGGCGGCACGCGGCAGTTCAGCGCCGGGCCGATCGGTGACCCATCCAGCGCGGCGGGCGCCGCGTACGCGGCCTGGCTGGCGGATCAGGACCCTGCGGTGAGCAGGTCCAGCTGATGCCGGACCTGCCCGGCCCGGCGGGACCCGGACGCCTCGAAAATCGTGCATGCCAGGGTGAAGTGCCGGATCGCGAGCGCGGTGTCCCCTCGGCGGCGCGCGACGCGACCCAACACGTCGAGGGCGGCCGCGAATTCGAACTCGGAGCCCAGCTCCCGCAGTCGCACTGCGGCGCCGGCGGCGAGCCGCTCCGCCTGCTCGAGGTCGTCCAGGCCGAGGTGCGTGGCAGCGGCCGCGACGGCGGCCCGTGCCGCGTTGTAAGGATCGGTGTGGGCGAGCAACTGCTGTGCCTCGCGCAGCAATGGCAGCGCCTCGTCCGGCCGGCCGGTCCCGGTGAGCAGCGAGCCGAACCTGACAAGGGTCAGCGCGGTGGACCGGCCGTCGTCCAGGATCCTCCGCTTGGCCAGGACCTCGGCGTACAGCGCGGCGGCCGAGGCGGTGTCGCCGGCGTCGTGGTGGATCTCGGCGAGGCCTTCCACGGCATCGGCGTGGCCCTGCTCGTCGCCGATGCCGTGGTACAGCCGGATCGCCGCGCTGGTGTGCCGCACGGCCGCGGCCAGGTCGCCGGTGACGGCACAGACCCGGCCGAGCCGCTTGAGCATGACGGCCTCGGCCCAGGTGTCACCCCACTCGCGGGCCGCGGCGACGCCGATCCGGTCCACCTCGAGGCGGTCCCGGTAGTGCTTGCCGTGGAAGAACAGCGGCCACAGCGCGTATGCGAGGTGCCAGGCAAGCTCGGCCCTGCCGAGGTCGTGCGCGGCGCGGACGGCGTCGACGAGGGTGCCGCGCTCGCGTTCCAGCCAGGCGAGCGCCATGCTACGCCCGTCGAACTCGGGCACCCGCGGCGGCCGCGCGACGTACCGGTAGGAAAGCCGCCGCCGGTACGGGGTGAGGATCCCGTCAGCGGCAGCCGAAGCGGCGAGGCACCACTCGAGCATTGCCAGCCGGGCCGCCCCGGCCTCATCCGGGCCGGTCTGCTGCCGCGCGTGCAGTCGCACCAGGACGTGGAACCGGAACCGGTCCTGGTCGATCTCCTGGAGCAGGTTGGCGTCCAACAGCCGCTCCACCGCCCCGGCGCTTGGCGTCAGTGCCGCGGCGAGGTCAGGGCCGAAGTCGCGGCCGGGATGCCAGGCGAGGCGGCGGTAGAGCGCTGCGGTATCTGCGTCCAGCGACCTGTAGGACAGGTCGAAAGTTGCCCGCACCGACCCGCCACCGGGCACAGCGAGCGCGCCGAGGCGGCCGGGCTCTCGGGCGAGCTCGGCGACGACCCGGCCGATGGACAGCGCCGGCCGCGCGGCCAGGCGGGCCCCCGCGACGCTCAGCGCCAGCGGCAAGCCGCCGCAGACGTCCGCCAGTTCGGCCGTCGCGTCCGGCTCTCGGTCGACTCGCCGCCGGCCGGCGGTGGCGGCGAGCAGCGCGACCGCGTCGGTGGCGGGCAGCGGTTCGACGCCGATGAGGTGAGCGCCGTCGGCGACCAGGCCGGCGAGCCGGTACCGGCTGGTGACCACGACCAGGCTCGATGGGGATGCCGGCAGCACCGCCCGCACCTGGGCGGCGGAGTAGGCGTCGTCGAGCAGCACCAGCAGCGCCCGGCCAGCGGTGAGCGACCGGTACAAGGCCGCCTGGTCCCGCAGCGTGGTGGGTATCGCACGGGGTGGGACGGCCAGGGCTTGCAGGAAGCAGGTCAGTACCTCGGCCGGGTCGGCCGGCCCGGCCTCGCCGAACGCGGTGAGGTCGAAGTACAGCTGGCCCGTGCCGAAACGCCCGGCGACTTGATGCGCCCACCAGGTGGCGAGCGCGCTCTTGCCGACACCCCCGGGCCCGCTGAGCACGACGAGGTGGGGGCCGGGCCGCTGCAGCACCAGGTCGAGCGCCCGGCGTTCGGCGGCTCGGCCGGTGAAGTGCGGGGTGGCCGGCAGGAGCTGGCGCACGGCGGCGGCCGGCGCCGCGGCGGGTGCGGCGAGGTAGACGTCGCCGTAGACGTTGCCCGCCTGGACCGCTGGGCCATGGACCGTCCCGGACAGGTCGTTGCCCTGCCCGCCTGCCTGCGTCATCCGGTGCCTCCGGTGCGGCTCAGAGGCTGATGCCACCGTGGATGTCACGCGCCTGCACGACGGTCGCTGCATGCCCGCTGAAATGGTTGACGGCGCCGTCGCCGGCGGCCGCGGGGGCAGCGTCCGGGGGCAGGATCTCACGCAGCCGGCCGGCGAGCGCGGGGTCCTCGGCCATCGCGCTCAACAGCGCGTCAGCGAGCGCCGCGACGCGCTGCCGGTCATCGGGGTGCTCGATCGCGTCCCGCAGGGCGCGATCGTCGCCGCCCCGCCGCGCGAGCCGGTCCCGGACCAGTCGAACCAGGGCGCCGACCGCTCTGCCGCCCGAGGCGACCGCGGCCTCGGTGCCCACCGTCGCGACGGTCGCGGCGACCGCCATCGCAAGCTCATCCGGCGTCATGCGGACCTCCTCGGCCAGTGTCACCCTCGGTGCGCACAACAATACTGGTCTTCTTCAATGGATTACCATGCGTCGTGATGGTGACGTCGGACGGTGGGCATCGGCCATGCCGCGATCCCGCCGCGGCTGGAACTCGCTGACCGGCGACCGCCCGCCGTCCGCCGGACCAGTCGCTGGTCCCGCGTGGCTTGCACCGCGCTCACGCAGGCGAGGCTCGTGTCCGGCCCGTACGCGCCGCTTCGCCGGGCCAGCGAGATGCATGCCGGGTGATTCCGGGGGTGGCCTGCGTCACTGCATGTCACGCCCGCATGTGGAACTCGCCTTACTGTGTTGAGGCGCGGCCGTGGGCGGGCTGTGGTGCAAGATGTCCGCATGTCGTTCTCGTTGCCGATCTCGGCCGAAGCCAACGCGCTGCTGGACCGGGACCCGCTGGCGCTGCTCATCGGGATGACGCTGGACCAGCAGATTCCGCTGGAGAAGGCGTTCACGTCGCCGTGGGTGCTGGCGCAGCGGCTCGGGCATGAGCCGACCGCGCAGGAGCTGGCCGAGTTCGATCCCGACGCGCTGGTGAAGATCTTCGCGACGCCGCCGGCGTTGCACCGGTTTCCGAAGGCGATGGCGGCGCGGGTGCAGGAGGTGTGCCGGGTCCTTGTCGACCGGTACGACGGGGACACCGCCGCGCTGTGGACCGGGGCCGGGTCGGGTGCCGAGCTGTTCCGCCGGGTGCAGGCCCTGCCCGGCTTCGGCAAGCAGAAGGCGCAGATCCTCGTCGCACTGCTGGGCAAGCAGTACTCGGTCCAGCCGGACGGCTGGCGGGAGGCTGCCGGTGGCTACGGCGAGGAGGGCTCGTTCCGCTCGGTCGCCGACATCGTCGACGGCGAGTCGCTGGGCCGGGTGCGCGAGTACAAGAAGCAGATGAAGGCCGCCGCGAAACTGGGATAGGCCCACCGTTGCGTGCGCGCGGGCACCCGGGGTCGTAGGGTGCCTAACGTGCTGAAGGGTTTCAAGGACTTTATCTCGCGCGGCAATGTCATCGAGCTTGCCGTCGCCGTCGTCATCGGTGCCGCGTTCAACGACGTGGTCAAGTCGTTCACGGACGGCTTCCTCCAACCGTTGATCAAGCTCACCGGCGGCATCGGGGTCGGCGACAAGAACCAGGGGCTGAAGATCGGGTCGCAGTTCCTGGCCTGGCCGGCGTTCCTGAACTCGGTGATCGGCTTCCTGCTCACCGCCGCCACCGTCTACTTCCTGGTCGTGCTGCCGATGAACAAGCTCGCCGAGCGGCGTAAGCGGGGTATCGAGCCCGAGCCGGCCGCACCGGCCGACGACATCCGGCTGCTGACCGAGATCCGCGACCTGCTCGCGACCGGCACGGTCAACCAGCCGACCGACCCCAACGGCGGCGCGTACGTCGCCCCGGTGAAGCCGAGCGGCACCTGAGCACGCCCCACCCGCGCGCGTGGCAGACTCGGTGGTAATGGGACGCAGGCCGAAACCGCAGCTGATCACCACCGCCGAGCGCTCGCCCGAACAGGAGCTCCGATCCCGGGAGCGGCGCTATGTGGCGATGATGCTGGTGCGTGGCCTCTGCGTGATCATGGCGGCGATCCTGGTCACCGCGAAGGTGCCGCTGCTCTGGCTGTGGCTGAGCCTGCTGCTGGTCGGGGCGGCCGTGCTGCCCTGGGCCGCGGTGCTGCTCGCCAACGACCGGGGGCCCCGGCCCGAGCACCGCTTCCGCAACAAGTTCCAGGCCCGGCGCGACCGGCAGCAGTCGCACCCTGACCCGGCGCACGCGCTGACCGACCACGAGCGGACCGACCCGAAGATCATCGATCTGTAGCGGTGGGCCTGCCGCCGACCTGCGCGACCGCGCGGGCGCCGAGGCGGGCCCCACCGGCCAGCGCGTCCGCCGGGGTCGCGCCGGTGAGCCAAGCAGCCAGGAAGCCGGCGGCGAACGCGTCGCCGGCGCCCGTCGGGTCGACCACCCGCGCGACCGGCGCCGCGGGCACGTGCACCGCCGGCGTGGACGGTGCGGCCCAGGTCGCCCCGCCGGCGCCCGACTTCACGACCACCGCGCCGGCCCGGTCCAGCAGCGCCGCCGCCAGCTGCGCCGCCGTGCCGCCGGGCCCCGCGAGCACCCTCGCCTCGTCCAGGTTGGCGAAGAGCAGGTCCACGCCCGGTACCGACGCCCAGAACGCCTCCCCGAGCCGCTGCAACGGCGCGGCCGAGGCGGCGTCGAGACTGGTCGTCAGGCCCCGGCGCCGCGCGGTGCGCAAGGCGTGCCGGCCGGCGGGCGCGCAGTCCGGGTCGAACAGCACGTACGCCGACAGGTGCAGATGCCGCGCGTCCGGCGTCGCGTCCAGGGCCCGGTCGACGTCGGCGGGGCAGAGCAGCCGGTTGGCGCCGCGGTCGGTGAACATGGTCCGCTCCGCGTCGGAGGCGAGCACCACCACCGTGCCGGTCACCGTGCCCGGCACCCGGCGCACCGACGTGGTGACGCCCGCGGCGGCCAGCTCGGCGAGGCGGGCCGTGCCGGGCTCGTCGTCGCCGGCGACCCCGGCGAACACCACCGGGTGCCCCACCGAGCCCAGCCACGCGGCGGTGTTCGCGGCGGACCCGCCGCCGCTGACGCGGACCGAGGCGAGGGTGTCGGAGCCGATCGCCAGTGGCCCCTCGTGGACGGTCACGATGTCGGTGACCACGTCACCGACGACGATCACCGTCACAGGGCCGCCGCGATGCGCGCCGCCAGGTCGGCGTTGCGCAGGATGATCCTCACGTTGACGTCCAGGCTGCGGCCCTCGGTCGCGGCGTGGAAGTGCGACAGCAGGAACGGGGTGACGTCCTTGCCCGTCACGGCGTCGCGCTCCAGGCCCGCCAGACCCTCGGCGAGGACCCGGTCGTGCAGACCGGGGTCGAGCTGCTCGCCGACCGGCAGCGGGTGGGCCACGATCAGCGCGCCGGTGTGCACCGCCTGGGCGCGCGCCGCCCGCACGATCGCCGCGACGCCCGCCGGGTCGTCCACGGACCAGTCCAGGTCAAACCCGCCGTCGGTCAGGTAAAAGCCCGGAAAACGCCTGGTCTGGTACCCCACGACGCTGACCCCTAGGGTCTCCAGCCGCTCCAGGGTGGCGCCGACGTCGAGGATCGACTTCACGCCCGCGCAGACGACGGTGATCGGCAGCCGGGACAGGGCGGTCAGGTCCGCCGACTCGTCGAACGTGGTCGCCGCGCCCCGGTGCACCCCGCCGAGCCCGCCGGTGGCGAAGACGGCGATCCCGGCCGCGACCGCGACCGCCGAGGTCGCCGCCACGGTCGTGGCGCCGTCGGCCCGCGAGGCGGCGGCCGGGGCCAGGTCGCGCACGGAGAGCTTCACCACGTCGTCGCTGCCGGCCAGGTGGTGGATCTCCTCGTCGGACAGGCCGACCACGATCTCGCCGCCGATCATGCCGATCGTCGCCGGGACCGCGCCCGCCGCCCGGACCGTCGCCTCGATCTCCTTCGCGACGGTCAGGTTCGACGGCCGGGGCAGCCCGTGCGAGATGATGGTGCTCTCCAGCGCGACGAGCGGCGCGCCGGACTCCCGGGCGGCCGCGACCTCTGCGCCGAAGCGGATGGCATGGTTGATCACCCGGCAACGATAACCCCGGCCGCCGTGCAGCAGGCCGGCCGTTCGCCTGGCAGACTGGGACCGTGACAACGACTCCCGAAAACGGTGGTTCGACGCTCACCGACGAGCGCGTCGAAGAGCAGACCGACTACCGGTATGACGCCGGCGACCACGAGAAGTTCTCGCACTACGCACCCAAGGACAAGATCATGCAGGCCATGATCGAGGGCACGCCGGTGCGGGCGCTGTGCGGCAAGCTGTGGGTCCCGTCACGTGACCCGAGCCGGTTCCCGGTGTGCCCGGTCTGCAAGGACATCTACGAGAACGTCGTGCAGAACGACGACCCGTCCTGACGGCCGTCCAGCTGTCGTAGTGACGTTCGGCGCGGATCGGCGCTCCGCCGGCCCGCGCCCGCTAGGCTGAGCAACGCCTTCGAGGTCCAGCGACCCGGAGGCGTTTCTGTGTGGGTTTCTTCGGGTCCTCAAGGGGGTGCCGCATGCCGCCGCGTCCGGTGGTGCAGGCAGGACAGACGCTCCGGGTGTGGCAGCGCAAGGCACTCATGGAATACCTGCGCGGCAAGCGTGAGGACTTCCTCACCGTCGCCACGCCCGGCGCCGGCAAGACGACGTTCGCGCTACGGATCGCCCTTGAGCTGTTCGCCGACGGCACCATCGACAACCTCACCGTCGTCACGCCGACGGAGCACCTGAAGAAGCAGTGGGCCGACGCCGCCGCCCGGGTCGGGATCGACCTCGACCCCGGCTTCCGCAACGCCGACGTGCACGCCGCGTCCGACTTCCACGGCACCGTCGTCACGTACGCGCAGGTCGGCGTGGCTCCCGCGGTACACCGGCGGCGCACGATGACCAGGAAGACCCTGGTCGTGCTGGACGAGATCCACCACGCCGGCGACTCGAAGTCGTGGGGCGACGGGGTCAAGGCCGCGTTCGAGCCCGCCGTGCGCCGGCTGATGCTGACCGGCACCCCGTTCCGCTCCGACGACAACCCGATCCCGTTCGTGCAGTACGAGCGCGGCTCCGACGGCATCGCCCGCTCCCGATCCGACACCACCTACGGCTACGCCGAGGCCCTTGCCGACGGCGTCGTGCGGCCCGTCATCTTCCTCGCGTACTCCGGTGAGACCCGCTGGCGGACGTCGGCCGGCGACGAGCTGGCCGCCCGGCTGGGCGAGCCGATGACCCAGGACCTCATCGCGCAGGCGTGGCGCACCGCCCTCGACCCGACCGGCGACTGGATGCCGCAGGTGCTGCGCGCCGCCGACGCCCGCCTGAAGGTGCTGCGCGCGGGCGGCATGCCCGACGCCGGCGGGCTCGTCATCGCCAGCGACCAGACGGCGGCCAGGGCGTATGCGAAGGTCCTGCACGACATCACCGGCGAGAAGGCCGTCGTGGTCCTCTCCGACGACCAGGGCGCCTCGGGCCGCATCGCCACGTTCTCCGCGTCGGACGAGCGCTGGATGGTCGCCGTGCGCATGGTGTCCGAGGGGGTCGACATCCCCCGCCTGGCCGTCGGCGTGTACGCCACCAGCGCCTCCACCCCGCTGTTCTTCGCCCAGGCGATCGGCCGCTTCGTGCGGGCCCGCGGCACCAGCGAGACCGCGACCGTCTTCCTGCCCAGCGTGCCGCACCTGCTGGAGCTCGCCTCCGAGATGGAGGCGCAGCGCAACCACGTCCTCGGCGCGCCGAAGGAGAAGGACGGCTTCGAGGACGAGCTGCTGGAGCGCGCCCAGCGCGAGGAGAAGGTCGGCGACGACCTGCTCAAACGCTTCGAGGCGCTGTCCGCGACCGCCGAGCTGGACCAGGTCATCTTCGACGGGGCCACCTTCGGCCTGCCGGCGCAGACCGGCACGCCCGAGGAGGAGGAGTACCTGGGGCTGCCCGGCCTCCTCACCGCCGACCAGGTGTCGGCGCTGCTCAGCAAGCGCCAGGCCGAGCAGGTCGCGGCCGAGAAGCGCCGCGCCCCGGCCGCCGCGACCCTCGCCCCGGAGCCGCCCAAGACGGCGGGCGAGCGCCGCATCGTGCTGCGCCGGCAGCTGAACACGCTGGTCGCGGCCCATCACCACCGCACGGGGCTGCCACACGGCAAGATCCACGCCGAGCTGCGCCGGCTGTGCGGCGGGCCGCCGAGCGCGCAGGCGACGATCGAGCAGCTCGAGGAGCGGATCGCCACCATCCAGACGATGTGACGCCTGGCCCGGCGCGGTGCTGCCGGGATTGCGCTGGTCAGGGCCGGTCTGGAGCGTCGGGCTCAGGTGACCGGCGGCTCATGTGGTGGGGCGTCCGAGGGTGTGCGCCCCGGGGGTCGGCAGGGCGGCCGCCTCGTCCGGGCTGCCCGTTACGTACACCAACGGATCGGGGCGGTATGCCGGCAGGCCCATGCGCGCTGCCGGGGAGGGCCCGCGCCGGGCCCGACCCGGGCGCCTTCCGGCACCTCATCGGGCGAGCCGGGCACCATGTCAGGGCCGGGTCCCCGCGCGCTCCCGGCCCGGGTCCTTGCCGGCGCCGGGCCGGAAGACAGCCGTAGGGCGCCCCGGCCGGGACGCCCTACGGAGACGGTATGGGTCAGCTGACCGTGATCTCAGAGCCTCGCCACGTGAAGTCCGGGGCGACGGCCACCTCAACTGCGATCTTGACCAGTTGGTCGGCGTACTTGTTTGCGTGATGTCCACAGAAGATCAGGTCGCCGCCTTCGGCGAGCCGAACTCGTAGTTTGCCTGCCGCGCTGCAGCGGTCGCACCGTTCCTCGGCGGCTGGGGGCGCTGCCGTCTCCGGCGGCGGCGTGAGGGTCGGGGTCATCGCCTTCCTCCTCTGATCGTCACCGACGAACGCTTCCTTGCGTCGTTCACAGATGGTTCAACACCGTCGTGCCTGACATCGTTCCCGCCGGACCAGGGGGACCGATGTCACATTTCCGTCGTGCCTGCGAATGCCCGGACCGCAACACCCGCTACGTGCTTCCTATCGCGCCTCGGCGGCGATCACAAGTGGGTTGAGGCGCTGGTCCCCCTCCCTCATGCCCTCGGTGACCGGAAACACACCCGGGCTGCCCCAAAAGGGACAGCCCGGGTTCGCCCACAGCGGAATGCGACATCAGTCCAGGTAGTCGCGCAGGACCTGCGAACGCGACGGGTGGCGCAGCTTCGACATCGTCTTGGACTCGATCTGGCGGATCCGCTCGCGGGTCACGCCGTAAACCTGGCCGATCTCGTCGAGGGTGCGCGGCTGGCCGTCAGTGAGGCCGAACCGCAGCCGCACGACGCCCGCCTCGCGCTCCGACAGCGTCTGCAGCACCTGCTGAAGCTGGTCCTGCAGCAGCGAGAACGACACGGCGTCGACCGCGACGACCGCCTCGGAGTCCTCGATGAAGTCACCGAGCTGGCTGTCGCCCTCGTCGCCGATGGTCTGGTCGAGGGAGATGGGCTCACGCGCATACTGCTGGATCTCCAGCACCTTCTCCGGCGTGATGTCCATCTCCTTGGCCAGCTCCTCCGGGGTGGGCTCGCGGCCCAGGTCCTGGAGCAGCTCACGCTGGATGCGGCCGAGCTTGTTGATCACTTCGACCATGTGCACCGGGATGCGGATGGTGCGGGCCTGGTCGGCCATGGCGCGGGTGATGGCCTGGCGGATCCACCAGGTGGCGTAGGTGGAGAACTTGTAGCCCTTGGTGTAGTCGAATTTCTCGACGGCGCGGATGAGGCCGAGGTTGCCCTCCTGGATGAGGTCCAGGAACGCCATGCCGCGGCCCGTGTAGCGCTTGGCGAGCGAGACGACCAGCCGGAGGTTGGCCTCCAGCAGGTGGTTCTTGGCGCGCTCGCCGTCGCGGGAGATCCACATGAAGTCGCGGCTGGCCGGCATGACCATCGGCTCGCCCGCGTCCTCGGCGGCCCGCAGGCGCTCGGCGGCGTAGAGCCCCGCCTCGATGCGCTTGGCCAGCTCGACCTCCTGCTCGGCATTGAGCAGGGGGACCTTGCCGATCTGCTTGAGATAGGCGCGCACCGAGTCGGCGGACGCGGTCAGCTCCGCGTCGCGGCGGGCCTGCTTGAGCGCCTCGGACTCCTCGTCGTCCCACGCGAAGTCGTCGTCGGTCGCGGTGGCCTCGGCGTCGGCCTCGACGGCCTTGACGACCTCGACCGGCTCGTCGGCGACCACGTCCTCGATCTCGGCCACGAGCGCGGCGTCGTCGATCTCCTCGAGCTCCGGCTCGTCGCCGACGACCTTCGGCGCGGCCGGGTCGGCGGCGTCGCCGGGGGCGGCCTTCTTCGCGGGCCCGGCGGCCTTCTTCGCCGGCGCCGCCTTCTTGGCGGGTGCGGCCTTCGCCGGCGCGGCCGCCGCGGGGGCGGCCTTCTTGGCGGGTGCTGCTGGTGTCGCTGCCTTCTTCACGGGCACCTTCTCCACCCCCGGATCCTGAGCGGACTCGACGGCTGTCAGCGGCTTGGCTGCCGGCACCTTACGGGCTGGTGCGGCCTTGGCGGTGGCGGCCTTGGACGCGGGGGTCGCGGAGCGTGCCGCCGCGACCCGGCGCCGCCCGTTGGCGGAGTCGTCGACGACGACGGTGACTCCCGCCTCGGCGAGACTCCTGAGCAGCTTCTTGGCGTGAGCGGGGGTCACATCTGCGGTGTCGACCGCCTGCGCGACCTCCGCCGACGTGAGGTGGCCGCCATTGGCGGCCGCACGCGCGATCAGCGAGTCGGCGAGCGAGCGTACGTCGACGCTGGGCTGGTGAGCTGCTGTCACGAACGACCTTCCGGTGCGATGAGCGAGCGACGGCCGGTGCGGCCGAGTTCGCGCACGGCGCGGCCGTGCTGAGTGGGCCTTGGGTGCTTTTGGTGGCGCCCGTGTGCCGTGCGTCCGGGGCGGATTCACGAGCGACAGCGGGCAGCGCGTGAATTGTAACGCTCTCTCGCCCCAACATCCCGCCTTGTGGGCCCGACCCGCGATCCAGAGCCCACCTTGTGACCGAACGGATGGGCAAAACCGGGCCTGACAGGATGGGATGCATGGATCGGGAACACGAACTGCTGGACCTCGCGGTGTCGATCGCCCGGGAGGCCGCCGCGCGGGCCCGGGCCATGCGAGCCGCCGGTGTCGACCCCGTCGCCACCAAGTCGACGCTCACCGACGTGGTCACGGCCGCCGACCGGGCGGTGGAGCAGCAGGTCCGCGACGCGATCCACGCCGCCCGCCCTGGCGACGCCGTGCTGGGGGAGGAGTTCGGCGGCGGCGAGGGCGGCGGCAGCGCCGTGCGCTGGATCCTCGACCCGATCGACGGCACCGTGAACTACCTCTACGACCTGCCGCAGTACGCCGTGTCCCTGGCCGCCGAGGTCGACGGCGCGGTGGTGGCGGGCGTGGTCATCAACGCCGCGACCGGGCGGGAGTGGACCGCGGTGCGCGGCGGCGGCGCCTACGCCGGGGGCCGGCGGCTGTCGGGCTCCCAGCAGACCGACCTGCGCCAGGCGCTGGTCGGCACCGGTTTCGGGTACGCGGCCGATCGCCGCCTGCACCAGGCGGCCGTGCTGGCGGGCCTGATCGGCGACATCCGTGACGTGCGCCGCTTCGGCGCCGCCGCGATCGACCTGTGCCTGGCGGCCGAGGGCAGCCTGGACGCCTACTACGAGAAGGGCCTCAACGCCTGGGACCACGCCGCCGGCGGCCTGGTCGCCGCGGAGGCGGGCCTGCTGGTCACCGGTTTGAGCGGCGCCGCGCCCGGACCCGACATGGTGGTGGCTGCCCCGCCGGCCCTCCACCAGGGCCTGCACGACCGCCTGGTCGAGCTCGGTGCCGACAAGGGCCCCTGACCCCGGCCCGGGCCGGGTCAGGCCTCGGCGCAGGTGCCCTCGGGCAGCTCAGGGTTGCCCAGTGCGCCGATCGACTGCTTGACCTCGGTCACCGTCGGCAGCTGCTGGAACCTCGCGCCGAGGATGACGTCGACCTTGTCGTCCTGCCGGTTCTTGTCGAACTCGTCCTCGGACTTGTTCAGGAAGTACGCCCGCACCAGCCACGCGGCGCCGACCGCCTTCGGCCCGAAGCGGATGACGGCCACCTTCTCGTTGGCCTTGTTCACCGGCGGGTTGGGCGCCCCGTTCTGCACGGTGGCCTTGAACCCGCGGCTGGCGAAGTCGTTGGTGATCTCGCCGGCCAGGCCGGGCTTGCTCGTCGCGTTGAACACGTTGAGGTTGACCTGCTTCTCCTCGGGCAACCTGTTGTTGACCATCACGGCGTCCTGGGCGCACTCGTTGGCCGACACAGAGCCGGTCTGGCGGTCCTTGACCAGGGCGATGGTCACGAACACCGCCGCAGTGACCACGAGCAGGCCAACCAGAGCCAAGGCTCTCACCCGCGCAAAACTCATGGCAGTGCTTCTCCCCGCCCCCAGAGCGACTCCGTCACCAGATAGACGCTCTGGCTGCCGGGAAGGTTAGCGCCTGTCGAGGATCCATGTTGAGGTCCCCACCCGGGTTACCACAAAGTTCCTACTCGCCGTTGCGGGACGACTCCCCACGGAGATGACCGTGTGGCGGTAAGGTCGCATCCGCCGCGGCCCGGGCGGATCAGAAGCCTGGGACGTTGTTGTGTCGCCTCGGTCACATTGGGAACAAGTTTCCGCGAGTAGGCGTACAACAAACGCACGAGGGCGGTAAGGTACGCCGCCCGTTGGACGTTACACCGGGCGCGACACCTACGGGCGAATGAATTGGGAGTGTGAACACCGATGGCCACCGACTACGACGCGCCGCGTCGCGACGAGGTCGACCTCGGGGAGGACAGCCTCGAGGAGCTGAAGTCCCGCCGGACCGATGCGCAGTCGGCGATCGTCGACGTGGACGAGACCGAGCTGGGCGAGACCTTCGAGCTCCCCGGTGCTGACCTCGCCGACGAGGACATGACGGTCAAGGTCCTGCCGATGCAGGCCGATGAGTTCCGCTGCTCGCGCTGCTTCCTGGTGCACCACCGCAGCCAGCTCGCGGCCGAGCGCAACGGGGAGCTGATCTGCCGGGAGTGCGCCTGACCGTGAGTTGATCACGCGGATCTGGCGCAGGCGTGCTTGAGTCATAGGCGGCACCGTTTCGCACCGCGGAGGTAGACGATGGCCCAGCCTGACGAGCTCGCCGAGAACCAGCCTGTGGACGGCTCTGCCGGGCCGGTCGATGAGGCCGAGCTGTCCACCGCGGTGGCGGCGCTGACCGACGAGGGCGTCGAGCAGAAGGAGCGCCGGCGCCTGCTCGGCCGGCTGGTCCGGCTGGAGATCCGCGAGCGGGGCGTCAAGGACCTGTTCCGGCCGAAAAAGGCGATCAACTGGATCACCGACTCTGTGACGACGGTCGCACCGCACATCCCCGTGCGTGATCTCGACACGCTGATGCAGCACCACCCCGGGCTGGAGGGCGACGCGCTCGCGGACCGGCTGGTGCGCAACGCGGCCCGGGTCACCGCCGGCATCGGCGCCGCGGGTGGCGGCGTGGCCGCCGTCGAATGGGCCGTGACCCCCAGCCTGCTGTCCGCACCGGTCCTGCTGGCCGCCGAGACGGTCGCTGTGGTTGCGGTGGAGATGAAGCTGATCGGCGAGCTGCACGCCGTCTACGGCCGCCCGGTGGAGGGCACCGGCACCCAGCGCGCCGGGGCGCTGATCCAGGCGTGGGCCGAGCGCCGCGGCATCAACCCGCTGAAGGTCGGCGGGAGCGTCGCGGCCGCCATGGGCACCGCGCTGCGCAAGGAGCTGCGCGACCGGCTGCTGCAGCGCTTCGGGCGCAACCTGAGCACCCTGGGCCCGTTCCTGACCGGCGCCGCCGTCGGCGGGTTCCTCAACCGCCGCGCCACGCTCGCGCTCGGCACCGAGATCCGCAAGGACCTCCAGGCCGGGCGCAAGGTCATCGAGGGCTGAGCGCCGCCGCGAGCCGCTCCGGGTGGCGGGTGCTGATCAGCCAGTACGGTGTCGGGTCTGCGTCGTCCGTCACATCGACGCGGACCGCGCCAGTGATCCACGGTCGCTGGATCACGAACGCCTCCGGATCCGCGTACGGGCCGAGCAGGTCGCGCTTGTCCGCGGCGGACAGCGGCGTCACCTCACCGATGTATCGCAGCGGGATGTGCGCGTCGTCGACCCGTAGCTCACCGTTGGACACCTCGACGCGGATGCGCCCCAGCCACCACAGCCCTACGGTGGTCAACGGCAGCAGGACGAGGTAGGGGATCCACGTCGCCAGCCCGGGCGCGCCCAGCCGGACCTCCGCTGCGAGGAGGCCGGCGAACGCCACCGCGGGCAGCCAGAGCCACCAGGCGACGGTGAGGCGCTCACGGTACGAGGTCGGCTGTGCCACGTGTGCGAGGGTACGTGTCCGGCGTCCACGGGCACCCGGCAGGATGGAGGCATGACGGTGGAGGTTCACGTCCGGCGGCTCGACCCCGAGCTGCCGCTGCCGGCGTACGCGCACCCCGGTGACGCGGGCGCCGACCTGGTCGCGGCGCGGGACGTCCACATCGCCCCGGGCGAGCGGGCGCTGGTCCCCACCGGGATCGCGATCGCGCTGCCGGACGGCTACGTCGGCCTCGTGCACCCGCGCTCGGGCCTCGCGCACCGGCTCGGCGTGACGGTGCTCAACGCGCCGGGCACCATCGACGCGGGGTACCGCGGCGAGATCCTGGTGAACCTGGTCAATCACGATCGGGTGATCACGGCCAAAATCAGCCGAGGTGACCGGATTGCCCAGCTTGTGGTCCAGCGCGTGGAGCGGGCACACTTCCACGGCGTCGACCACCTTCCCGATACTGTGCGCGGAGCCGGGGGTCACGGATCCACCGGTGGGCATGCTGAACTGGAGGCAGAGCAGTGATCTTCTCGCGCAATCGCGGGAGCGGGCGGCACGCGAAGGACGACACCCGCCCGAGCGGAACCCGTCGGCTCGAGGAGGAGCTGGGCCTCGTCGACGACGAGCCGGAGGAGGCGGTGGCGCCCAAGGCGGACCGGCCCGAGGGCCCGTATGACATCACCGAGGCGCCCGCCGGCATCCCGCAGCTCGACCTGGGCGCGCTCAAGGTGCCCGCGGTCGACGACGTGGAGGTCCGCGTCCAGGCCGACAACGAGGGCAAGATCCAGCAGATCGTGCTCGTCCACAACGACAGCGCGCTGCAGCTCGGCATCTTCGCCGCGCCCCGCAGCGAGGGCATCTGGGACGAGGTCCGCGGCGAGATCCGCAAGCAGCTGTTCACCGACGGCGTCGCGGCCGAGGACGCCGACGGCGAGTGGGGCGTCGAGCTGCGCGCCCGGGTGCGCACCCCCGACGGCCTGACCGACATCCGGTTCGTCGGCATCGACGGCCCCCGCTGGCTGGTCCGCGCCGTCTTCCAGGGCCCGGCCGCGGTCGACCCGGACGCCGCGCCGCAGCTGCTGGAGTGCCTGCGCAACCTGGTCGTCGACCGGGGCCACGAGGCGATGCCGGTCCGCGAGCCGCTGCCGCTGCACCTGCCGAAGGAGGTCGCCGAGGCGACCGCCGACGGCGCCACGGAGGTCCCGCTCCCGGATGCGGCCAACGGTGCCGACGGCGGCGGTGCGGCGGAGCGCAGAAAGCCGTCACCGAGGCCCAGGCGAAAATAGCCGCTGTGCGCTGTACCGTCGTAGTGAGGTGTCATGTCTGGCCGAGGAGGGTGGCACCGACATCATGACCACGGACAGTGAGAAAGCCGTCGATCCGTCCGTCGAGCAGGCCAAGGGGCTGCGGAGGTTCTTCCGCCGCCTCACCGCCAGCGAGGCGGAGCTCGACGCCGAAGAGCTGCAGCGCGACGCCAAGCAGTGCGGCAGCATGCCCGCACTCGCCTGCCGCCGCGGTCAGGTCGTGAGCCTGAAGGGCCGGTTGCGCACGGTGGTCTACACGCCGCGCACCAACCTGCCCACCCTCGAGGCGGAGCTGTTCGATGGCAGTGACCTGGTGACCCTGGTCTTCCTGGGTCGCCGGCACATCGCCGGCATCGAGCCCGGTCGAGCGATCACGGCGAAGGGGCGCATCGCGGTCCGTGACGGCCGTAAGGTGCTCTACAACCCGTACTACGAGCTCGAAACACCCAGATGAGGCCGGATGCAGCCAGGTAAGACCGCGGACGCCGAGGAAGAGGCGCCACTGCCTTCGTTCTCGGTGCAGATGTCCGAGCAGCTGGGCGGTGCGCGCGGCCTCATCGAGTCGAGCATCCCGATCACCCTCTTCATCGTGGTCAACTTCCTGGGCGACCACTTCCACTGGTGGTCGCTGCGCACGTCACTGATCGTCGCGGTCGCCGCCGCGCTCGCCATGGCCGTGTACCGGCTGAGCCGCCGCGAGTCGGTCCGCCACTCGGTCAACGGCGTGTTCGGCATCGCGATCGGCGCGTACCTGGCCTGGAAGAGCGGCGACGCCAAGGACATCTACCTGCCGGGCATGGCCCTGAC
Source organism: Dactylosporangium sp. NPDC050688 (assembly GCF_040654515.1). Lineage (NCBI taxonomy): Bacteria > Bacillati > Actinomycetota > Actinomycetes > Micromonosporales > Micromonosporaceae > Dactylosporangium > Dactylosporangium sp. NPDC050688. The sequence continues at coordinate 310,165 of NZ_JBFAIC010000001.1, forward strand.
CGCGGCGTATGCGATCGGCATGCTCGCCTCGGTCGCGTTCCGCCGGCCCCTGGTCGGCTGGTTGTGGTCCGTGATGCTTGACAGGGGCGAGACCCGCTGGCGGGATAACCCGCGGCTGCGCCGCGCCTTCGCCTGGCTCACGGTGCTGTGGGCGGTCGTCTACCTGGCGAAGCTCGGCGTGCAGATCCAGCTCTGGCGCGAGGACGCGGCCGACCTGCTCGGCGTCGCCCGGCTGGCGCTGGGCTGGCCGCCCTATGCGCTGCTGGCGGCCCTGACGATCTGGCAGGCGCGGCGGATCATCCGGGACAGCGAGCCGGCCACCGCCGAGGCCGCCGCCCGGCCGGCCGACTGAAGCAGCCCGGGCAGCAGCGCAGTCAGAAGAGCGGTCAGTAGAACTGCGGCCCGCGCTTCTTGCGGGTGTTCTCGACCGAGTCGGCGCCCAGGACCACAGCGCGCACCGAGTCCTCCATCTCCGAGGTGACGACGAAGACCAGCTCGTCGCCGGCCTCCAGCGGGTCGTCCGGGGTGGGGACGAGGACCCGCTTGCCGCGCAGGATGGCGACCAGGGCCGAGTCGTGCGGCAGGGGCACCTCGCGGACCGGGTGGCCGACGTAGGGCGCGGTCTCCGGCAGGGTGATCTCCACGAGGTTGGCCTCGGACTGGCGGAACGTCATGAGCCGGACCAGGTCACCGACGGAGACCGCCTCCTCGACCAGGGCGGCCATCAGGCGCGGCTTGCTCACGGAGACGTCGACGCCCCACTGCTCGTTGAAGAGCCACTCGTTCTCGGCGCGGTTGATGCGGGCGACGACCCGCGGCACCGCGAACTCGGTCTTCGCCAGCAGCGACACGACGAGGTTGACCTTGTCGTCGCCGGTGGCGGCGACGACCACGTCGCAGGATGACAGGTCGGCCTCCTGCAGCGAGGACAGCTCGCAGGCGTCGGCGAGGATCCACTCGGCGGCGGGGACGCGCTCGGGCCGGACCATGTGCGGGACGCGCTCGATGAGCATGACCTGGTGGCCGTTGTCGACCAGCTCGGTGGCGATGGAGCGGCCGACGTTGCCGGCCCCGGCGATGGCGATCCGCATGATCAGTGTCCCCCTTCGGGAGCGGAGCCGGTGACCTTCGTCACGGGTGCGACCAGCTCGTCCGTGACGAGCATGAAGGCCAGGTCACCGTCCTGGATCACGGTCGACTCGGTGGGCAGCATGGCCAGGCCGAAGCGCATCAGGTACGCCAGCCGGGTGCCGCTGCGGGCCTCCAGGTCGCCGACCGAGCGGCCGATCCAGTCGGGGTGCATCGGGATCTCCATGATGGAGACCGTGCTGGTCGGGTCGCGCCACACCTCCACGTTGCCCTCGGGGACCAGGTGGCGCAGCATGCGGTCCGCGGTCCACCGGACGGTGGCAACGGTGGGGATGCCGAGGCGCTCGTACACCTCGGCGCGCTTCGGGTCGTAGATGCGCGCGACGACCCGTTCGACGCCGAACGTCTCGCGGGCGACCCGGGCGGAGATGATGTTGGAGTTGTCGCCGGAGGAGACCGCGGCGAAGGCATCGGCGCGCTCGATGCCGGCGGACAGCAGCACGTCGCGGTCGAAGCCGACGCCGGTGACGGTCGCGCCGGTGAAGTCACCGCCCAGCCGGCGGAACGCGTCGGCGTCGGAGTCGATCACCGCGACCGAGTGACCGCGCTGCTCGAGGCTGAGTGCGAGGGTCGAGCCCACCCGCCCGCACCCCATGATCACCACGTGCACGTAATGCCTCCGATGTGTGCGGTACTCGTGTTGAGGATGCCATGCGCGGGCCGGACCGGTGCATCCGGCAGGCGCGCGACCCGTACGCTTAGCGGTCGTGGCCAGTCCCACCTCCTTGATGAAGCGGCTGCTCCTGGGCCGACCGTTCCGCTCGGACCGGCTGAAACACACGCTGCTGCCCAAGCGCATCGCCCTGCCCGTCTTCGCCTCCGACGCTCTGTCGTCGGTCGCCTACGCGCCCGACGAGATCCTGCTGACGCTGTCGATCGCCGGGGCAGGGGCGCTGCTGATCTCCCCGTGGATCGGCCTGGCCGTCGCCGTGGTCATGCTCACGGTCGTCGCGAGCTACCGGCAGAACGTGCACGCCTACCCCTCCGGCGGCGGCGACTACGAGGTGGCGTCGGTCAATCTCGGGCCACGCTTCGGCGTCGCGGTGGCCAGCGCGCTGCTCGTGGACTATGTCCTGACGGTCGCGGTGTCGACCGCGTCCGGCGTGGCGAACCTCGGCTCGGTCGTACCGTGGGTCGCCACCCACAAGGTTGCCATCGCGATCGTCGCGATCGCGATCCTGACCGCGCTCAACCTGCGCGGCATCCGCGAGTCGGGCAGTGCCTTCGCGATCCCCACGTACGGGTTCATGATCGTGATGATCGGCATGATCCTCACCGGCTTCGTCAAAATCTTCGTTTTGGGCGAGGACCTGCGCGCGCCGAGCGCCGGGCTGACCATCGCGGCCGAGCAGATCAATTTGAGCGGCTGGGCGATGGCGTTCCTGCTGCTGCGGACCTTCTCCTCCGGTTGTGCCGCGCTCACCGGCGTCGAGGCGATCTCCAACGGCGTCCCGGCGTTCAGGGAGCCGAAGAGCAAGAACGCGGCGACCACGCTGCTGCTGCTCGGCTCGATCTCGATCACCATGCTGCTCGGCATCATCCTGCTGGCCGGCAAGACCGGGCTGAAGTACGTCGAGGACCCCGGCCGGCAGATCATCAGCGGCCCCCACAACTACGTGCAGAAGACGGTCACCACCCAGCTCGGCGAGACCGTGTTCGGCTCCGGCTCGATCATGCTCTACGTGGTCGCCGTGATCACCGCGCTGATCCTGTTCCTGGCCGCCAACACCGCGTTCAACGGCTTCCCGGTGCTCGGCTCGATCCTCGCCCAGGACCGCTACCTGCCCCGCCAGCTGCACACCCGCGGCGACCGGCTGGCGTTCTCCAACGGCATCATCCTGCTGGCCCTCGCCGCGATGGTGCTCATCGTCGGGTTCCAGGGTGAGGTGACCCGCCTCATCCAGCTGTACATCGTGGGCGTGTTCGTGTCGTTCACGCTGTCGCAGGCCGGCATGATCCTGCACTGGAACCGGCTGCTGCGCACCGTGCGGGACAAGGGCACCCGGGCGCGCATGATCCGGTCCCGGACGATCAACATGATCGGCCTGAGCATGACCGGCGCCGTGCTCGTCGTCGTGCTCATCACGAAGTTCCTGCTCGGCGCGTACATCGCCATCATTGCGATGATCGTCATCTACTTCCTGATGGTCGGCATCAAGAAGCACTACGACACCGTCGCCCGCGAGCTGACCCCGTCCGAGGACCGGCCCGTCCTGCCGTCGCGCAACCACGCCGTCGTCCTGGTCAGCAAGGTGCACCGCCCCACGCTGCGGGCCGTCGCGTACGCGCAGGCCACCCGGCCCGACTCGCTGACCGCGCTGACGGTCAACGTCGACGACCACGACACCCGCAACCTGCAGGCGGAATGGGAGCGCCGCGGCATTCCCGCACCGCTGACGGTCGTGGACAGCCCGTACCGGGAGATCACCCGCCCGATCCTGGACTTCGTCCGGTCGAAACGGCGCGACTCACCCCGCGACGTGGTCACCGTCTTCATCCCCGAGTACGTGGTCGGGCGCTGGTGGGAGCACCTGCTGCACAACCAGAGCGCGCTGCGGCTCAAGGGCCGCCTGCTGTTCGAGCCGGGCGTCATGGTCACCAGCGTCCCCTGGCAGCTCAGCTCGATCGACGACGTCGACATCGCCAAGCTCGACGCCGCGTTCACCCGGGGGCCGCAGCGTGGCCCGCGCCGTGCCGCGGAAACGCCCACCGAATGATGCTCGAGCTGGAGATCGGGCCGGTGGCGCATGGCGGGCACTGCGTCGCCCGGCACGACGGCCGCGTGATCTTCGTGCGGCACGCGCTGCCCGGCGAGCGGGTGCTGGCCCGGATCACCGACGAGCGCAAGGGGTACCTGCGCGCCGACGCCGTCGAGATCCTCCTGCCGTCGCCCGACCGGGTCATCCCGCCGTGTCCGTTCGCGGGCCCCGGCGCGTGCGGCGGCTGCGACTGGCAGCACGCCACCCCCGCCGCCCAGCGCCGCCTGAAGTCGCAGATCCTCAGCGAGCAGCTGGCACGCCTTGCCGCGTTTTCGGCGGCGGTACCGGTGGAAGCCCTGCCCGGGGGAGCGCTCGGCTGGCGCACCCGGGTCCAGTACGCCGTCGACGACGAGGGACGGGCCGGCTTCCACCGGCACCGCTCCGCCGAGGTGATCCCCGTCGACCGGTGCCGGATCGCGCACCCGGCGATCCAGGCGCTGCCGGTCACCGGCCGCCGGTGGCCGCCCGGCTCGACCGTGGAGGCCGTCGCCGCGTCCAGCGGGGAGACCGCGGTGCTGACCAGGGCCGCCCGCGGCGGCGCGCGCACCGGGCCGCCGGCGCGGGTCCGCGAGGTCGCCGCCGGCCACGAGTGGAGCGTCGACGCCGGCGGGTTCTGGCAGGTCCACCCGCACGCCGTGGAGACGTTCACCCGCACCGTCCTGGACATGCTGCGCCCCGCGGCGGGGGAGCGGGCCTGGGACCTGTACGGCGGCGTCGGCCTCTTCGCCGCCACCATCGCCCCGCACTGCGGCCCGGTCACCGTGGTCGAGGGCGACCGCCGCGCCGTCGCCGCCGGCCGCAAGGCGCTGCGCGACCTGCCGGACGTCCGGTTCGTCAACGGCGATGTGGCTGCGACGATTGCCAACCCGCGCTGGCGCAGCGTCGACCTGGTCGTGCTCGACCCGCCCCGGGCCGGCGCCGGGCGCGAGGTGGTCACGTCGATCGCGGCCAGGTCGCCGCGGGCGATCGCCTACGTCGCGTGCGACCCGGCCGCCTTCGCCCGCGACGCCGGGCTGCTGCTGGGCCTCGGGTATGAGCTGTCGCAGGTGCGTGCCTTCGACAGCTTCCCGATGACCCAGCACTTCGAGACCATCGGCCTGTTCGTTATGGCAGGCGGCTAGAACGGCCAGTCGCCGCGCTCGCCGGCCTCCAGCAGGGTGATCATGCCGAACCCCGCGTCGGTGAGGCCGCCGAACGTCCAGCGGTTGCGCGCCTGCGGGGTGTGGCCCATCCGGTACCCGGCCAGGTTCCAGGTGAACAACGGGGTCGTGGCCGGCACCGCCGTGGACACGTCGCCGTCGAAGGACGCCTGCTCGTCGGTCAGGATCACCACCCGGTGCTGGCCGCGGTAGTGCTCCCGCAGCGCCGACGCCGTGTTGGTGCCGCCGTTGTGAAAGTGCCCCTTGGCCTTGAACCGGTCGATCCCGCGCAGCAGCGACTCGCCCCGCTGCACCGGGAACACCGTGGTGCGGGTCGAGAACGACACGACCTTCGCCCGCTCGCACCGCAGCGCCAGCGCCAACCCGAAGAGCACCGCCGCGTCCCACCGCATGAGCGTGCCGTCCTTCGAGAACGGCGAGTGCATCGAGCCCGACGTGTCGATCAGGACCAGCGTGTCGCCCGGCAGGTACGGGATGCTCGCCAGGCTCAGGTTCAGTGCCCGCTCCAGGGCCCACGCCCAGCGCAGCGACGGCGCCGCCCGGTACGCCGACAGGAACCGCATCGGCAGCTGCCGCGACCGGGCCACCTCACCCGGGTCCGCCAGCCGCGCCGCGACCCCCGCCGCGACCTCGTCCGACACCCCGGCCTGGTCGAAGTTGCGCAAGTTACGCAGACAGGCCATGTAGCCCATCGACGGGATCATCGCCTCCCACAGGCGGGCCTTGGGCAGCCGTGAGCCGCCGAGCGACAGCGCGTCCTCCCAGGTCATGCCGGCCGCGCGGAGCCGCTGCGGGTCCAGCAGCACCGACGGGTCCTCCGCCGCGTCGGCGCGCAGCGCCGCGTTGGCGGCGACCGTCGCCAGCGACGCCGCCACGCGCGGCTCGGGCCGGGCGTGCCGGCGGTCGAGCGCGAACGTGAACAGGTCACCCTGCGCCGGGCCGGCCGGGGACGGGTGGGTCAGGTCGAGCACGTCGCCGAAGCGGAACGCGTGGCTCGCGGTGTCGTACTTGAGCAGGTTGCGCTCCGTGTACAGCCGCTGCGCCGCGTCCGCGACGCCCCGCTTCACCGGCTTGGGCACGGCCCGGCCGTAGCGCGACGTCCAGTACGCGAGCAGCTCACCGGGCTCGTCGGCGCGCTGCAGCACGTCGGCCACCACCCGGCGGTGCTCGCCGGTGCCGTTGACCAGGCCGGCGGCCAGGCGGGCGCGGACGTACTCGGCCGCGCCGACCAGCGCCGCGGTGCGCAGGTTCGCGCCGCCGCGCAGCCAGCGCAGCAGCGCCGCGGTCCACTGCGGGTGCGCGACGGCGGCCGCCCCGACCAGCTCGCGGTAGCGCTGGTCACGGTCGGCGCCGGTCTCGTAGTACGTCTGCTCGCCGACCATGTTCGCCACCGCGAGCAGGAACAGCTCCGTCTGCAGGTCGCGGGAGTAACCGGCGCCGCCCTGGTGGGTGACCCCGTCGGGGCGGCGCGTGCGCTGCTGGTTGAACTTGGCCATGGTGGGATCACCCTCTCCGGGGCTGGTGTGTGGTGAAGACGGTGATGTCCCGTCGTGGTGACCCGAGATCCAGGCGACGTCGGCACAAAGTGCTCTGACCGCTGAGCTACGCCCCGATGGGCCGGGACGGCAGGATTCGAACCTGCGACCTCTCGATGAGAAGTCGAAGTATCCGGCGTCTACGCACCGGGTCACCACGACGGGACATCGTGTGGGTCGAACCGTAGCAGCGGCGAATCTCGTGGCGCCGCCTATTTTCCGGCGGCGATGATGTGGCGATGTTCGATGTCCGCGCCGTCGATCTGCGGCTGCTCAACTCGCTGACGAAGTATCCGTCGATCGCCACGTACCACACCCTGGACCCCAGCTCCGGGTGCCTCACCTCGCCGGCCACGGTGTTCGCCGGTGAGGTCGTCGCGACGGAGAAGGTCGACGGGACCAACAGCCGCCTCGTCCTGCTGCCCGACGGGTCCTACCTCATCGGGTCGCGGGAGGAGCTGCTGTACGCGAAGGGCGACCTCATCGGCAACCCGGCCCTCGGCATCGTCGAGCAGCTCAGGCCGGTCGCCGAGCGGCTGCCCCGCGGCGACGGGATCCGGGTGTACTACCTGGAGCTGTACGGCGGCAAGGTCGGCGCCGCGGCGAAGCAGTACACCCGGGACCCGGCGCGGTTCGGGTGGCGCCTCTTCGATGTGGCCGAGCTGGCCGGCTGGCAGGAGCCGCTGACCTGGTCGCCGGCGAAGATCTCGGCGTGGCGGGAGTCCGGCGGCCAGCCGTGGCTGCCCGAGGACGCCCTGGTCAGCCTCGCCGGGCAGGCCGGGCTGGAGCTCACCCCGCGCCTGTGGCACCGGCCCGGCGCCGACCTGCCGGCCGGCATCGAGGACATGCACCAGCTGCTCACGGCGACGCTGCCGGCCACCCTCGTCGGGCTGGACGGCGCCGACGGCCGGGCCGAGGGGCTCGTGCTGCGCGCCCCGGACCGGTCGGTGATCGCCAAGGCCCGTTTCCAGGACTACGAGCGGACGCTGCGCCGGCGGCGGTGAAGTGTCGTACCTGGCACGTAGACTCCCCCTGTCGTTGAGCGGTGCGGTTCGGGGGCTGGGGGAGTGTCGGGTATGGCAACACTGCGGGAGCGACTCGCCGAGGAGGTGCCGCTCGTCGCGGTCAGCTTCGGTGACGAGGACGCCGCGCGGGACGCGGCGCTCGTGCGCGACCTGCGCGTCGACGTGGCCGAGCTGCGGGTCGACTGGTATGCCTCCACGCAGCCCGAGCACGCGCTGCGGCAGGTGCGGCCGTTCGCCGGGGTGCCGACGCTCGCCACGATCCGGTCGAAGGACGAGGGCGGCTACTGGGCGGGCGACGAGCGGGCCCGGCTGCGCCTCTACGAGGCGGTCATGCCCGAGGTCGACGCCGTGGACGTCGAGCTGGCCTCCGCTGAGATCCGCCCCGGCGTGGTGGCCGCCGCCCGCGCGCACGGCACATTGGTCATCCTTTCCCACCACGACTTCGCAGCCACCCCGTCCGCGGCGTATCTCGACACGCTGGTCGAGGAGGGCTTCACCGCCGGCGCCGACCTGGTCAAGATCAGCACCATGGCCCACGGCCCTGACGACGTGCGGACCCTCACCGAGCTCACCCTGCGCCACCAGCACCGCGGCGTGATCGTCATCGCCATGGGCGCCGAGGGCGCCGCGTCCCGCGTCATGCTGCCGGTCCTCGGCTCGAGGATCACCTATTCGGCGATCGGCGGCCGCCCGGCGCCGGGGCAGCTGCCGTTCGAGGAGACGGTGCGGCTGCTGGAGCTGTTCTCGCCCCGCTTCGCCCGGCGGCGGTCCGGTGACTGAGCCGACCGAGCCGACGGGACCGCCCGGGGGCGCCGACCAGCCCGGCGGGTCGGAGGAGCCGCGGTCTGGGGGGTCGCGACCGTCAGGGGCGTCGGAGCCGTCAGGCGCGACCGGGCCTTCGGGCGCGGCTGGGCCGTCTGGGGCGTCAGAGCCGTCGGGCGTGGCCGGGCCTTCGGGCGCGGCTGGGCCGTCTGGGGCGTCAGAGCCGTCGGGCGTGGCCGAGCCCGCTGGAGCCGGCCAGTCGGGCGCCGCCGAGTCCGCTGGGGCGGCGGAGCCGGTGGCGAAGCCAGCGGGGGCCGAGGTGCAGGGCGCCGGTGGCGGGGGCGGTGCCGGGCGCCGGGATCAGTGGCGGCCGGTGCGGCGGACCGTGGCGCAGGTGACGATCGCGTTCACGGTGCTGTTCCTGGTGCCGTTGATCCGGCTGGTGCTCGGGCTCGACGACGGGCCGAAGGTGGAGCGGAGCCCGGCCGCCTGGGTCGTCTGGATCGCCAGCCTGGCGGTGATGGTGACGTCCTCGCTCGTCGCCGTGAAGGCGTTACGGGCTGCCGACAGGGCCACCGAGGTGCGGCTCACCTGGTGGTGCGGCGGGCTGTGGGTCGCCGGGTTCGTGCTGACGACGGTGTATTCGGGTCTGCTCGACTGACCGGCGGGCAGGTTCGCCACCGGTGGGGGCGGCGGTCCGGTGCGCGTGGCCCTATCTTCTGTGTCGTGCCGCCCGGCGCAGTCCGCGATACGGAGGAACCATGACCCAGCCCCCGGGGCCCGACGAGACCACTGGCCCGGCCCAGCCATCCGAGCCGGTGCCCCCGGCGGATTCTGGGCAGCAGCGGGAGACCGCGCCGCCGGAGGAGACCACCCCGGCGTCCGCCGCGCCGGCCACGCCACCCGCCACGCCACCCGCCACGCCACCCGCCACGCCACCCGCCACGCCACCCGCCACGCCACCCGCCACGCCACCCGCCACGCCACCCGTCGTGCCGCCGGGTGGGGCGGTGCCGGTGATCAGGCCGCCGGCTCCCGGAGAGGCTGGCGCCGGCGGGGCTGCGCAGCCGGGTCACCCGGTGACGCCCGGCCAGCCCGTGACGCCAGGCAATCCTGCGGTGCCCGGGCAGCCCGGTCAGTTCGGTCAGCCCGCGGTGCCCGCGGTGCCCGCGGTGCCCGCGGTGCCCGCGGTGCCCGCGGTGCCCGGCCAGCCTGGCCAGCCTGGTCAGCCCGCAGTGCCCGGTCAGTTCGGTCAGCCCGGATACCCGGGTTACGCCGCTTATCCGGGGCAGCCGGTGCCGGGCGGGTATGGCCCGTCGCAGCCGTACCCGGTGCAGTACGACCCGTCGCAGCCGTACGTGATCTATCAGGCGATGCCGGCCAGCGGGATGTTCCACGGGGTGATCGGGGAGGGCGACCCCCTGGTGAGCCCGGACTACTCGGGCTGGTGGCGGCGGACGGTCTCGGTGCTCAGGCAGGGCTGGCGGTCGCTGGCCCTGCTGCAGGTCATCGGGTTCGCGGTGTCGCTGCTGTTCAGCGTGCCGCAGGCGTTGCTGCTGCTGAACCTGACCGACGAGCTGGGCCGGGCGAGCCAGACCGTCGACCCGGACACGGGACAGCCGGTCACGCCGGAGCTCGGGCCGCTGTTCGCGTTCCTGGGGTTCACGTTTCTCGGGGCGTTCCTCGCGGTGATGGTGAGCTTCGTGGTGGCGATCGCGTGCAACCACGTGGCGGTGTCGGTAGCGGCGGGGCTGCGGCCGCGGATCGGGGCGGCGCTGGGGCTGGCGGTGCGGCGGATGTTCCCGCTGCTCGGGTGGCAGGTCCTGGCCGGGCTGATCCTGCTGGCGGGGGTATGCGCGTGCATCCTGCCGGCGTTCTACCTCGCCGCGGTGTTCACGGTGCTGCCGGTGGTGGTCACGTTCGAGCGGGGCGCGTCGGCGATCAGTCGTTGCTTCCGGCTGTTCCACCAGGACCTGGCCGCCTCGATCAGCCGGGTCGCGACGATCACCGGGATCAGTATCGGCGTCGGGGTGGTCGCGTACATCGTCAACACGATCATTCAGCTGGTGCCGGGGTCGTCGACGTTCGACCCCGGCTCGCCGGAGCCGTTCGGGGGTGTGGGGACCGGCTACCTGGTCGCGGTGGTGGCGGGCACGGTGGTGGCGGACCTGATGGCGCGGGCGGGTGCGGTGCTGACCGCGCCGCTGACGCTGGCCGCGTACGCCGACATGCGCGCCCGGGTCGAGCCGCTGACCACGGCGACCCTCGCGAACGAGGCCGGGCTGACCCCGCCGCAGGCCTACGACCCGCAGCAGTACGACCCGCAGGTCCACGCCGCGCAGCAGTACGACCCGCAGGCCCACGTCGCGCCGCAGTACAACGCGGCGGCCCACGACCCGCAGCAGCACGGCCCGCAGCAGCCTGGTGAGGTGCCGCCCGTGCAGGACGGGCCGGCGCAGCAGGGGCCGGACTCCGACTGGATGCCGCCGAACCGCTGACGCGGCAGTCCCACGGCGAAGATACTGCAAAAGTGGGATATAGCCGGAGAAGTCTGCTCGCCGCCGGCGGGCTGGCGCTTCTCGGGCTGCCCGCGTGCTCCGTCACCGGGGACGAGCTCGCCGACGACGGGTCCGGCAAGGTGGAGGTGTTCTCCTGGTGGGCCGGGCCCGGCGAGAAGGAGGGGCTGGAGGCACTCGTCGCGGACTTCCGGCAGCGGAACCCGGGCATCGAGTTCGACAACGCCGCCGTCGCGGGCGGCGCCGGCACGGTCGCCCGGACCGTGCTGGCGACCCGGCTGGAGAACGACGACCCGCCGGACTCCTACCAGGTGCACGCCGGCCTCGAGCTCGACAATGACATCGGGGCCGGTTACCTGGAGGACGTCCGGTACCTGTACGACCAGCAGCGCTGGCGGGACCGGCTGCCGAAGGGGCTGGTCGAGGCGCTGACGTTCGACGGCAGGATCTACTCGGTGCCGGTGAACATCCACCGGGCGAACCTGCTCTGGTACAACCCTGCCGTGCTCGCGGCCCAGAACCTGACCCCGGCCGGGAGCTGGTCGCAGTTCCTGACCCAGGCGGCGGCGCTGCAGGCCGAGGGCGTCCTGCTGCTGTCGATCGGCCCCACCTGGACGCAGAAGCACCTGCTGGAGTGCGTGCTGCTCGGCGAGCTGGGCGCGGACGGGTACACCGGCCTGTGGAACGGCGCGACCGACTGGGCCGGCGCGCCCGTCCAGCAGGCGCTGACGCTGTTCATCAAGGTCCTCGAGCAGTCCGATGTCGTCGCCGCCGCCGGCGACTGGCAGCCGGCGCTGGACAAGGTCGTCGCCGGGGCCGCCGCGTACAACGTGATGGGCGACTGGGCCGACGCGTACCTGCGGACCAAGGGCCTGGTGTTCCAGCAGGGCTACTCGGTCGTGGCGAGCCCGGGCTCGGCGCGGGTCTACGACTTCCTGTCCGACTCGTTCACGCTGCCCCGGGGCGCGCCGCACCGCCGGGCCGCCGAGCAGTGGCTGATCGAGTGCGGCTCGGTCAGCGGCCAGGACGCGTTCAATCCGCAAAAGGGGTCCGTCCCGGCGCGGCTGGACACCGACAAGTCCAAGTACACGGGCTATCTCGCGCAGGCGATCGCCGAGTGGACCGACAGCTCGACCCGGGTGGTCGGCTCACTCACGCACGGTGTCGTCGCCGGTACCGTGCGCAGTGCGGCCATCGATGCGGCGCTGACGCTGTTCGTGCAGGACAAGGACACCGTGAAGTTCGCCGCAGCGGCCGCGGGCTGAGGTGCCGCTCCACCTGCGGAGGAGGCGTAACGGGCAGGTGTGGAAGCTGTCAAGATTCAACCGGCCGACGTGCGCTGATGCGCGACCCCGTTAGAGTTGGGCCCCATGAGCACTGAAGAGACCGAGGCCGCCACCCTGCTGAGCTCGATCCGCAGTCCGGGTGACCTCCGCGACCTCTCGACGGAGCAGCTCGCGGTCCTCGCGGCCGAGATCCGCGACTTCCTCGTGGCCAAGGTCTCCCGCACCGGCGGCCACCTCGGCCCCAACCTCGGTGTGGTCGAGCTGACCCTCGCCCTGCACCGGGTCTTCGACTCGCCGAAGGACCGCATCCTCTTCGACACGGGCCACCAGTCGTACGTGCACAAGATCGTGAGCGGTCGCCAGGACGGCTTCGATCTGCTCCGCCAGCGCGGTGGCCTCACCGGCTACCCGAGCCAGGCGGAGAGCGAGCACGACCTCATCGAGAACTCGCACGCCTCGACCGCGCTGTCCTACGCCGACGGCCTGGCCAAGGCGTTCGCGCTGCGCGGCGAGCCCCGCCACGTCGTCGCGGTCGTCGGCGACGGCGCGCTCACCGGCGGCATGTGCTGGGAGGCGCTCAACAACATCGCCGGCGCGAAGAACCCGCTGGTGATCGTCGTCAACGACAACGGCCGTTCCTACTCCCCGACGATCGGCGGCCTCGCCGACCACCTGTCCGACCTGCGGCTCAACCCGAGCTACGAGAAGGTCCTCGACCTGGTCAAGGACTCCCTCGGCCGGACGCCGCTGGTGGGTCCGCCGCTGTACGAGGTGCTGCACGCGGTCAAGAAGGGCATCAAGGACGCGGTCGCGCCGCAGGCGATGTTCGAGGACCTCGGCATCAAGTACGTCGGCCCGGTCGACGGCCACGACCAGGTCGCGGTCGAGTCGGCGCTGCGCAAGGCCAAGTCGTTCGGCGGGCCGGTGATCGTGCACGCGGTGACCCGCAAGGGCTTCGGCTACCGCCCCGCCGAGGAGGACGAGGCCGACTGCCTGCACGGCCCGAGCAGCGCGTTCGACATCGACACCGGCAAGCTGCTCGCCCCGGCCGCGGTCAAGTGGACCGGCGTCTTCGCCGACGAGCTGGTCGCGATCGCCGACGAGCGCGCCGACATCGTCGGCATCACCGCCGCCATGGCCGAGCCGACCGGCATCGCGAAGCTCATGAAGAAGTACCCGGAGCGGGCGTATGACGTGGGCATCGCCGAGCAGCACGCGGCGACGTCCGCGGCCGGCCTCGCGATCGGCGGCCTGCACCCGGTCGTCGCCGTCTACGCGACGTTCCTCAACCGGGCCTTCGACCAGGTCCTGCTCGACGTGGCGATGCACAAGCTGCCGGTGACGTTCGTGCTCGACCGGGCCGGCATCACCGGCCCCGACGGCCCGTCGCACTACGGCATCTGGGACATGTCGGTCTTCGGCGTGGTGCCGGGCCTGCGCCTGGCCGCGCCGCGCGACGCACAGACCGTCCGCGAGGAGCTGCGCGAGGCCGTCAGCATCGAGGACGGCCCGACGATCCTGCGCTTCCCGACCGGTGCGGTCCCCGCCGACCTGCCGGCGGTGCGCCGCGTCGGCGGTGTCGACGGCTTCGGCGGCGTCGACGTGCTCAGCGAGCACGAGCGCAAGGACGTGCTGCTGGTCAGCATCGGCGCGTTCGCGCACCTCGCCGTGGACGCGGCCGCCCGCCTCGCCGAGCAGGGGTACGGCGTCACCGTCGTCGACCCGCGCTGGGTCCGCCCGGTCCCGGTCGAGCTCGTCGGCCTGGCCCGCGAGCACCGCCTGGTCGTCACGGTCGAGGACGGCATCCGCACCGGTGGCGTCGGCGACGCGATCGCCAAGTCGCTGCGCGACGCCGACGTCTGGGTGCCGCTGCGCGACCTGGGCGTGCCGCAGGGCTGGCACCCGCACGGCACGCGCGCCGAGATCCTGTCCGAGCTGGGCCTGACCGCGCAGGACGTGGCGCGCCAGGTCACCGAGTGGGTCAGCCGCCTCGACGAGGCCGAGCAGCCGGCCGTCCCGGCAGCCCGCGCCGGGCGCTGACCCCGCGAAGGCGGAAAAGGCCCGCGCCGGGCGCTGACCCGGCGACAAGCGAAACGGCGGATCCAGTCATGGATCCGCCGTTTCGCGTCGGTGCCGGGGGACCGCAACCGGGGGCCCGCCGTGCGACTCTGGCTTACGTGGCTGAGACGGTGATCGAGCTCGACCTCAGCAGCCCCTGGGAGCCGCCGGACCCGCCCCGTGGGCGGCCGGGGCCGGCCAGGAGGCTGCGCTGGGTGGCCGTGTGCGCGGTCGTCGCGGTGGTGGCCGCCGGGCCGTCCGCGTCGGGCGTGGCGCCGTCCACCGGGCCGCTGTACCGGATCGACCACCAGGTCCGCAGCATCGTCGTCGCCGGGGGCATGCTGTTCGTCGGCCGCTACCAGCAGGGCGTCAGCGACCCGCGGATCGAGGGCCGCCGCCGGTCGGACGGCACGGTGCTGTGGAGCGTCCCCGTCGACCTGCAGCACCACTACGTGGCCAGCAGCGCTGGCGCGCTGATCCTCGTCCGGCACGGCGAGTCGAACCGCGGGTTCAGCAGCACCCTGATCGCCCTCGACCCGGCCACCGGGCGGCAGCTGTGGACCCGGCCGCAGGCGGCGCTGGTCGGCACCCGCGACGACCTGGTCGTCGTCGAGGACCTGCCGGACCAGGACGAGGCGGTCGGGTCCGCCGAGGCCGAGGCGCCCGACGCGACGGACCCGGAGACCAACCACGCCGGCTGGCCGCTGCAGCGGCAGCTCTTCGCGCTCGACGCGCACAGCGGCGCCGAGGTGTGGCGGCTCACCACGCCGCCCGGCAGCGCTCTGGACTTCGCCTGGGACGGCCGGTACCCGACGGGCCGGGTCACGGCCCTCGACCAGCTCGACCCGTCCGGGCTGGTGACCCGCCGGGACGTGCGCACCGGCGCCGTGGTCGCGACCCGGCAGCTGGACTGGTCCGGCACTCCCGCCATGCTCAGCACCGGCCCGGTCTGGCCCACCGGCCCGGCGAACAACCCGGCGAACAACCCGGCGGGCGGCCCCGGGCGGACGCCGGGCCGGGCCGTGGTCTACCCCGACGGCCAGCGCGGCGGGATCGTGTTCGACCTCGCCGACGGCCGGGCCCTGTTCCGCACCGACGCCGCGATGTTCGACGGGCTCTACCAGTGCACCCCCACGCTGTTCTGCACCAGCACCGGCGCCGGCATCGCCGCTCGCGACGGCACCACCGGCCGGTCGGTGTGGCGGCTCGGCGGGTACACGGAGGTCGTCGCGGTCAAGGGAGACCGGCTGGTGGTCGGCACGCACGAGCAGGGCGGGACGCCCGGGCGGGTCGGCGTCGCGGACGCGCGCACCGGCGCCGTCCTCCACGAGGTCACCGGGTGGCAGCTGATCCTCGGCACACTCACCGGCCGGATCCTGCTGTGGCGGCCCGTCGACATCCGCACCGCGCTGCTCGGCGAGCTCGACCCGGCGACCGGCGGGGTCACCGTGTTCGGCCGGGCCGACGACTGGTACGGCGCGCCCGAGTGCAGCGAGGACGCCGGCACCCTCGCCTGCGTCATGGTCGGCACCGCGACGGTGTGGCGCCTGCCGGACCGGCGCCGGTGAGCGTGGGCGCGCGACCCGGCGGAGGCCGTGACAGTCTGGTCCCTGTGCCGGAGACCGTGATCGAACTTGATGTCAGTACGCCGTGGGAGCCGCCGGAGCGGCCCGCGCCGCGCCGCCGCCTGCGGGCGCGGTGGGTGGCCGTGGCCGCGGTGCTGGCCGTGACGCTCGGGGTGCTCGCCGCGGGTGGGCCGCGCCCCGACACCGGCCTGCTGTTCTCGGTCGACTTCCAGGTGCTGCGGGCGCAGGCGTCCGGCGGGCGGATCTTCCTCGCCCGGTACCAGCTGACCGGCCCCGGCCCGATGATCGAGGCGCGGCGGGCCTCGGACGGCACGGTGCTCTGGCAGCGCCCCGCCGAGGTCGACCAGCAGCTGATCGTCGCCGGCTCCGACGTGGTGATCCTCATGAGCGAGGACCGCACGGGCCGCGGCGACTCCAGCGTCCTCGTCGTGCTCGACGCGGCGACCGGCCGGGAGCTGTGGTCGCGGTCGGGGGTCACGTTCAACGGCACCAACCCCGACGTCATGGTCGTCCAGGAGGCCCGGGACACACCGGCTGGCCTGGTCATCGACAAGGCAGACTACGACTCGGGCGTCAACCACGCCTGGGTGCAGCCGCAGCGGCGGTTGCTCGGCCTGGACCTGCGCACCGGCGCGACGGTCTGGGACGTCACCGTCGCCGAGGGCTCCGACGTCAACCTCAGCTGGGACAGCCCGTCCCAGGCCAGGATCAACCGCTTCGACGTGCTCACCCGCACCGGGCAGCTGACCCGGCGGGACGCGCGCACCGGCGCGGTGACCTCGACCCACCAGCTCGACTGGTCGGGGACCTCGGCGATGTTCAGCGCCGGCTGGGTCGACGGCTCCGGCCGGACCGCCGACCGGATCGTCGTCTACCCCGACGGCCAGCGCGGCGCCGTCGTGTACGACCTCACCACTGGCCGGCAGCTGTTCCGCTGGCCCGGCGAGCTCAACAACGGGCTGTTCCGGTGCACGGACCGGCTGCTGTGCAGCGGCGTCGAGGGCGGCCTGGACGCCGTGGACAGCACCACGGGCGAGCGCCGCTGGCACCTCTCGGGGTCGGACGGGATCCTGGACTTCGCCGGTGACCGCCTGCTCGTCGGCTCCTGGCGGAACCCGGTGGCGACCGGTCCACGCATCGCCGGGATCGTCGACGCCCGTACCGGCGCCTTCGTCAGGAAGCTCACCGGCTGGTACGCGCTGCTGCCCGGCGGCGACCGCCCGCTGCTGTGGCGCCCGGTGGACAAGCGCACCGCGCTGCTCGGCCAGCTCGACCCGGCGACCGGGCTGATCACCGTGTTCGTCCGGGCGGAGAACTGGTTCGGCAACCCCGAGTGCTCCGTCGACGGCCGTACGCTCGTGTGCGTCGTCGTGGGCGGGCTGTCCGTGTGGCGGCTGCCCAACCGGCACTGATCCGCGCACAATGGAGCCGTGCCGGTGAGCACGGTCACCATCGATCTGGGCGTCATCGACGACAGCTGGGACCACGTCGACGACGACGCCGCCGGCCTGCCCAGGGGGTGGGCCCTGACCGGGGTCCTGGCGCTGCTGCTGAGCCTGCTGTCCTCGGCGCCGCCGCCGGGGCGCCCGCACGAGGTGACCCGCCAGCCGCTGCGCAACGGCGAGTTCCACGTCGCCGGCGGGGCGCTGTTCGTGCTCGACAGCGACCGCACCCCGACGCCCGTCGAGGCGTTCGACGCCGCCGACGGCTCCCTGCGCTGGGTGTTCACCCCCGACGGCCTGGCCAGCCTCTCCGCCGTCGACGTCCGCGGCGACCTCGCGGTGCTCTCCCCGGACCTGTGCCGCTCCGGGGTCACCGGCACCACCGTCGCCGTGACCAGGGCAACCGGGCGGGAGCAGTGGCGGGCCGTCGGCGTGCCCGTCCGCACCCCGCCCGGCGGCACCGGCACCGTCGTCATGCGCAGCCTGTGGTCCGACGGCTGCCAGGCCCTGGCCGGCAACACGCCGCTCGCCGGGGTGCTGCGCTGGCAGCTCATCGACCCGGCGGGCCTGGTGCGCTGGGACGTCGCGGTCGAGGCCGGCACCCGCGTCGCCGTCGACGCGGCGGTGGCCGGTGCCACGTGGGCGGCGCTGCTGGACGCCGGCGGCGGGCTCAGCACCGTCGACCTGACCACCGGGGCGCGCACCGCGCCCGTCGCCGGCGTCGCCGGTCCCGCCGCCGACCTCGTCGCCGCCGTCGGTGACCTGCTGCTCGTCGCCCGGTGGGACGCTGCGGGCGGGAGCGCCCGGCTCACCGCGTACACCCGCGATCTCAAGCGGCGCTGGAGCGCCCAGGTGCCGACCGGTCCGGGCGGGCCGCGCACTGTCCTGCCGTGCGGCGCGGCGCTGTGCGTCAGCGGCGACCGCACCGTCGCCGTGGACCCGGCCGGTGGCGCGGTGCTGTGGACGGTGCCGAAGACGCCGCCGTCCGTCGCGCCCAGCGGCGCGCTGGCCCTGCCTCCGGACACCGGGCGCACCGTGCCGTCGGGGTGGCGGTTCCTCGCCGCCGACGGCCCCCGCGTCCTGCTCGGCCTGCACACCGACGGCGACACGCTGCTCGCCTGGTCCGGCGGCGGGCCGGTGCCCACGCCGTCGGCGTCGGTGCCGGGCACCCTCGTCGCCTGCGAGATCGACGGCGGTCTCGTCGCCTGCGGCACCGACGCCGACGAGGTGGTCCTGCTGCGGCTGCCGTGAGACGCCGACATCGCGGCTGCCGTGAGGCGCCGACATCGCGGCTGCCGTGAGTCGCCGACATCGCGGCTGCCTTGAGACGCCGACATCGCGGCTGCCTTGAGGCGCCGACATCGCGGCTGCCGTGAGACGCCGACATCGCGGCTGCCTTGAGGCGCCGACATCGCGGCTGCCTTGAGGCGCCGATATGGGGATGCGCGAGCGCGCGCCCGGGCCGTAGTCTCGGCGCCGGAAGGCGCGGCAGGACGCGGCACCACGGCATCGCCGGACGGTGTTCCGCACCGCGCCAGGATTCCAGGAGTTGCATCCTCACCAGCACCACCCGCCCACCGTGCCCGGCGACCGCGGGCCCTGCGGGTCCCGGCAGGCGCCGGGATCCCCGCCCGCGGCCGCCGCGCACCGACCAGGAGTCAGGGTCATGGCCAAGGTCACCGTGATGGAGTACGAGCGGGTCGTCCGCTTCGTGCACGGCCGGCTCGCCGGCGTGCTGGAGCCCGGGCGCCACCGGTACCAGCGCCGCGGCACCCGGCTCGAGCGGGTCGACCTGCGGCCCCGGCTGGTCCCGGTCAACGGGCAGGAGATGCTCACCGCCGACCGGCTCGTGGTCAAGGTCTCCGCGACGCTGCGCATCGCCGTCACCGACCCGGTCCTGTTCGTCACCGCGGCCCAGGACCCGGTGCAGGAGCTGTACCTGCGCACCCAGGTCGAGCTGCGTGCCGCCGTCGCCGAGGCGGACCTCGAGTCGGTCATCGCGGCCCGCCCGCAGCTGCCGGCCCGGCTGACCGCCGCGCTCGCGCCCGCGGCCCGCGACGTCGGCGTAGACGTGCTGGAGCTGACCGTGCGGGACCTCATGCTGCCCGCGGACCTGCGCCGGGCGTACGCCGACACCGCTCTGGCGAAGGAGCGGGGCCGGGCCGAGCTGGAGCGCGCCCGTGGCGAGGCCGCCGCGCTGCGCTCCCTGGCCAACACGGCGAAGCTGCTGGAAGACCACCCGGCGCTGCTGCGGCTGCGCGCCCTGCAGGCGGCCGGGCAGGCCGGCACGACCCTGGTGCTGCACACCGGCGAGCCGCCGGCGGCGGCCGGGGGATGACTCAGAGCTTCCAGAGGTGCACGGCGTCGCCGCCGGCGAGGCAGGACAGGCGGCGCCCGTGCAGCGCGCACCGCGACGGGATCGGGCGCACGTGCCCGAGCACGTCGACCTCGCCGGTGTGCAGGTTGACCCGGGCGATCCGGGAGCCGTCCCCGTCGGGCCGCTGGACCACCGCGTAGGTGGCGCCGGCGGCCGCGGCGGTGCCGACCGCGTCGTCGTTGCCGTCGGTGGCCATCGGGACCAGGCCCCAGCCGTCGAGCTGGCTGCGGTCCACGCCCGTCTGCCAGTCGACGATGCGGATGCGCATGAAGTCCTCGCGGTCGCGGGCCACGAGCACGCCGGCGCCGACGGCGTCCAGCTGGATCGTGCGGCGCCAGCGCTGCTCGCCGGTCCGCGGGTCGAGCACGGCGATGTCGCGCCAGTTCGGCACGCACACCATCGGGCCGCACGCCACGACGACCGGGCCGTAGGCGAGCTCGGCGATCGGCACCGGCTCGGCGGACTGGAACAGCTGCTGCCACCGGTACGTGAGCGGCGCGTGCCCGTAGCTGGTGATCATCGCCCCGTCGAGCCGGACGGCGACGATCACCAGCAGGTCGCGGACGATGCGCACGCTCTGCGGCGGCCCGTCGGCGAGCTCCGGCACCTGCGCGGCGCTGACCACCGCCCCGGTCGCGGCGGCGCGGACCTCGGTGTGGCCGCCCGGGTACCAGATCGCGAACCAGTCGTTGCCGGGCACGTCGGGGGAGACCAGCCGGCCGCCGGGCGGCATCTGGAACTGCCACCGCACGATGCCGGTCTCCGCGTCGATCGCCGCCAGGTGTACCGGCGTCTGCGGGCTGTTGCGCAGCGGCACCGCCGGCGGGCACGTCGTGGCGCGCTCGTCGACGAGCAGCAGCACCGGCCGGCCCTCGACGCGCAGCACCGAGACCGGCGCCCCCGAGGCGAGCCACTGCTGGCGGCCGTCGGCCGGGTCGAGCCGCTCCAGGCTCCAGCCGACCGCGTCGGTGCAGGGGCGGTGCCGGATGTACGCGCGGTCCGCGGCGAGGTAGACCTGTCCGGCGTTGGACGGGATCGAGCGGCTCCAGCGCTCCTCGCCGGTGCCCCAGTCGTACGCGGTGACCGCCGGCTCCTCGCGCAGCGCGTACAGGGCGCCCCGGTCGGCGACGAACCCGATGGTGTGCTCGGCGAGGACGCCGAGCGCATCGACCGAGGTGCTCGCGCCGGAGCCGCCGGCGAGCGCCGCGAGCAGCGCGAGGACCATCACGAACGGCCACTGGCTGCGGCCGGCGACCACGGGAGCGGGCCCGGTGTCGAGCTGGTCCGCGCCGTCGGTGACCACCCCGAGATCGATCAGCGGCTCTCCCACCTCATCAGGGTGCCTGGCACAGGCCATGGTCGCCAACCGTGCGGTATACGTTGGCTCACGCGGACTTCACAGCCGGTGCCTGACACTGGCCCGACCGGTGGGGGGTGATGTGGCGTGCGCGTGCTGGTGGTCGAGGACGAGCAGCACCTCGCTGACGCGATCGTTCGGGGCCTGCGCCGCCAGGGCATGGCGGTCGACGTCTCCTACGACGGCACCCAGGGCCACGAGATGGCCATGGTGACCCGCTACGACGTGGTTGTGCTCGACCGGGACCTCCCCGGCGTGCACGGCGACGACATCTGCGCCGATCTCGTCGCGTCCGGGGCGCTGACCCGGGTGCTGATGCTCACCGCGAGCGGCAGCGTCGCCGACCGGGTCGAAGGGCTGCAGATCGGCGCCGACGACTACCTGCCGAAGCCGTTCGCCTTCGACGAGCTGGTCGCGCGGGTGCAGGCGCTCGGCCGCCGGGCCACCCCGGCCGCCCCGCCGGTGCTGACCATCGGCGACCTCGTGCTCGACCAGGCCAAGCGGGTCGCGACCCGGGGCGGGCAGCCGCTGGATCTCACCCGCAAGGAGTTCGGCCTGCTCGAGGAGCTGCTCAAGGCCCGCGGCGCCGTCGTGTCCAGCGAGGAGCTGCTGGAGCGCGTCTGGGACGCCAACGCCGACCCGTTCACCACCACCGTGCGGGTCACGATGATGACGCTGCGCAAGAAGCTGGGCGACCCGGCGCTGATCGAGACCGTCGTCGGCGCCGGCTACCGGACCCGGCCGCCACAGGGGCCACCGCAATGACGGTCTACGACGCCCGGCGCGCCGCCCTCTTCCGCCCGACCCTGCGGCTGCGCCTCACGCTGCTCAACGGCATCCTGCTCGTCGGAGCCGGGCTGGTGCTGGTGGTGCTCGCGTACATCCTCGTCGACAGCGCCATCAGACCCGCCGACGAGCTGCAGCCCGGCACCCGCATCGTGCTGCAGGACGGCACCGAGGTCGACGCCCGGCAGTGGCAGACCGAGCTCGCCGACGCCGCCGAGTGGGAGCTGGTGACCCGGGGCAGCCTCGCGCTGCTGCTCATCGGCGCGGTCGGGGTCGCCGGCGCGTACGTGGTCGCCGGCCGGGCGCTGCGCCCCCTGCAGAAGGTCACCACCACCGCGCAGCGGCTGACGGGGGAGACCCTCGACGCCCGGATCAACTACGACGGCGCCGACGACGAGGTGTCGGAGCTGGCCAAGACGTTCGACGCGATGCTCGACCGGATCGGTGAGGCGTTCGACACGCAGAAGCGGTTCGTCGCCAACGCCTCCCACGAGCTGCGCACCCCGCTCGCCGTGATGCGCACCGAGGTCGACGTGACCCTCGACGACCCGGACGCCGACGTCGAGGAGTTCCGCCGGATGGCCAACGTGGTGCGCGACGCGTCCATGCGGGCCAACGCGCTGGTGGAGTCGCTGCTGCTGCTGGCGCGGACCGAGGCGCAGGCCGGCCGCCGGCTCGGCCGGAAAGTGCCGACCGACCTGGCCACCGGGGTCACCGTCGCCATGTCCGCGATGGGCAAGGAGATCAAGCGGCTCACCCTCGACGTGACGACCGACCTCGCCCCGGCGCGGGTCGTCGGCGACCCCGGCCTGCTGGAGCGGCTCGCCGGCAACCTCGTGGAGAACGCCGTGCGGTACAACCACCTCAGCGGGCGGATCTGGGTGCGCACCGGCACCGACGACACCCTCGCCTGGCTCGTCGTGGGCAACACCGGCTTCGAGGTCGACCCGGCCGACGTGCCGGTGCTGTTCGAGCCGTTCCGCCGCGGCGGGCGGGAGCGCACCGGCGCCCGCGGCTCCGGGCTCGGCCTGTCGATCGTCCGCGCCGTCTGCGAGGCCCACGGCGGCGGGGTCAGCGCCGTCGCCCTGGACGGCGGTGGCCTCGAGGTCACCGTGAGCCTCCCGGCCGCCGCGGTCACCCCGGTCCTGACCGGCACCGCCACGGTGAAGCCCACCGCCTGACGGCCCGCCGCCGCGGCTGTGATCGGTCACACAGTTTCTCAGTTCCGCCCCTGCCGCCGCCGATCTGACCTCCACAGGACGAGTCGGAGGAAACTGGATGCGGCTGCGAAGTTGGCTGGTTGTCAGCATCAGCGCAGCCCTGCTGCTCGCGATCGGGGCGGTCGGCGTCTCGGTCAACCGGTCCGCGCTGCGGGCCGCGGAGACCGTGCACCGCGCCGACACGCTCGCCCTGGCCACCAACAACGGCGGCCTGGTCGAGCAGCTGCTGATGCTGTCGGTGAAGGAGCTCAACGACTTCGTCACCGGCCGGCCGCTGCGCCTGACCCCCGGCGACGCCGGCGACCGGGCCGCCCTCGTCGAGTACGCGCGCAAGTCGACGTTCTTTACGTACGGGCTCACCATCACCGACCTCACCGGCAACCCGATCAACGCCACGAAACCGGCGGACGAGTTCCCCGACCAGGCCGCGACCGGCTGGCAGTCGCTGATCTCCGGGCTGGCGGTGGGGAAGCCGGGCTTCTCCGCGCTCATGACGGTCAAGGACGCTCTGGTCCAGGCGGTCGCCGTGCCCATCGTCGTGGACGGCGCCCCGGTCGCGCTGATCTACGGCTTCATCCCCGCGCGCAAGAACCAGCTGCAGGTGTACCTGGAGAAGCTCAGCGACTCGTCGCACCTGTCGCTCGTCGTGGACGCCGGCGGGACCGTGGGCGCGTCCAGCGACCCCGACGCGGTCGGCACCGTCGTCGACTCCGCGATCATCGACAAGCTCGGCTCCAGAGAGCCGGTGTTCGTCACGTACCACGCCGGCGGCCACTCCATGATCGCGGCCGTGCACGGCGGGCTGCCAGGCGGCTGGGCGTACGTGCGGACCCAGTCCACGGCGACGTTCGACGGCCCGATCCGCAACCGCAGCCTCACCATCAACCTGGCGCTGCTGACCATGCTCCTCGTCGGCGTCGCCGGCCTGGCCGTCCTCGGCTACCGCTCGCAGCTGGTGCGCCGCCGCGCCGAGGAGCGCTTCGCCGCGCTGGTCGAGCACGCGCCGGACGTCGTCACCGTCCTGGACCGCGAGGGCGCCGTGGTGTACTCCAGCCCCAGCGGCAAACGCATCCTCGGCTTCGTCGCGGTCGGCTCGTCCGTCTTCGACCTGCTGGCCCCCGACGACCGCCAGCACGTGCGGGACCGCTTCGCGGCGCTGCTGGCGGAGCGGGGCGGTCTGGAGCGCATGCAGGTGCGGGTCCTGCAGGCCGACGGCAACCATCGCTGGTTCGACTTCACCGCCTCCAACCAGCTGCACAACGCCGCCCTCAACGGCATCGTCATCAACGCCCGCGACATCACCGACAGCCGCGAGATGCAGGACCGCCTCGCCCACGACGCGCACCACGACCCGCTCACCGGCCTGCCCAACCGCCGCCGCCTGCAGGAGCGGCTCACCGCGTCGCTGCAGCACACCCCGGTCGGGGTGCTCTTCGTCGACCTCGACGGCTTCAAGCCCGTCAACGACGAGCTCGGCCACGAGGCCGGCGACGAGCTGCTGCGCCAGGTCGGCGAGCGCCTCTCGTCCTGCCTGCGCCCCAGCGACGTGCTCGCCCGCGTCGGCGGCGACGAGTTCGTGCTGCTCCTGCCCGGGGTGGTGGGCGGCGGGGACGCCGAAGCCCTGGCGGTGCGGCTGCGCGCGGTGCTGGCCGAGCCGTTCGACGTCGCCGGCCACGAGGTGCGCATCGGTGCCAGCGTCGGGCTGCACCTCGCCGGCCCCGGCGAGGACCCGGACGAGGCGCTGCGCACCGCCGACCAGGCCATGTACGCCGCCAAGCGCGGCCCCGACCGCCCCGGCCGGCACCGCGCGGGGTAGCACCGGCACCGCGCGGGCTCGCGCTGGTACCGGGGCGGGTTCGCGCCGGCACCGCGTGGGTTGGCGCCGGCGCCGTCAGCCGATGGCGGCGCCGTGGGTGCGCATGAAGGGGATCGGGTCGACGGCGTTGTGCGGGCCGGTCGGCGGGGCGTTGATGTGCACCTCGTAGTGCAGGTGCGGGGCCGAGGAGTTGCCGGAGCTGCCGACGTACCCGATGACCTGGCCGGCCTTGACCTTCTGCCCGGGCTGGACGAGGGCCCGGCGGACCATGTGGCAGTACAGGGTGGAGATGCCGCCCGCGTGCTGCAGCTTGACGTACCAGCCGCAGCCGCCGATCGATGCGCTGCCGGTCTGGTCGCAGCTGTGGCCGGCCTCGATGTTGCACACCACCTCGACCACCGTGCCGGCCGAGGCGGCGTGGATCGGGGTGCCGGTGAAGGACATGATGTCCACGCCGATGTGGTTGGGGTTGCTCGCGGTGCGGAAGCCCGGCCGGGCCCGGAAACCGGGCAGCGGGTTGGTCCAGGCGCCGGTGGCGACGGGTGCGGCGGGCGCGGCGGCCGGCTGGTTCGCCGCCGCGGCGCACGGTGGCGGGGTCGCGGTGCGGCGCACGTACGCGTCGGAGACGTAGGTGCCCTCCGGCAGGCGGTCCCACATCGCGGTCACCCGCTGGGTGCCGGCGATGCTCTCGCCACGCTGCTGGCAGACCAGGGTCAGCGGGGTACCGGTGGGCAGGGCGGCGACGAGCGGCGCGCCGTGCGTGGGGGCGGTGCGGGCCTTGAGCGGCGTGCCACCCGTGGCGACGGTGCCCGTGGTCGTGGTGACCGCGGCGGCGACGGCGGCGGGCGCGACGGGAGCGGCCGGGCCGCAGGCGGGGATCGGGACGGCGGGGCGGCGGATCCACGCGTCGGAGACGTAGGAGCCGTCGGTGAGCCGGTCCCACTGGTCGGTGACCCGGACCGAGCCCTGGTTGATCAGCTGGCCCTTGACCTGGCAGTCGATCGCCACCGACGCGCCGTGCGCCAGCGTGCGCAGCTGGGTGGTCCACACAGCACTGCCCGCCCGTACGTTCAGGGGGCGTTTGGGCGAGACGACCGTGGCGCTCTGGGAGGCGTGCGCGTCGACCGCCGGGGTCAGCGTGGCCAGGACAACCGCAGCGACGGACATGATTTTGCGCATGGTGCACCCCCGGGACGAGTGATTCGTGCAGCCGGGGGGACTGCGAGCGAACCCCGCCAACGCTAGGCGCCGGCGGGGTCCGTTACCGATATTTACCGAATGTGCCCTCGTTCGGGTGAACCTACGGCGCGTTGGCCACGCCGGGCGGCAGGAACCGTGCGCCGGTCACCTTCTCCGAGATGCCCTCACGGTCCAGGTACGGCGTGACGCCGCCCAGGTGCATCGGCCAGCCAGCGCCGAGGATCATGCACAGGTCGATGTCGCGCGGGTCGGCGACCACGCCCTCGTCGAGCATGAGCCGGATCTCGCGGGCCAGGGCGGCGGTCGCCTCGTCGCGCAGCTCCTCGGTGGTCGAGGGGGAGTCGCCGACCTGCAGCAGCGCGAGCACCTCCGGGTCGGGGTTGCCCTCGGCGTCGGTGAAGCCGCGCTTGCCGGCCTCGACCACCCGGCCCAGGTTGGCCGAGACGCCGAAACGGTCGGGGAACGCCGCGTGCAGCGTCTCCGCCACGTGGTGCGCGACCGCCGGGCCGACCATGGTGAGCAGCGCCATCGGCCGCATCGGCAGGCCCAGCGGGTCCAGGGCGGCGTCGGCGACGGCGATCGGCGTGCCGTTGTCGACGGCCGCGGTGACCACGCCGAGGAAGCGGGTCAGCAGCCGGTTGACCACGAACGCCGGGGCGTCCTTGACCAGCACCGAGGACTTCTTCAGGGCCTTGCCGACGGCGAACGCCGTGGCCAGCGTCGCGTCGTCGGTCTGGTCGGCGCGCACGACCTCCAGCAGCGGCATCATCGCGACCGGGTTGAAGAAGTGCAGCCCGACGACCCGCTCCGGGTGGGCGAGGCCGGCGGCCTGCTCGCTGACCGACAGCGAGGAGGTGTTGGTCGCCAGCACGCAGTCGTCCCGGACGATCTTCTCGACCTCGGCCCAGACCTGCTTCTTGACGCCCAGGTCCTCGAACACCGCCTCCAGCACGAGGTCGGCGTCGGCGAAGGCGGCCTTGTCGGCCGAGCCGCTCACCAGGCCGCGCAGCTTGGCGGCCTTGCCCGGGTCGAGGCGCCGCTTCGAGACCAGCTTGTCGATCTCGGCGTGGACGTAGCCGACGCCCTTGTCGACGCGGGCCTGGTCGAGGTCGGTCAGCACGACCGGGACCTCGAGCCGGCGCACGAACAGCAGCGCCAGCTGGGAGGCCATGAGGCCGGCGCCGACGATGCCGACCTTGTTGACGTCGCGGGCGAGGCCCTTGTCGGGCGCCCCGGCGGGCCGCTTCGCCCGGCGCTGGACGAGGTCGAACGCGTACAGGCTGGCCCGGGCCTGGTCGCCCATGATGAGGTCGGCGAGGGCCTCGTCCTCGGCCGCCGTGCCGTCCTCGAACGTCGCGCTCTTGGCCAGGGCCAGCAGCTCGATCGCCTTGTTGGCGGAGTTGACCGCGCCGTGCAGCCGCTCGTCGAGCTGGTGCTTGGCGAAGAACAGCACGCCGTCCCACATGTCCCGGTCGATCTCCGGCCGGGTGACGGTGACGGTGCCGTCCACGACGCCCTCGGCCCAGGCGAGGGACCGCTCCAGGTAGTCGGCCGGCTCGAAGATCTCGTCGGCGATGCCCAGCTCGCGGGCCTGGGCCGGTTTGAGCGTCTTCTGGGTCAGCGGGTTCTGCAGGATGACCTGCGCGGCCGGGGCGATGCCGATGAGGTTCGGCAGCAGCTGCGTGCCGCCCCAGCCGGGCACCAGGCCGATCGCGACCTCGGGCAGGGCGAGGGCCGCCGCGCCGGAGGACACGGTGCGGTAGTGGCAGTGCAGCGCCACCTCCAGGCCGCCGCCCATCGCCGCGCCGTTGATGAACGCGAACGTGGGCACCGGGGAGTCCTTGAGCTTGCGGAACACGCGGTGGCCGTACCGGCCGAGTTCCAGCGCCTGCTCCCGCTCGGTGATGAGCGGCATGCCGGTGATGTCGGCGCCGACGCAGAAGATGTACGGCTTGCCGGTGATCGCGATGAACTTCGGCGCCGCCGCGACGGCCTCGCCGATCGCCGCGTCCAGGCTCGCCAGGCCGCCGGGGCCGAACGAGTTGGGCTTGGTGTGGTCGAAGCCGTTGTCGAGCGTGATGAGCGCGGCGCGCTCGCGGCTCGGCAGGGTGACGAAGCGCAGCAGCGCCCTGGTCACGACCTCGTTCGGGTTCGAGATGGCCGCGCTCACTTGTCGCCCTTCCAGTTCGGGTTCTCCCAGATCACGGATGCGCCCATGCCGATGCCGACGCACATGGCGGTGAGGCCGTAGCGGACCTCGGGGTGCTCGGCGAACTGCCGCGACAGCTGCGTCATGAGCCGCACGCCGGAGGACGCCAGGGGGTGCCCGACGGCGATCGCGCCGCCCCACGGGTTGACCCGCGGGTCGTCGTCGGCGATGCCGAAGTGGTCGAGGAACGCCAGCACCTGCACGGCGAACGCCTCGTTGAGCTCGAACAGGCCGATCTCGTCGATGCTCAGGCCGGCCTGGCGCAGCGCCTTCTCGGTCGCCGGGACCGGGCCGAAGCCCATGACCTCCGGCTCGACGCCGACGAAGCCGTAGGAGACCAGGCGCATACCGACGGGCAGGCCCAGCTCGAGGGCGACGTCCTCGGCGGCGATGATGGCGGCGGTGGCGCCGTCGTTGAGGCCCGCGGCGTTGCCGGCGGTGACCTTGCCGTGCGGGCGGAACGGGGTCTTGAGCGTGGCCAGCTTCTCCAGGCTGGTCTCGCGGGGCGCCTCGTCGACCGTGGCCAGGCCCCAGCCCGCCTCGGGGTCGCGGGTCGCGACGCTGACCAGGTCGGGCTGCAGCTTGCCGGCCTGGTACGCGGCGGCGGTCTTCACCTGCGAGGCGTAGCCGTACCGGTCGGCCCGCTCCTTGGTGATGCCGGGCAGCCGGTCGTGCAGGTTCTCCGCGGTGGCGCCCATGACCAGCGCCGACGGGTCGACCAGCTGCTCGGCGATGATCCGCGGGTTGGGGTCGACGCCCTCGCCCATGGGGTGGCGGCCCATGTGCTCGACGCCGCCGGCGATCGCGACATCGTAGGCGCCGAAGGCGATGCCGCCGGCGACGGTGGTCACCGCGGTCAGGGCGCCGGCGCACATGCGGTCGATCGAGTAGCCCGGGACGGTCTTGGGCAGACCCGACAGCAGGGCGGCGGTGCGGCCGATGGTCAGGCCCTGGTCGCCGGTCTGCGTGGTGGCCGCGATCGCGACCTCGTCGACCCGCTCCGGCGGCAGCTGCGGGTTGCGGCGCAGCAGCTCGCGGATACAGCGGATGACGAGGTCGTCGGCGCGGGTGTTGGCATACATCCCACCGGCCTTGCCGAACGGGGTGCGCACGCCGTCGACGAAGACGACGTCGCGGACGGGACGGGGCACGGGTGTCCTCCTAGCGACGAATTACCGGCAATGTTACTCGCCAGTAGGTCCGATGCGCCTGTGGACCCGCCCACATCCGCCCCGTGCCCGTCGGTGCCCTATTCCGCCGGTACCTCCAGTGCCGCCGTCAGCCCCGGGGTCACCAGCGCGACCTGCCACGGGCGCGCGCCGTAGCCGGCCAGCACCGCGGCGACCGCCTCCTCGGTGAGCTCCTCCGGCGGCGACCAGGCGAGGCGCCGCACCGAGTCCGGGGTGATGAGGTTCTCCGGCGGCACCCGGTTGGCGGTGGCCAGGCTGGTCACCAGCTCCCGGCACCGGGCCAGGCGCCCGGCCGCGACGGGGTCGCGCTCGGCCCACCGGTGCGGCGGGGGAGGCCCCTCCGACGGCGGGGTGGTCGGCAGCTCCTTGTCCGGCAGTGCCCTGGCGTCGGCCAGCGCGGCCAGCCACGTCGGCGCGAGCCGGCGCACGGAGCGCCCGCCGAAGCCGGCGAGGGCCAGCAGCGACCGCTCGTCCTTCGGGTCCGCCTCGGCGGCGGCGACGATCGCCGCGTCGGCGAGGACCCGGCCGGGGCTCGCGTCCCGGCGCGCGGCGATCTCGTCGCGGGCGTGCCACAGCGCGCGGACCCGGGCCAGGGCGCGGGCGCCGCGCACCCGGTGGATGCCCGACGTGCGGCGCCACGGGTCGGCGCGCACCCGGGGCGGGTCGCCGGCGGAGGCGACCAGCGCGGCGAACTCCTGTGCCGCCCACTCCGTCTTGCCCTGCTCGTGCAACTCCTCGGCGAGCGTGTCGCGCAGCTGTAGCAGCAGTTCGACGTCCAGCGCCGCGTAGGTGAGCCAGGACGCCGGCAGCGGCCGCGTCGACCAGTCGGCGGCGGAGTGGTGCTTCTCGAGCGTGTAGCCGAGCAGCGACTCGGTCAGGGCGGCCAGGCCGACCCGTTCGAAGCCGCACAGCCGTGCTGCGAGCTCGGTGTCGAACAGCCGGGTGGGGCGCAGCCCCAGCTCGGTCAGGCAGGGCAGATCCTGACTGGCGGCGTGCAGGATCCACTCGGTGGGCGAGATCACCTCGTCGAGCTCCGGCAGTTGCCCGAAGGGGAGGGGGTCGATCAGGACGGTGCCAGCTCCGGCACGGCGCAGCTGCACGAGATAGGCCCGGTGCGTGTACCGGTAGCCGGAGGCGCGCTCGGCGTCCACGGCCACCGGGCCGCTGCCCTGTGCGAAGCGCTCCACGGCGCGCACCAGCTCGGCCCGGTCGGTGATCGGTTCGGGCGTCCCGTCTCGGGGGGCGGTCAGCAGGACGGGCTCGGTCGTGTCGTCCGGTTTATCCGGACTGTCTGGCTCCTCGTCCCGACGCCGCGCGGGGGGTTCGTCGGTCACCCGGACCACGGTACGTTGCGCCACCGGCACGCCGATGCAGCCGGGTCCGGCGCGTCGGTTTCCGCTGTGCTCCGGCGGTCCCCGGGTGGCCCGGGACACGCCGATTCGGGACGGACAAATCCGGGTCGCCCCGGTACGGTCGCGTGCGCGGGCCGAACTGGTACTTCCGGTTGTGTCTGTTGCCTGCCACGGAGGTCGCGAGGCTTGTGCGGGCAGTTTAGGGTGAGGCCGACTGCGATGCCGCACTTCGACCGCGCCGCGGTACAAACGGGTGGAATTGTGACAGGAAGGAAACGCGAAGCATGACGGCCGGGTATGACCCCTCCAACCCGGTGGCTTCCGGAACCTCTGAATCGTTCGATCGTCCGCGCCACGCGGACCGGTCGGGCGACGACTCGGAGCGGCTCGGTCCACTTCCTCCACGCATGACGCCGACCGGATCCTTCCCGGCCGCCGGCGTATCGCCTGCGGGCGGCGGCCCGGCCACCGGCAGCTTCCCGGCCACCGGCGCGTTCCCCGCCCAGCCGACGAGCGCCTGGCCCGTCTCCGCGCCTGCCGGCCCGCCGCCGCACAGCGCCCCGCCGCACGCCGGCGGGGTCCCCCGCGGGCGTAGCAGCGTGCTCGCCCTGACCCTGGCGCTGCTGCTGCTGATCGTCGTCGGCGTGCAGGCGGCGTTCATCGTCCGGCTCGAGTCCCGCCTCGACAAGGCCGAGAAGGCGGCGAGCGCCGCCAAGCAGAGCGACGAGACCCGGCTCAAGACCCTCGAGGACCGCGCCGACAAGCTCGAAGCCAAGACCGGCGGCAACCTCGACGCCGCGGCCGTCGCCGAGAGCGTCCGGCCGAGCGTGTTCCGTGTCACCACGAAGTACGCGACCGGCACCTCCTTCGCGCTCGGCAAGGTCCCGTCGGGCGGCGGCACCAACCTGATCACGAACTACCACGTCGTGCAGGAGGCGTACGAGAAGGGGGAGCGCGACGTCAGCATCGAGCGCACCAACCAGCGCTTCCCGGCGAAGATCATCGAGGCGCACCCCGACAAGGACCTGGCGCTGCTGCACACCGACGAGGACTTCACCCGGCTCGTCGCCGCGGCGCAGGTGCCGAAGGTCGGCGATCCCGTGCTTGTCGTCGGCGCGCCGCTCGGCCTGGAGGACACCGTCACCACCGGCGTCGTCAGTGCGTTCCGCTCGCTCAGCGGCGAGAGCCTGATGCAGTTCGACGCGGCGATCAACCCCGGTAACTCCGGCGGGCCCGTGTTCAACGCCAAGAAGGAGGTGGTCGGCGTCGCGACGCTCAAGGCGCGGGAGGCCGAAGGCATCGGACTCGCCATCCCCATCTCAGTGGTCTGCGAGACGATCAGCATCTGCTGATCCCCGCGGCCGGCACCCCGGAAGCACCGTGCACCACGTCGTCGCGTCCCGGTCGCGGCGGCCGTTCGACCCCGCCCGGGGCGCTGCCCGGAGGGATCATCAGGAGGAAGAAAGAGATGACCTACCCCAATAACCCCCAGGGGAACCCGAACGAGGGCTACGCCTACCCGGACCCGAACTCGCCGCAGGGGGCCTACCCGCCGCCCGGCGCGCCGCAGTCGCCCTACGGCGCCCCGGTGCCGCCGCAGCCCGCCCCCACCCACGACCAGGGCTACGGCCAGCCGCAGCCCAACCCGTACGACCAGGGCACCCAGCAGATGCCCACCTACGGCGAGCCGCCGGCGTCGTACAACCTCGAGCCGTCGGTGTCCGCGCCGCCGACCTCGCCGATGATGGCGAACCCGCCGATGTCGGCGCCGCCAATGTCGGCGCCGCCGATGTCCGGCCCGCCGGCCTCCTACGGCCCGGTCTCCAGCCCGCCCGGGTACGCGCAGGGCGGCTACCAGACCCCCGGCCCGGCGCCGAAGAAGAGCGTCGCGGTGCCGATCCTCGCCAGCCTCCTCGCGCTCGCGATCATCGCGGCCGGCGTGTTCGTCGGGCTCTACATCGACAAGAGCGGCAAGCTCGACAAGTCCGAGAAGCTCGCGTCGCAGCGCCAGGACAGCCTCACCGCGACCCAGGGCGAGCTGGACAAGACCAAGACCGATCTCAAGGCGAAGGCCGACGAGCTCACCAAGGCCCAGCAGGAGCTGCGCGGCGTGACGGCCGACAGCACCGAGGCGAAGCGCCAGCGCGACGTCATCGGCACCTGCCTGAAGCTGCTGCTCGAGGCGCTCGACGCGTCCAGCAAGGGCGACAAGACCACCCTGCAGAACAAGCTCAACGAGATGGACAAGCCGTGTGACGAGGCCGAGGTCCTGCTCGGGATCTGATCGGCGCAGGCAGAGGGCGGGCCTCCAGGCCCGCCCTCTTGCGCGTCCGGCTCTTCTCGCGTCGCGCCTTTCGCGTCGCGCCTTCGCGCCTTTCGCGTCGCGCCGTCAGCGCAGTGCGGTGACGCCCGGCGGCGGCAGGCCCGCCGTCGAGGCGAGCAGCGCGCACCAGGCGTGCACGTGGGCCTGCAGGTCGACGTCGGTCGGCGTCCAGGACGCCCGGATCTCCAGGTCCGCGGCGGTCGGCGGGCCGGCCAGGTCGCCGAAGCGGGTCGACAGCGTCTGCGTGACCGTGCCGCCGATCGCCGTGTAGGAGGCGCCGTGGCCCTCCAGGGCGTCGGTCAGCCAGCTCCAGCCGACCCCGGGCAGCAGCGGGTCGGCGGCGAGCTCCGCCTCCAGCTCCGCCGTCACGTACGTGACGAGCCGCATCGTGCCGTCCCACGCGTCGTGCCCGGCCGGGTCGTGCAGCAGGATCAGCCGCCCGGTGGCGACCTCGTCGCCGTCGCGCAGCACCGTGCCGCTCATCGCGTGGGCGAACGGGGCGAGCCGCTGCGGCGCCGGCATCTCCTCGAGCTCGATCTCGGGCCGCGCCGTGACCGCGCGCAGGTCCTCCACCGCCCGGGTGAACGTGAGGGGAGTCGCGGTCGATGGCGCCATACCGGAAGAGTAAGGCGCAAACCCACGCGGGGGGTGCCGCCGCGCCGCCGTTGCGCACGCAGTGAAACGATGAGTTCGCTATGACTGACAATTTGCTTCTGCGTGCCGCCCGCGGCCAGGCGGTGCCGCACCCCCCGGTCTGGTTCATGCGCCAGGCCGGACGGTCCCTGCCCGAGTACCGCGCGCTGCGTGCCGGCATCGGCATGCTCGAGTCGTGCCGGCGGCCCGACCTGGTCTGCGAGATCACCCTGCAGCCGGTGCGCCGCCACAAGGTCGACGCGGCGATCCTGTTCAGTGACATCGTCGTGCCGTTGCAGGCCGCCGGCGTCGACCTGGACATCGTCGCCGGCACCGGCCCCGTCGTCGCCGCGCCGGTGGCGAGCATGGCCGACGTCGACGCACTGCCCGCCCTGAGCCCCGACGCCGTCGGGTTCGTCGCCGAGGCGATCCGGCTGCTGCTCGCCGAGCTCGGCCCGACCGCGCTCATCGGCTTCGCCGGGGCGCCGTTCACCCTCGCCAGCTACCTCGTCGAGGGCGGCCCGTCACGGCACCACGTGAAGACGAAGGCCCTCATGTACGGCGCACCCGACGTCTGGCACGCCCTGTGCGGCCGGCTCGCCGACATCACCCTGACCTTCCTGCGGGTGCAGGCCGAGGCGGGCGTGCACGCGGTGCAGCTGTTCGACTCGTGGGCCGGGGCGCTGTCCGAGGCCGACTACCGCCGCTACGTCCTGCCGCACTCGCGCCGCGTCCTGGACGGACTGGCCGGCACGGGGCTGCCGAGGATCCATTTCGGCGTCGGCACCGGTGAGCTGCTGCCCGCCATGGCGGAGGCCGGCGCGGACGTGGTCGGCGTGGACTGGCGCACGCCACTGGACGCGGCCGCGGCGCGCGTGCCGGGCAAGGCACTGCAGGGCAACCTCGACCCGTGCGTGC
This sequence comes from Dactylosporangium sp. NPDC050688, assembly GCF_040654515.1. Lineage (NCBI taxonomy): Bacteria > Bacillati > Actinomycetota > Actinomycetes > Micromonosporales > Micromonosporaceae > Dactylosporangium > Dactylosporangium sp. NPDC050688. The sequence goes on from NZ_JBFAIC010000001.1 coordinate 344,824, forward strand.
TGTTCGCGCCGTGGGAGGTCGTGGAGCAGGAGGCGCGCCGGGTGATCGCCGAGGGCCGCAAGGCGTCCGGGCACATCTTCAACCTCGGGCACGGCGTCATGCCCGAGACCGACCCCGACGTGCTGACCCGCCTGGTGGAGCTGGTCCACACGGCGTAGCGGGCTCAGTAGGTCGGGCTCCAGCGCCACCAGCCGTGGTCGCCGGCGAGCTGGGCCAGCCGCGAGCCGAGCATGAGCGACGTCGCCCGGGCCTCGCCGGCGAGCCGGGCGTGCACCTGCTCGGCGATCTCCGGCGCCCGGTACTCGGCGTGCTCCAGCAGCTGCAAGGTCACCGACCACCAGTACCGGTCCTCGTCGCTGGCGTGCGGCGCACCGCCGGCGAACCACTCCGCGAGCCCGTCGAGCAGGTCGTCGCCGACGCCGTCGGGGTCGGTGAGCCGCAGCGCCGCGCACACCCGCGCGACCACGTCGTCGTCCCAGCCGGACAGGTGCCCGCGCACCAGCGTGTGCAGCGACGGGTGGCCCAGCGCGCCGGCCGCGTCGATCTCCAGCGAGAACACGTTGACGCGGGCCAGCCGCTCCTGCAGCACCGGCAGGATCCGCTCGTCGCGCCGCCGGGCCAGGCCGAGCAGCGCCTCGCACCGGGTGTCGTCGTGCGGGTCGTCGAGCCGCACCAGCAGCGCCTCACGCAGCACCGGTGCGTCCACCTCCGACAGCTGGGTGCCGAGCGCGAAGCACGCCCAGTCCCGCACGTCGTCGTCGGGGTCGTTGCTCAGTACCAGCAGCGCCCGCACCGTGTCGTCGGGCGAGGCCTCCCCGAGGACGCTCGGCAGCGCCTGGGCGACCGCCCGCCGCACCCGCGGGTCGGCGTGGTGGATCAGCGGCAGCAGCAGCGGCAGCGCCTCGTCGTCGTAGCACCAGGCGACGGCGTCGGCGAGCTCGGCCGGGGACGTCGTCGCGTCGGCCAGCAGCGCCGAGATCGTCCGGGCGGTCGGCTCCACGTCGTCGACGGGGGCTGCCCGTGCCTCGGCGGCCGCCTCCGCGGCGGCGGCCGCGGCCGCCGGATCCGCGAGGTCGGCCAGCTCGGCCAGCTCGGCCAGGTCGGCGATGACGTCGGCGAGCGGGTCCGTCGCATAGGCGTCGCCGTCCTGCCCGGCCCCCAGCTGCCCGGGGGCCGCCTGGCCGGCGCCGATCTGCCACGGGTCCGTGGTCCACGGCTCGGCGGTCCACGGTGCGTGACCGCCGGCGGCGCCGGCGTCCAGCGCGCGGTCGCTCGGCTCGTCCGGTGACGGTCGGGAGGACGCGAGGTCGCTCATCCGAGAGAGTCTGCTCGCCTCCGGCGAGATGTTCCAGAGGGGTTCGCCCCACAGATGGACATCCCGCTGGTCAGATTCGCCCGACCCGACGACATATCGACGCACTTCGGGTGCACCGGCCGCCGCGACGACCTCGTCAACGTCCCCGGCTGCCCAGGCGCAGCGACTGCCACGACCCGTCGGCCGCCCAGCCGCCGTCGACGGAGAGTGCGGCACCGTTGACGAACCCGGAGCGCGCCGGGTCGGCGAGGAACGCCACCGCCCGGGCGATGTCCTCCGGCTGCGCGAACCGGGCCATCGGCACGTGGTCGGTGATGTCGGTGTCCGCGTACGCGCCCGACGCCTGCGACTCGTCGTCCATCTCCGTCTTCACCCAGCCGGGACAGACCGCGTTGACCCGCACGCCCCGGCCGCCCCACTCGACCGCGAGGGTGCGGGTCAGCCCGATCAGGCCGTGCTTGCTGGCGTTGTACGCCACCCGGTCGGCGACCCCCAACAGCCCCGCCACCGAGGCGATGTTGACGATCGAGCCGGTGCCGCGAACCAGCATCCGGCGCCCGAACGCCCGGCACAGCAGGAACGGCCCGGTCAGGTTCACGTCGAGCACCCGCCGCCACTGCGCCGCGTCGGTGTCCTCGGCCGGCGCGATCGAGGCGATGCCGGCGTTGTTCACCAGCACGTCGCAGCCGCCGTACGCGTCCTCGACCTCGCTCACGAACCGCGCGACGTCCTGCTCGTCGGACACGTCACCGGCGAAGACGAGCCCGTCGAGGTCCACCGGCCGGGTGTCGATGACCGCCAGCCGATAGCCCTCCTCGGCCAGCACCTCGGCGGTCCTGCGGCCGATGCCCTGGGCCGCGCCGGTGACGACGGCCACTCGTGGTTCTGTCATACACCGACCATAGACTCGGGGCATGGTTGGGGGCGTGCGCAGACGGGTCGCGGTCATCGGTGGTGGCATCGCCGGTCTCGCCGCGGCGCACCGGCTGCGCGAGCGCGCCCCGCACCTCGACGTGGTGCTGTTCGACCAGGGCGAGCGTCCCGGCGGCAAGCTGCGCACCGTCGAGCTGGCCGGTGGCCCGGTCGAGCGGGGCGCCGAGTCGTTCCTGTCCGGTGACCCGGCCGGCGGCTCGAGCGCCGCGGTGCGCCTCGCCGAGCAGGTCGGGCTCGGCGACGACCTCGTGCACCCCGCCACGGCCAGGGCCGCGGTCGCGGTCGGCGGCGGCCTGCTCGACCTGCCCGCCGGCACCCTCATGGGCATCCCGGCCGGCGACGACCCGGCCGACCGGCCTTCCGGCCGCCCCCTGCTGCGCCCCGGCGAGGACGTGACCGTCGGCGGGCTGGTCCGCCCGCGCCGCGGCGACCTCGTCGTCGACCGGTTCGTGGAGCCGCTGCTCGGCGGCGTCTATGCCGGCCGTGCCGACCGGCTCTCGCTGCGCATGGCGCTGCCCGCCCTCGCCGACGCGGCGGAGTCGTCCGACACCCTCACCGGCGCGGTCCGCACGGCCCTCGCCGCGCGGCGGGCCACGCCGGGCGCGCCCGTGTTCAGCGCCGTGCGCGGTGGTATGAGCCGGCTCGTCGACGCGGTCGCCGCCACCCTGCCCGACGTCCGGCTCGGCCTGCCCGTGCGCGACCTGCACCGGCACGGCACCGGCTGGCGCCTCACCGTCGGCTCGACCCGCGACCCGTCCACGGTGGACGCCGACGGCGTGGTCCTCGCCGTGCCGGCTGCCCCCGCCGCCCGCCTGCTGTCCACTGTGGATGGCGTGGCGGGCGTGCCGCTCGACTACGCCAGCGTCGCCCTCGTCGCGCTCGCGCTGCCGGCCACCAAGCTGCCCGAGCTGTCGGGGTTCCTGGTGCCGGCGACCGAGGGCTTCGCGGTCAAGGCCGTCACGTTCTTCGACCAGAAGTGGTCGCACCTGCGCCGCCCCGGCCTCACCGTCGTGCGCGCCTCGGTCGGCCGTGCCGGCGACGAGCAGCAGCTGCAGCGCACCGACGCCGGCCTGCTCGACCTGGTCCGCGACGAGGTGGCCCGGCTTCTCGGCGCCGACCGCCTGCCCGACCCCGTCGACGCCGCCGTCTTCCGCTGGGGCGGCGGCCTCCCGCAGTACGAGCCCCACCACCGCGACCGGGTCGCCGCCCTGCGCGCCGCACTCGCCGCCCACCCGGCGATCGCCGTCGCCGGCGCCGCCTACGACGGCGTGGGCATCCCCGCCTGCGTCACATCGGGCCGGACCGCCGCCGACGCGCTGATCCAGGCCCTGGAAGGATGACGACATGACCAGCAGCAACGCCGCCCGCATCCGCGAGCTCAACGACTCGATCCGCTACACGATGTGGTCGGTGTTCCAGGCTGGGACACCCCTCGACCCGGCCACCCGCGCCGAGGTCGCGGCCGAGGCGACCGCCTTCCTCGCCGACCTGGCCGCCAAGGACGTCGTCGTGCGCGGCACCTACGACGTCGCCGGCCTGCGCGCCGACGCCGACCTCATGATCTGGTGGCACGCTTCGAGCGCCGAGGCCCTCCAGGAGGCCTATGCGGCGCTGCGGCGCACCGCCCTCGGCACCCACCTGCGGCCCGTCTGGTCGCAGGTGGCCCTGCACCGCCCCGCCGAGTTCAACAAGAGCCATATCCCGGCCTTCCTGGCCGACGAGGAGGCGCGCGCCTGGGTGTGCGTGTATCCGTTCGTCCGCTCCTACGAGTGGTATCTCCTGCCCGACGAGGAGCGCCGCGCCATGCTCGCCGAGCACGGCAAGATGGCCCGCGGCTATGCCGACGTGCGCGCCAACACGGTGGCCAGCTTCGCCCTCGGTGACTACGAGTGGATGCTCGCATTCGAGGCCGACGACCTGCACCGCATCGTCGACCTGATGCGCGAGCTGCGGGCCTCCTCCGCCCGCCGCCACGTCCGCGAGGAGGTCCCCTTCTACACGGGCCGCCGCCGCGACATCGCTGACCTGATCGCCAACCTGCCGTAGCCCGCAGCCCCTGCTGCTCGCCCCGCGGCCCCGCCGCGGCTTACCTGGGTCGCGTCCGGCGGGCGTGGCCTGGCTGGTCGCCGGTGGCCTGGCCTGCCGCTGGTGGCCTGACTCGTCGTCGGTGTCCTTCCGCCGGTGCCCTGGTTGGTCGTCGGTGGCTTGGTCTGCCTCCGTGTTGCTCGCCACGGTGAAGCGGGTGACTTCGCGAGGACGGCCACATGTCAGTCACTTCCGGTCCCACCTCGCCGGCATGGACGGGTGAGCACGAGCGCCACGGTGTTGACCATTGCTTGAGGCACGGGACCGAGGCGGCACAGGGGTCGATTGCGTCACTCTCCGTGGATGCCGGCCGCCGTCAGGAACGATGGCTGTCCATACGCTCATGGCACTCGGCCTTGGACCATGGGTACAACCCGGTGGATTGCTGCAACCCGGTGGATTGCTGCAACCCGGTGGATCCCTGTTTGCCGGGGCACAGGGATCCACCGGGTAGTGCTGCTCGGTCGCGCGCATGCGCGGGCGACGCGGGGCGGCTTCCCGGCATTCATCACGATGGGTGAGGGGAGCGCCGATTCAGCCCCCGTCGCGGCGAGCGCGACCGGCCGCGGCCGGCTCCGAGGTGGGCGTCGCGGCGCTCGTCGTCAAGGGGTGGGGGCGGGGCGGTGCATGGGGACGTGTTCGATGCCGTCGTCCAGGAAGCGGGGGCCGGAGATGGTGAAGCCGAAGCGCTCGTACACGCGGATGGCCGTGGTCTGCGCGTCGAGGGTGGCGGGGCGTGGGCCGATGACGGTCACCGCCTCCGTCAGCAGGCGGCCGGCCAGGCCCTGGCCGCGGTGGGTCGGGGCGGTCGCCACGCGGCCGATGCGGGCCGAGCCGTCCGGTTCGGTGAGCACGCGCAGGTAGGCGAGGACCGGGCCGGGCGGGTCGGTCAGCCAGACGTGGACGGTGGACGGCTCGGTGTCGCGGCCGTCCAGGTCTGGGTACGCGCAGTGCTGCTCGACGACGAAGACGTCGCTGCGGAGGCGGAGGAGGGCGTACAGGGTGAAGACGTCCAACGAGGCGAACGGCGCGCTGTGCATGATCACGGTTCGAGGGTAGCCAGCCGCTCGGCGGCCTTGCGGGCGGCGATGAGGACCGGGTCCCAGACGGGAGCGTAGGGCGGGGCGTAGGACAGGTCGAGGCCGGTCATCTCCTCGACGGTCATGCCGTGCCAGAGGGCGATGGCGAGGGCGTCGATGCGCTTCGCCGCGCCCTCCTGGCCGACGATCTGGGCGCCGAGCAGGCGGCCGGTGGTGCGCTCGGCGATGATTTTCGTGGTGATGGGGACGGCGCCGGGGTAGTAGCCGGCGCGGGTGGTGGACTCGGTGACGGTGGAGAAGGTGGCGAAGCCGGCCGCCGCGGCCTCGGTGGTGGACAGGCCGGTGCGGGCGACCTCGTACGCGCAGATCTTGGAGACCGCGGTGCCGACGACGCCGGGGAAGGTGGCGTAGCCGGCGCCGATGTTGATGCCCGCGGCGCGGCCCTGCTTGTTGGCGTGGGTGCCGAGGGCGATCGCGACCGGGCGCTGCGAGACCAGGTGGAACACCTCGACGCAGTCGCCGGCGGCCCAGACGCCCTCGGCGGAGGTGCGCAGGCGCCGGTCGACGGTGATGCCGCCGCTCGCGCCGACGGCGATACCCGCGTCGGCGGCGAGCTTGCTGTTGGGGCGGGTGCCGAGGCCGAGGATGACGATGTCGGCGGGCAGCACCCCGTCGGCGGTACGCACGCCGGTGACCCGGCCGCCGGAGCTCTCGAACCCTTCGAGGGGGCAGGACAGCCGCAGGTCGACGCCGAGGCCGCGCAGCGCGTCGGCGACGAGGGTGGCCATGTCGGGGTCGAGGGTGCGCATCGGCTGGTCGGCGGCGTCGATGAGGGCGACCTGCAGCCCGCGGCGGATCATCGCCTCGGCCATCTCCAGGCCGATGTACCCGGCGCCGACCACGACGGCCCGGCGGGGCTCGTGGCGGTCGAGGAACGACAGCAGCCGGATGCCGTCCTCCAGGGTCTGCACCCCGTGGATGCCGGCGGCGTCGGCGCCGGGCACGTCGGGGCGGGCCGGCACGCCGCCGGTGGCGATGACGAGCTGGTCGAAGGGCTCGGTGTAGGAGTCGCCGCCGGCGGGGCGGACGGTGACCGAGCGGTCGTCGAGCGAGATCGCGACGACCTCGCTGCCGAGGCGCAGGTCGATGCCGAGGTCGCGGAACTGCGCCGGGGTCCGGGCGACCAGGTCGTCGGGCTCGGCCACGTCGCCGGCGACCAGGTACGGGATGCCGCACGCCGAGTACGAGACGTGCTGCCCCTTCTCGAACGCCACGATCTCCAGCTCGGCGGGCTTGCGGCGGCGGCGGGCCTGGGAGGCGGCGCTCATCCCCGCGGCATCACCGCCGATGACGACGAGGCGCTGTGCAGAAGTCACCCGACCATTTAATCGTGTTTGTCGGGTGCCGGGATGGCGGCGCCGGTGTCGTCCCAGACGTTGCCCGAGTTGGTGCTCAGGTTGGTCTGGGTGCTGATGAGGATCGGGCACACGAATCTGCTGTTGCGGCCGAAGCGGTTGCTGACCACGGCGATGCCGGTCATCGGGGTGGGGCCGCCGCCGCGGTGGGCGAAGTTCAGCACGCACTGCCCGCCGTCGAGCCAGTTGCGCTCGACCCGGATGTCGCCGCTCGCACCCGTCTCCTGGGTGACCTGGTAGGCGGCGTTGGCGCGGGTGCCCGGGTGGAGCACGTTGTGCCGCAGCGTGATCCGCCGCCCGCCGCGGGTGTCGACGGCGTCGTTGATCGTCGCGCCGCCGCCGGGGGCGCCGCTGCCGTAGTACGTCAGGTCGTGGATCCAGGAGTCCTGCACGACGACGTCGGTGCCGGCCCGCACCCCGTCGACGGTGCCGTGGATGTTGACCCGGGTCAGCGTGGTCGCGCTCGCCCACACCCCGTCGAGGCAGGCGTTGGGGTTCGCCGGGGCGATCTCGACGTCCTCGATGACGGCGCTGCCCTCGACCTGGATGACCGCGGCCGGGCACCGGGCCGCCCCGCCACGCACGACGGAGTTGCGGATGGTCACGTTCCTGCCGGTGATGCGGACGTACCCGCGGATGTCGGCGTCGGCCACCACGGTGTTGTCGGCGGAGATCGTCTGGTCGCCGGTGAGCACGGTGAGCGTGGTCCCGGCGATGACCCCGGTGTTGCCGGCCGCCGGCTTTCCGCCGCCCCGCGACACGACCCGCGGCGCGGACGGCGACCCGCCAGGCGACGTGGACACCGACGGCGACGGCGACGCGGACCGGGAGGCGGCGGAGGAGCCGGTGCCGGGCAGCCCGGCCATCTCCGCGGAGCGGCGCTGCTCGGGGGTCAGCCCGTCCGCCGACGTCCGGCGCGACGGCTGCGTCAGTGGGTACACCAGGATCGCGGTCAGTGCCACCGTGGCGACGCCGGCGACCGCCACGCCGATCGGCCCCCAGTGAATGCGGCGCCCTGTCGCCGGAAGATCACTCTCGGTGGTCACCGACCCTTTTTAGTGGTACAGGAGTGACGGGCGCAAGCCATTGATGCGTACGGTTACCCAAGTGCCTTCGACATCTGCAGCGAAGTCGTCTCGAACCCCAACGATTCGTACAGGTGCCGGGCGCCGGGGTTGTGCCCGAAGACGTTCAGGCCGAGCCGGGCGACGCCGCGGGCGCGCAGTTCCTCCTCGGCGGCAAGCATCAGCGCCCGGCCGTACCCGCGGCGGCGGTGCGCCTCCTCGACGTGGATCTCGTAGATCCACGCCTGCGGCCGTTCGGTGGTCGGCATGCCGATCCACAGGAACCCGACGACCTCGCCGCCCGCCTCCCCGGCGAACAGCAGCTGCCCCTCGGTGGCCAGGCCGTCGGGCAGCAGCGCCTGGAACTGCCGTTCGATGCGCGCGGTGACCTCCGCCGGGTCACTGCGCCCGGCGCGGACCTCGTCGGCGGCGTACTCGGCCATCAGGGCGGGGATGCGGACGTCGTACTCGGCCTGGGTGAGCGGGCGGATGCTGAGCATGGGCTCACAATACGAAGGCGTCCGTCCACAGCTGCCGCGACCGTCCCGCCAGCGCGTCGAGCAGGCCGACTGCCTGCCCGTCGGTGAGCGCGGCGACGAAGTCGACGATCGCCCGGCCGCGGGCCATGGCCGTGGGGTCGAGGTCGCCGCCGGGCAGGCCGTAGTCGGCGGTGGTCAGGTCGCGCACCTCGGCGTGGGCCATCTCGACCAGGTCGTGCAGCCGCCGCGGCAGCCGCGTCGCCTCGTCGGGGTCGACCAGCCACGCGTGCAGCGCCTCGACCAGCGCGCCCAGCAGCCGCGCCTGGCCCCGCTGGTGCAGCGCCAGGTCCGGTCGTTCGAGCACGAACCGGTGGTGCACGAACTTCAGCACCTGCACCTCGTGCCACTGCGCGGGGGCGAGCGCCACGTGCCCGCAGCGCACCGGCGGGTCGGGCAGCACGTGGATGGCGTCGATGAGCCGGCGGGTCCAGCGCGCCGAGAACCGCGCGACGCCCTGCTCCGCCTCGATCGAGCCGTCGAACGGCGCCGAGAGCAGCCCGTCGACCAGTTCGTGGCGGACGTGCTCCACCGCCGCCCAGAACGCGTCGTCGTCGCTGATCCAGCCGTCCTTGCGGAACAGGTCGCGGCGCAGCAGCTCCACCGAGCGCCCCGGCCGGCGGGCGGAGCCGTGCAGCTCGGCGAGGTCCAGCGCGCGCAGCTCGGTCGCGTCGCGCTGCCAGGCGATCAGCTCGGTGGCCACGGTGCCCTGCTGCAGGACCCCGACCCGGTGGAAGTCCTCGAGGTCGTGGATGGCGTAGGCGATGTCGTCGGCGGTGTCCATCACCGAGGCCTCCGCGGTCTGCTGCCACGGCGCGAGCCGGCCCTCGAACGGCGCCCGGGCCTGGCGCAGGTCGTCGAGCTCGGTCACGTAGGCGCCGAACTTCACCGACCCGGTCACGGGGTCCTCCGGGTCCACCCCGGCCCCCCGCGGTGGCGGCTGCATCAGGTGTACGTGCGGCGAAGGGTATGTGCGCCGCGTCCACGGGTACTTCGCCATGGCCGCCCGGACCGCGGCGGTGAGGTCCAGCCCGACGGTCGAGCCGCTGATCTCGGTGCTCGTCACGATCCGGTACGACTGCGCGTTGCCCTCGAAGCCGTCGGGGAGCCCGAGCCGCTGCCGGGCGAGCCGGTCCAGGACCCGCTCGCCGAGGTGCCCGAACGGCGGGTGGCCCAGGTCGTGCGCGAGCGCCGCGGCCTCGACCACGTCGGCGTCGCAGCCGCCGAGCTTGTCCAGCAGCGGCCGCGCGCCGCCGGTGGGGGAGCACAGCCGCTCCACGATCCCGCGGGCCACGCTGGCGACCTTGAGGCTGTGCGTGAGCCGGTTGTGCACCAGCAACCCGGACCCGCCGGGGCTGATCACCTGGGTGACGCCGCCGAGCCGGGCGAAGAACGGTGACGCGACGATCCGGTCGCGGTCGGCGCGGAACGGGTTGCCGGACAGGTCACCGGCCGGTCCGCCGAACAGGCGCTCCTCTCTCATCAGGGCTTGCGCACCTCGATGACGAAGCCGCTCGCGGTCACGGCCGCCGCGGGGTGGCGCGCCAGCAGCAGGTCGAGCACCTTGAGCGGGGAGAGGATCCAGGTGAGCGGCAGGATCGCCCGGTACAGCCGCATGCTGCCGAACGACAGCAGCATCGCCAGCCACTCCTGCAGCGTCCACAGCATCCCCGACGTGGGTCCGGCGCCGACCTTGACGCTGAGCACCTCGAACTGCGGGAACTGCTCGCGCAGCCCGACCTGCGTGTAGCGCTGGAAGTCGTACGGCGAGGCGTGGAACGGCTGCATGAACGGCACGAACACCAGCATGCGGCCGCCGGGGCGCAGCAGTCGATGCATTTCGGCGATGTGCGCCGCCGGGTCCGGCACGTGCTCCAGCACCGCGATGCTGATCCCGCCGGCGAGGCTGCCCTCGGCGAGCGGCACGGTGCGCAGGTCGGTGACGATGTCGACGTTGGGGTAGGTGCCGCCGTCCAGGCAGATGACGCGCGGGTCGCGGCGGTGGGTGCCGCAGCCGAAGTCGGCGACCAGATCGCGGTCGAGGTCGAAGCTGCGCAGGAACGGCATGATCAGGTTGCGGTCCATCACCGGCGACAGAACCTTGATCGCCGTCGGGTACGCCCTGTTGAACCGCTTCTTGACGAACTCCTTGACCCGGTTGAGCGCGTCGGCGGTGAGCTCCTCGGACTCGAACCCGCCGAACGTCAGCTGCCCGCCGCGGCGCCGGCCGGTGTGACCGCAGGCCGCGCAGGCGATCGTCGCGCCGTCGCCGAGCCGCAGCGGCGCCCGGCACGCGGGGCACGCCAGCACCTCGGCCAGGCGGGCCTGGCGGTCCGCCGCCGGCACGGTCGCGAGGGTTCCGGTCACAGTGTCGTCCATCATCCCTCAGCCGATCTCGTAGACGGCGATGTCCCCGGCGCGGTGCCTGAGCCGCGCGACGTCGCCCAGCGCCGGTGCCGGGGCGTTGCGGGCCTCGTCGACGAACAGCCAGCGCACCCGGTACTGGTCGCGCAGCTTACCGATCGTCTGCGCCGACGGGGCCGAGAAGGCCGCGTCGTTGTCCGCCAGCAGCTGGGCGTTCCAGTACGGCGCCCAGACGGCGTTGACGCCGGTCGCGGCGGCCACCTCGTGGGTGCGGGCGGTGAAGCCCCAGCCCTCGATCAGGAAGCGGCGTTCGGAGTACGCGGAGAACGCGAAGTGCCGGTTGTCGCACCCGTCCTTCGGGGCGTCGCCGGCAATGAGGCAGTGCGCGTTGGTGGCCACCAGGTCGCCGGGGTCGGAGTGGTCGCGCAGCCACCGGCCCGCCTCCGCGGTGCCCGGGGGGATGAACGGCTGGTACTGCTGCACGCCGCGCCAGCCGGTCCGCCCGGCGTCGCGGGTTGTCGCGTACAGGTGCAGCGGCGTGGTGACCAGGCAGACCCCGGCGAGCATGGCGGCGTACACGGTGCCCTTGGCCGGGAAGGACGAGCGGTGCACGACGTACGCGGCGACGCCGAGCAGCGCGAACACCGCCAGGTACGGCCAGACCAGGTGGAACGCCGTCTGCGCCGCCCCGCCGACGGCCGACGGGCGCGGGGTCCGTTTCGGGTCGGCCTCGTGCACCACGACCAGGATCGCGGCGCCGGTGAAGATCGCGCCGTACACCCACAGCAGCATCCGCCGGACCGGCACGCCGGTGGGCGTGATCAGGGCGAGACCGGCCACCGCGGCGAGCGACAGGTACGGCCGCCCGGACACCATGAACCAGCCCTCGGCGCCGCCCTCGTGCCCGAAGACCAGCAGCGCCCCGATGCCGGACAGGCCGATGCCGGCCATGAGCACGACCGGGTCGGCGGGGACGTCCGGGTCCGGCCGGCGGCGCCTGGCGAGCCTGGCCAGCCCGATCAGGCCCGGCCAGATGCACGCCCAGCAGGCGAACGTGATCAGGGTGACGAGAGCCAGCCGCCACGCCGGCCCGGTGTCGGGCAGCGCGAACGCGGCCGTGTAGGGCGCGCCGGAGATCCGCGCGAAGTGCAGCGGGTCGATCGCCAGGCCCTGCGCGGCGCCGCCGAACAGCACGAACTGCGCGAACAGCAGCGCGACGAACGCGATCCCGGCGGCGATCAGGGCGGCCGGGTGGACCCGGCGGCGGGTCACCAGCCGCACCGCGATGACCAGCAGCAGGCCGGCCAGCAGCATGGGCAGGAACGTCGCCTTGCCGCCGGTGACGGCCGCGGTCAGCAGCACCACCAGGACCCACCGCCGGCGGCCGGGCACGGTGAGCACGTCGACGAGGACCAGGGCGAGCCCGGCGAACAGGATCGCGCCGAACGTCTGCGTCGGGCTGGTCCACATCTGGGCCCGCAGCGACGAGCCGTCCTCGTAGGCGTTCGTGCCGAAGGTGGAGAACCAGCCGTCGAGGCGCCACTGGTACGGCGTCGGGGTGAGCACGAAGTAGGTGGTGACCGCGGCGGCGGCGCCGGCCCACCACCGGCCCGTGAGCCGCCGGCCGAGCACCGCCATCAGCAGCAGGAACCCGAAGACCATCGGCAGCGGGGACAGGCGCAGCAGCAGCACCTGCGGCTCGATCCCGGTGAGCCACGAGGTGGAGGCCATCTCGGCGTAGACGAACCAGTGGTAGAGCACCGGCTGCTCGGGCAGCCACGGCGAGGCGAGCGGCATGTGGTGCCTGGCCTCGCCGAGCAGCGCCAGGTGGAACGGCGAGTCGATGTCGGGGCTCAGCATGCCGGGCCCGGCGAGGTCGTGCGTGCGGAAGAACCGCACGGCGCTCCAGTAGAAGAGCACCAGCGCGGAGCCGGACAGGATCGCCGAGAACCAGAACGGGGTCTTCTCCCCGGCCCGGCCGGTGCCGCGCCAGTGCCGCCGCAGCCCCGGTACGAGCAGGAAGACGGCGATCGTGACGACCGGCCAGGCGGCGGTCAGCAGCGGCAGCCCGATCGCCCTGGCGCCGGCGTACGCCATGACCTCGCAGGAGTAGCCCACGGCGAGGCCGGCGGCCACGTCCTCGACGAACCAGCCGGGCCGGCCGCGGACCGCCCGCCAGAGCAGCGTGCCCGGCAGGATGATTCCCAGGGCGACGTAGCCCGCGAAGACCGCGGTGGTCCAGACCGGCACCCCGTACCACGCCAGCCCGGTGAGGATCAGCCCGCCGAGCACCGCCGGTGGCGTCCAGGCGGCCGGCACCCGCCGGGTCGTGACCGGCGCCGGTGCCGCTGACGTGGGCTGTTCTACGGTTACTGCCACGTGATCCGCCGTTCTCGAGACGACCGTCGCACCCTGTTAACGCGTCATGGACCGTCCGGGGCGTGCGTGCCGTGCTCCCGGCGGTCGACCAGAGCTGCTATACCGTCCAGGACACGGGCTAATCCGAATTCGAAGTCGGTGTCTGGTGTCTCGTCCGGCATGTCCAGTATGCCGGTTGCCAGCAGCCGGCCGATCGCGGGAAACCGCAGCGGGTCGACGACCTTGCCGAGCAGCTGCCCGTAGGTGAGCATCGCCTCGTCGGGGGTCGTGCCGGACGCCTGCGCGGCCGCGGTGATGTCGGCGGTCAGCAGCGCCCAGTTTCGCGTGATGCCGCTGATGGTCATGATCGTGGAGAGCTTCTCGGCCTCGCTGAGCGAGGTGTGCGCGAGCACCTCGAGGCCGTGGTCCATCCAGGCGACCTGCTGCGGGGTCAGCGGCGGGGTGGTGATCGGCACCCGCACGATCCAGGGATGCCGGCGCAGGGCCGCGAGGTGGGTGCGGGCGAAGCGCAGCATCCCCTCGCGCCAGCCCTCGCCCGGCGGCGCGGCCGGCGGCGGGCCGATCGCCGCGTCGACCATGAGGTCGAGCAGCTCGTTCTTGGCCGTGACGTAGCGGTACAGCGACATGGTGGCCGCGCCGAGCTCGGCCGCGACCCGGCCCATCGACACCGCGCCAAGGCCCTCGGTCGCCGCTACCCGCACCCCCGCCTGCACGATCCGGTCCAGGGTCAGCCCGGGTTTCGGGCCCTTGCCCGGCCGGGTGCGGATCCCCCAGGCGGCGGCGAGGCTCTGGGGCAGCTCAGTGTCCATTGACTCGGATTCTACTTCTGCGTATAACTTACGCAGTAGTGCGTACGACATACGCATTAGAATCTTGGAGGACGGGGATGTCTCTCGCGGTCGAGGCCAGTGGCCTCACGAAGTCCTACGGCAAGCTCGACGTCCTCACCGGCGTCGACCTCGCGGTGCCCACCGGCACGGTGTTCTCCCTGCTCGGGCCCAACGGCGCGGGCAAGACGACGACCGTGCGCATCCTGGCCACCCTGCTGCGCCCCGACGGCGGCACTGCCCGCGTCGCCGGCTACGACGTGGTGCGGCAGCGCCGGCAGGTGCGCGGCGCGGTCAGCCTCACCGGGCAGTACGCGGCGGTCGACGAGCTGCAGACCGGCGCGGAGAACCTGCGGATGATGGGCCGGCTCAGCGGCCTGAGCGCCGCCGCCGCCACCCGCCGGGCCGCGGAGCTGCTGGAGCGCTTCGACCTCGGCGCGGCCGGCGACCGCCGGGCCGGCACCTACTCCGGCGGCATGCGCCGCCGCCTCGACCTCGCGGCCGGGCTCGTCGGCACCTCGTCGGTGATCTTCCTCGACGAGCCGACCACCGGGCTGGACCTCACCAGCCGGCAGGCGATGTGGCAGGTGATCGCCGGGCTCGTCAGCACCGGGGTGACCGTCTTCCTCACCACGCAGTACCTGGAGGAGGCCGACCGGCTCGCCGACCGCATCGCCGTGGTCGACCAGGGACGGGTCGTCGCCGAGGGCACCCCCGCCGAGCTGAAGCGCCGCTTCGGCGACCAGCGCCTCGACCTGGAGCTGGTCGACCGGGCCGGCTGGGACGCGGTGCTCGCCCACCTCGGCGGGCGGGTCGTGCAGCACGACGCCGACCGGCTCACCGTCGGCGTCACCACCGACGGCAGCGCCGCCCATGTCCGCGCGGTCCTCGACGAGGTCGACCCGGGCCGCACCGCCGTGCGCCGCTTCTGGCTGCACAGCGCCACCCTCGACGACGTCTTTCTCGCCCTCACCACGACGTCGCGTACCTCGTCACCCGCCAAGGAGCTCGCCGATGTCTAGTGCCACCGTCCCCGTCCAGTGGCTGACCATGGGCGGCCGCTCGCTGCGCCTGGGCCGCCGCAACGTCGAGGCGATCATCATGTCGCTGGTCCTGCCGGTGATGCTGATGGTCGTCTTCGTGTACCTCTTCGGCGGCGCCATCGACACGGGCACCGCCTACGTCACCTACGTCGTGCCCGGCGTCATGCTGCT
This sequence comes from Dactylosporangium sp. NPDC050688, assembly GCF_040654515.1. Lineage (NCBI taxonomy): Bacteria > Bacillati > Actinomycetota > Actinomycetes > Micromonosporales > Micromonosporaceae > Dactylosporangium > Dactylosporangium sp. NPDC050688. The sequence goes on from NZ_JBFAIC010000001.1 coordinate 359,996, forward strand.
GTGCGTGTCGTTCGGCTCCGGCATGACCGCGGGCTCCGTGGCCAACGACATGACCGGCGGCATCATCGACCGGCTGCGCTCGCTGGACGTCGGCGGCCCGGCCATCCTCGCCGGTCACGTCGCCGCCAGCGTGGCGCGCAACGTGTTCTCCAGCGTGCTGGTCTTCGGGGTGGCGTTCACCATCGGGTTCCGCCCGCACGCCTCGGCGGTGCAGTGGCTCGCCGCGGCGGGCATCCTGGTGCTGGTGATCGGCGCCGTGTCGTGGCTGGCCGCGGCGCTCGGGCTGCTGGCGTCCTCGCCCGAGGCGGCGAGCGGCTACACGTTCGGCATCACGTTCCTGCCCTACGCCAGCAGCGCCTTCGTCCCGACCGACACCATGCCGTCGTGGCTGCGCGGGTTCGCGGCCAACCAGCCGGTCACGCCGATCGTGGAGAGCCTGCGCGGGCTGCTGCTGGACCAGCCGGTCGGCTCGGCGCCGTGGAAGGCGGTCGCCTGGTGCCTGGCCATCATGGCCGTGTCGATCGTCGCGTCGGCGCTGCTCTTCCGCGCCAAGACCCGCGGCTGACGGCGCGGACCCCGCCGGGGCCGCCCTCATCGGCGGTCCGGCGGGCCCGGGTGCCTGTCAGCCGGCGGCGGGGTCCAGCCTGATCGACAGGCTGTTGACGCAGTGCCGGGTGTTCTTGTCGGTCATCCGCTCGCCCCGGAACACGTGCCCCAGGTGGGAGTCGCACCGGGCGCAGCGGATCTCCGTGCGGAGCATGCCGTGGCTGCGGTCCTCGATCTCCTTCACGGTGCCCGGGATGGCGTCGTCGAAGCTCGGCCAGCCACAGTGCGAGTCGAACTTGGCGGTGCTCTCGAACAGCTGGGCGCCGCACGCCCGGCAGTGGTAGACGCCGACGGTCTTGGTGTTGACGTATTCCCCGCTCCACGGCGCCTCGGTGCCCGCGCGGCGCAGCACCCGGAACTCGTCCGGGGACAGCCGCACGCGCCACTCGGCATCGGTGGTGGGCAGGTCGACAAGTGGCTCGGTCATGCCTCAACGGTAGGCGGCCCGCCGCCGACCGACCATTACAGCCTGAGAACCCCTTTTTGCGCTGGTACGCGCGACGTCTGCGTCCTCGCCTCGTTGGACGACGAAAGCCGTGATTCGGACTTTTCTGGCACAGTGGTCGAATAGGCGAGGTACGACAACGATGAGGCTGCTCTACAAGGCGGTTGCGGTCGGCACGGCCGGCGCCGCGGGCATGACGCCACTGACCACCGCGGCGCAGGCCGCGCCGGCGGCGCAAGAGCTGCGCGTGGACGGCTGCGGCACGTCGTGGGGCGGCACGCTGGAGCTGTGCGCCGCCGGCGAGACCTCCCACCCGGGCACCGGCCCCGCCGGCTACGGCCCGGCGGACACCAACGACTGGCGGTACGGCGGGGTCGGCACCGGCGGCCCGCTGCACCCGGGCCTGGCGGGCGGCGGCTACGGTACCGGCACTGGCAACGGCACGCCCGGCGGCAACGGCGGCACGACTCCCGGCGGTGGCGCCGGCAACGGTACGCCTGGCGGCAACGGTGGCACGACACCCGGTGGCGGCACCGGCAACGGGACTCCAGGCGACACGCCCGGTGGTGGCGCAGGCAACGGCACGCCCGGTGGTGGGGGTGCCGCACCCGGCACGACACCCAGCGGCACCGGCACCGGCACCGGCGGCCCCGGCGTCGCGGCCGTGCCCGTGGGCTCCTGGGCGGGCCCGGCCACCGGCACCGCGGCCGGCGCGCTGCCCGTGACCGGCACGTCGTCGATGATGACGACGATCGGGTTCGGGTTCATCATCGGCGGAGCCGGCATCCTGTACCTGACGCGGCTCGGCGACCGGGGCGAGGAGCAGGGCCGCGGCCCCGCCCGCAAGGGCCCCGGACCCAGGGACGGCCGCCCCGCGACGCCGCAGCCCCGCCGCCGCCCCAGCCCGCAGGCCACCCGCCGCTCGTGAGCGTGAGCGTGGGCGCGGCGGCGGCCGGACCGGTGTCGCGGGTCCCCGCGGGCCCGGCCGGCGCGTAGGGTGCTTGGCATGGCCAGTGCGCTGGAGATCGAGGTGGCCGGGCGGCCGGTGCGGTTGACCAGTCCCGACAAGGTGATGTTCCCGGAGCGCGGCTTCACGAAGCGCGACGTCTTCGAGTACTACGTCGCGGTCGGCGACGGGATCATGCGGGCGCTGGGCGACCGGCCGACGACGCTGCAGCGGTTCCCGGAGGGGATCGGCGGCGAGACGTTCTTCCAGAAGCGGGTCCCCGTCAAGGGCGTGCCGCCGTGGCTGGAGACGGCGCAGATCGCGTTCCCCAGCGGGCGCAAGGCTGACGAGCTGTGCCCGGTGGACCTCGCGCACGTGGCCTGGGCGGCGCAGATGGGCACGATCGTGTTCCACCCGTGGCCGGTGCGCAGGGCGCACGTGGACCACCCCGACGAGCTGCGCATCGACCTCGACCCGCAGCCGGGCACCGACTTCGCCGACGCGGCCGTCGTCGCCGGCGAGCTCAAGGCCGTCCTTGACGAGCTGGGCTGGAAGGGCTGGCCGAAGACCAGCGGCGGGCGCGGCGTGCACGTGTACGTGCGGATCCAGCCGCGGTGGACGTTCGTGGAGGCCCGGCGGGCCGTGATCGCCCTGGCCCGTGAGGTCGAGCGGCGCCGGCCCGACCTCGTGACCACCAAGTGGTGGAAGGAGGAGCGGGGCGAGCGGGTCTTCGTCGACTTCAACCAGATGGCGCGGGACCGCACGATCGCGTGCGCGTACTCGCTGCGGGCCAACGCCCGGGCCACCGCCTCGACGCCGCTGCGCTGGGAGGAGCTGCCCGACGTCGAGCCCGACGACTTCGACCTGCGCACCGTGCCGGAGCGCATCGCGCGGCTCGGCGACGCGCACGCCGGCATCGACGACGTCGCCCACGACATCACGCCGCTGCTGGAGTGGGCGGAGCGCGACGCCGCGAACGGCGAGGGCGACATGCCCTACCCGCCGGAGTACCCGAAGATGCCGGGCGAGCCGATGCGGGTCCAGCCGAGCCGGGCCAGGGCCGTGGAGCCCGTCGACTAACGCTACTTGTCGCAGGTGAGGTTGGCGGTGGGGACCCGCAGGTCGATGAGGTACCGGTTCACCGCGTCGATCACGCAGCCCGTCTTCGGGTAGGCCGTGTGGCCCTCGCCCTTCCACGTGACCAGCGTGCCGGTGCCCAGCATCTTCACCAGGGCGGGCGCCTGCTCGTACGGGGTCGCCGGGTCGCCGAGCGTGCCGATGACCACGATCGGCGCGGAGCCGGTCGCCTCGCCCGCCGGGTACGGGTCGCGCTTGCCGGGCCACTGCGCGCAGATCAGGTTCAGCGCGAGCGCGCCGCCGAACAGCGGGTACTTCGACCGCCACAGCGGCTGCAGCGCCCGGGCCTGCTCGACCGTGGGCGTGTCGTCGCTGTCGGCGCAGCCGACCGCCGCGTTCGCGTCGAACATGTTGGTGTATTTACCCCGCGGGTCGCGCTCGGCGTAGGAGTCCGCCAACTGGAACATCCTGTCCGGGTTGCCGCCGCGCAGGTCCTGCATCGCCTGGGCGAGCACCCGCCAGCTGGACTCGCTGTACAGCGACGACACGACCGCGGTGAACACCCAGCCGGCCGTCGCCGTGCGCCCCTTGCCCCGCACCGGGGCCGTCCGGGCGTCGGCGATCGCCTTCGTCACCACGGCCCGCGGGTCGGGGCCGATCGGGCAGGCGCTGGCGTTGGCCTTGCACCAGGTGCTGAAGTTGTCGAAAGCGTGCTCGAACCCGGCCGCCTGCTTCTCCGCGGAGTCCTGCATCGACAGCGCCGGGTCGACCGCCCCGTCGAGGACCAGCGCGCGCACGTTCTTCGGGAACAGCTGCGCGTACACCGCGCCGAGCAGCGTGCCGTAGCTGTACCCGAGATAGGTCAGCTGCCGCTCGCCGACCGCTGCCCGCAGCGCGTCGATGTCGCGGGCCGTCTGCTCGGTGGAGAAGTAGCGCAGGGTGTCGCCGTACTTGTCGCCGCAGCTCTGCGCGAGCTTCCTGGCCAGCGCGACGGACTCGGCGAACGCCGCGTCGGTCTGCGGGTCGGGGTCGATGCCGAAGTTGGCGTCGAGGTCGGCGTCGGAGAAGCATTTCACCGGCGAGGACCGGCCGATGCCGCGCGGGTCGAAGCCGATCACGTCGAAGCGGCGCACGACCTCGGCCGGCAGGTACACCGAGCGGTAGACGGCATACTCGAAGCCGGACGCGCCCGGCCCGCCCGGGTTGATGAACAGCGACCCGACCCGGTCCCGCTGCGTGGTGGACCGGCCGCGGACCAGCGCGATGTCGAACGTGCCGGACCCTTCCGGGTTCTGCCAGTCCTGCGGGACCTTCACCGTGGCGCAGTCGTACTTCACGTTCTGCGGCGGGCTGGCGAACACACCCTTGTACACGTCGGGGCACGGCGTCCACTGCGCCGGCTCGACCTTCACCCCGGAGGACGTGGCCGGCCCGGCGGCCGGCGCGTCCAGCTGGCGCGCGTGCTGCCTGGGTGCCGCAGGCGCGCCGCAGCCGCCGAGCAGCGCCGCGACCACCAGTGCCGGCAGCAGCCGCGAGCGTCTCAAGGCCGCCCCGCCAGCACGGACTCGACGTCGAAGCGGATCGGCCGGTCCAGCTGCTCGTAGGTGCACGACCGCGGCTCCCGGTCCGGCCGCCAGCGCTTGAACTGGGCGGTGTGGCGGAACCGGTCGCCCTCCATCGCGTCGTAGCCGACCTCGACGACGAGCTCGGGGCGCAGCGGCACGAACGACAGGTCCTTCTTGCCCGACCAGCGGCTCAGCCCGCCCGGCAGCCGGGTGGCCCCGTCGGCCGGCACCGCGTCCAGGCTGGCGGCGGCCTCGCCGGGCGCCTGACCCGCCCAGTTCCACGGGTGCTCGACGATGCCCTCGCGGTACGGCGCGAGCTCCTCGACCAGCTCCGCCCGCCGCTCCCGGGTGAACGACGCGGACACGCCCACGTGGTGCAGGCGGCCGTCGTCGTCGTAGAGGCCGAGCAGCAGCGACCCGACGATCGGCCCGTCCTTGTGCCACCGGAACCCGGCGACCACGGCGTCGGCGGTCCGTGCGTGCTTGATCTTGTACATGGTGCGCTTGCCGGGCTCGTAGGCGCCGCCGCCGGGCTTGGCGATGACCCCGTCCAGCCCGGCGCCCTCGAACCGGTCGAACCAGTCGCGGGCCGTGTCGATGTCGGTCGTCACCGGCGTCACGTGCACCGGCGCCCGCACCCCCGACAGGGCCTCGACGAGCCGGGCGCGGCGGGCCGAATAGCCCACCTCGACCAGCGCCTCGTCGCCGATCGCGAGCAGGTCGAACGCGACGAACGACGCCGGCGTCTGCTCGGCGAGCAGGTTGACCCGCGACGCCGCCGGGTGGATGCGCTGCCCGAGCAGCTCGAAGTCGAGCTTCGGCTCGCCGGAGTCGCGGCGGATCACGATGATCTCCCCGTCGACCACGCACCGCGGCGGCAGCTGCGCCAGCACCTGCGCGACGACCTCGGGGAAGTAGCGGGTCAGCGTCTTGCCGCCGCGGCTGGCGAGCTCGACCTCGTCGCCGTCGCGGAACACGATGCAACGGAAGCCGTCCCACTTCGGCTCGAAGCTCATCCCGTCCGCCTTGGGCAGGTCAGGAATGCTCTTGGCCAGCATCGGCTCAACGGGCGGCATCACCGGCAGATCCACGGTCCTACAGTAACCGGATCCGCGATGTCGCAGGCCCCGGGTCGCGCCGGGCGCGGCGCCGTCAGAAGCGCGCGAAGCTGCGCAGCGGCATTCTCGGGCCGAACTTCGGCGCGGTGATGCCGGCGGCGGCGAGCAGCCCGCAGACCCGGCCGCGGTGCCCGGCGTACGGGGCGAGCAGCTCCAGCATGTGCTCGTCGGTGCCACGGGCGGCGCCGGTCAGGGCGTACGCGACGACGTTCTTGATGTGGTAGTCGCCGACGGACACGGCGTCGGCGTCGCCGAACGCGGCCCGGGTCACCTCCGCGACGGTCCACGGGCCGATCCCGCGCACGCTGAGCAGGCGGGCGGCCGCCTCCGCGATCGTGGCGCAGCGCTCCAGGCGGGTGGCCTCGGCCGCGACCCGCCGCAGCGTGTCGGCGCGCTTCTGTTCGATGCCGAACGGGTGGAACACCCAGTACGGCGCGGCGGCGATCGCCTCGGGCGGCGGGGGCAGCCGCAGCCGCGGGTTGGGGCCGGGCGCCGGGTCGGTGCTGAAGTGCCGCAGCAGGCGCACGTAGCCGTCGCGGGCCTCCTTGCCGGTGACCTTCTGGCCCAGCACGGCCGGCACCAGGTGGTGGAAGATCCGGCCGGTCGCGCCGATGCGCAGGCCGGCGTGCTCGTGGGCGAGCCGGTGCACGAGGGGGTGCTGGCGGGCCAGCTCGGCGAAGCCGGTCACGTCGTCGCGGAGCCCGGCGACGGCGTCGGCGCGCTCCAGCAGCCAGCCTGCGCCCGGGCCGTAGGCGGTCGCGACGAGCGACGATCCGGCCAGCTCCAGCCTGAGCGTCCCGGCACCGTCCGGGGTACGGGTGGCGAACCAGCCCTCCCGCACCCCGATCGACAGCGTCGGGTCGCCGTGGATGAGGGCCAGGCCGCGCAGGGTACCCGCCAGGTCGTACCGGGGCGGGGTGGGGAAGGTCCTCACCGGGCCACGGCCCTGGCAGCGGCACGGGCCAGGGCGCGGTGCAGCAGGCGGGCGTCGCCGAGCATGGCGCGCAGCTTCCGCTCCAGGCCGGCGATCGGGATGAGGTTCTGCGGCGCCCGCGGGTCCTTGTAGGCGCTGGACGCGAAGCGGGGCAGGGTGACCGCCGACAGGTGCGCGAGCGCGACCGCGTCGACCGGCAGCAGCTCGGCGGAGCACTCGGCCCGCACGATCCCCGCCCACGGCGAGCCCTCGGGCCCGGGCAGCCGCAGGTACCAGGCGAACCGGTGCCACGACGTGCCGAGCAGGAACACGGGGGAGCGCTGCCCGCCGCGCAGCGCGGTCACGACGGCGGTCAGGTCCGCCGGCAGGTACTCCACCCGGTGTGTCTTGATGTAGCCCAGCGCGCGGGGCAGGTGCGCCCGCTCCTGCAGCGGGCCGTCGACGATGAGCAGGTCACCGTCGTCGCGCTCCTCGCCGGACACGCCGACCTCGAGCGCCCGCATGTGCCGCTGGACGCCCAGCGCCAGGTCCTTCGGCTCACCCCGGGCGACCCGCCGGGCCGGGTAGCGGATCGCGCCGGCGACGAGGGGCGGCGCGAGCTCGAACGGGGTGAACAGGCCGCGCTCGATGCGGGTCGTGGCGATCGCGGCGGCGCCCCGGTCCAGGTCGCAGCGCACGACCCCGGCGGCGTACGACGCGGCGACGCCGGGATGGGTGACGCCGTCGTCGTCGGTGGCCCAGACGCGCGCGTCGATGCGCTGGACGCCGTCGACGACGAGGACGGTGCCCGGCGGGCGCAGCCCCGCCGGAGCCTCGATCGCCCGCCACGCCGTTGCCGGCAGCTCGACGTCGGCCTGGATCTGGGCGCTGCTCTGCGCCTGCGGGCCGTCGGCCGCCTCGAACGCGACCCCGTAGGAGGGGTCCCAGGCGTCGACGTGGAACTTCACAGCCCGATCCGTTCCACCCGGGCCGTGCGCGCGTCGCGGCGGACCTCGAACCTGACCGGGATCCGTTCGGCGAGGGCGCCGACGTGGGTGACCACGCCGACCATCCGGTCGCCGCGCGCGGCGAGGGCCTCCAGGGTCGCGGCCACCGTGTCGAGCGTGGACTGGTCCAGCGTGCCGAAGCCCTCGTCCAGCACGATCGACTCGAGGCTCGCGGCCGCCGTCGACATGCCGGCGAGTTGCTCCGACAGCGCCAGCGCCAGCGCCAGCGACGCCTGGAAGGTCTCACCGCCGGACAGGGTCCGCACCGCCCGGCGCAGCCCGGCGTCGTGGTGGTCCACGACGTAGAACTCGCCCTTCTCGTGGCCGAGGTCGTACTGCCCGCCCGACAGCTCGCGCAGGGTCCGCGACGCGCCCTCCACGAGCGTGTCGAGGGCCTCGGCGAGCAGCCACCGCTCGAACCGGTCGGCCCGCAGGTGCTGGGCGAGGGCCCTGGCGACCTGGCTCTCCTTGGCGACCTCGTCGCGCTGCTCGCGCAGCCGCGCCGCCTCCGCGCGGCGCTCCTCGACCCGCCGGTGCGCGGCCTCGGCCCGCTCCAGGGCGATCGCGGCCTCCCGGGACGGGTCCCCGCCGGGTGTGGGCAGCCCGGCCGCGGCGAACAGCGCGCGCAGCTCGTCGCGGACCTCGTCCACCCGCGCCTCGGCGGCCGTGACGGCCTCGGCGGCCACCGGGCGGCGGGCCTGCCGTTCCCCGGCGGCGGCGCCGGCCCAGCCGGTCAGCGCGGCCCAGGCCGCGGCGAGGTCGTCCCGGTCGGCCGGCGGCGGGCCGAACGCGGCGAGCGCGTCGCGGGCCGCGTCGAACGCCTTCCATGCCGCCCGCAGCTGGTCCTCGGCCCGGTCGGCGGCGCCGGCGGCCTTGCGGTGTGCCTCGCGGGCCTTGCGCACCTCGGCGCCGGCCCGCTCCAGTCCACTGTGGAGCTTCGCGATGGCTTCGAGGTCGCGGCGCAGGGCGTCGGGCGGCGGCGCACCGTCCAGCGCCCGGTCCAGCGCGGCCAGCCGGGCGTCGACCTGCTCGGCGTGCGCCCGGGCGGCGGCGAGCCCCCGGTCCAGGTCGCGCACCACCTTGTCCTGCTCGGTGACGACCCGTTCGGCGGCGTCGCTGCGCTTGCGGGCCGCGTCACCGGCCGCCTTGGCCGCGGCGACCGCCGGCTCGTGCGGCAGCTCCGGCAGGACCTGCACGGTCTGGGTGCACACCGGGCACTCGTCGCCGACCCGCAGGTGCGGGCGCAGCGCGGCGGCGCGGTCCACGGCGACCGCCGTCTGGTAGGCGTCCCGCGCGGCCTCGAGCGCGTCGAGGGCGTCCTTGGCCCTGGTACGGGCGGTCGCGAGGGCCCCGGTCGCCTTGCCGTGCTCGCGCTCGGCGGCGGCGACGGTCTCGTGCACGGTGACCGCCTCGGCGGCGAGCCGGTCGCGCTCGCCGTGCGCGTCCAGCAGCCGGCGCAGCGCGGTCTGGTCCCCGGCCGCCTGCAGTTCGCCGCGCAGCTTGTCCTCGCACTCCTCGGCGGCCCGGGCCGCGTCGACGGCGGCGGCGACCGCGCCCCGGGCGGCGGCCGCGCCCGCGGCCAGGGTGCCGGCGTCGGCGGGGACCCGCAGCCCGGTCAGCCGCCGGATCTCGGCGTCCAGGCCGGTCAGGGTCTCCGCGGCGGCGACCGCGAGCTTCGCCGCGTCGGCCAGCTGCGGGCTGATCCGGTCGACGTCCTCGGTGAGCGTGCGCAGCGTCGCGGCCCGTGCCTGCGCGGCGGCGAGGGCCGCGTCGTCCGTGTCGGACATCCCGGCGAGCTGCTCGGTGAGCACCTTGAGCTTCGCGTCGGCGGTGCCGCCGAGGGCGGTCGCGCGTTCGCGGATCTGGCCGTACACGTCCAGACCCAGCAGATTCACCAGGATCTTCTGCCGCTCGGCCGGCTTGGCGTGCAGGAACGCCGCGAACTCGCCCTGCGGCAGCACCACGCACTTGGTGAACTGCTCATACGGCAGCCCGATCACGGTCTGCACCGCCAGGTCCACCTCGTTGGGGGTGCCGGCGAGCACGGTGCCCATGTCCTCCGCGCTCAGCCCGCTGTCGAACCGGGACAGGTCGAAGCCGTGCGGCAGCGCCTCCAGCCCGGCGTGCTTCGTGGTGACCGCGCCCTTGCCGTCGCGGCGCACCACCCTGGCCAGCACGTAGCGCACGCCCGCGGACTCGAACACGAACCGCACCCTGGCCTCGGTCGCCGAGGGGGCGAGCGCGTTGGCGATGGCCCGGCGGTCGCCCCAGCGGGGCACGGTGCCGTACAGGGCGAACGTGATCGCGTCGAGGACCGTCGACTTGCCGGAGCCGGTCGGGCCGACGAGGGCGAAGAAGTCCGTGTCGGTGAAGTCGATCGTGGTCGGCCGCCGGAACACGGTGAACCCGTCCAGGTCCAAACGAATGGGCCGCATGTCTGCTCCTCGCCTCAGTTCCTGGCCTCTTGGACCTCGTCGTGCAACCGGTGGAACAGCTGCACCGTGGCCTCGTCGGCGTGGCCCTTCTGGCCGAGGTAGTCCGAGAACAGCTCGCCGGCGGAGCGCCCGGCCCGGGCGGCGGCCCGCCCGGCGGACGCCGGGTCCGGCAGCAGCTTCGGGTCGATGCGCACCTCCAGGGCCCTCGGCAGCAGCTCCTGGACCTCCTCGTGCAGCCCCGCCCGCGGCTGCTCCGACACGTACACCCGCAGCCACGCGTCTCCGGTGTCGAGCGTGGCCAGCTGGGCGAGAGTGCCGCGGACCGTGCGCAGCGGGGTCGCGACCGGCAGCGCCACCTCCCGCACCCGCGCCGCGGTGCTCGTGGTGACGTCGACGACGGCGACGGCGGAGAAGTTCTCCTCCTCGCCGAAGTCGATCGGCAGGGGGCTGCCGCTGTACCGGATCGGGCAGGGGCCGTTGACGGTCTGCGCGCGGTGCAGGTGCCCGAGCGCCACATAGTGCGCCGAGGACGGGAAGACCGAGGCCGGCACCGCGTAGCCCATGATGGTGTGCGCCTCGCGCTCGCCGCCGCCCATGGTCGCGCCGATCACCGTCAGGTGCCCCGTGATCAGGTTGACGGTGTCCCGGCCGAAGCCCTGGGCGAGGGTCGCGAGCAGCCCGCCGATCTGGTGGGCGTAGGACTGGGCGCTCTCCGCCGCGCTCAGGTCGAACATCTCGGCGGCGCGGACCGCGTAGCGCTGCGACACGAACGGCAGCGCGGCGAGCCGCCACTCCTCGCCGTCCTTCGTCCGCCCCGCCAGCAGCAGCTCCTCGGGCCTGGTCAGCGCGCCGCGGATGGTGATCCCGGCCGCCTCCGCCCACGGCCGCAGCGCGTCGAGGGCCTGGCCGTTGTCGTGGTTGCCGCCGATGACGACCACGTCCGCGCCCGTCTTGCGCAGCGCCGACAGCCCCCGCGTCACGATCTTCGTGGCGTCGGCGGGCGGGCTCGCGGAGTCGTACAGGTCACCGGCGACGATCACCAGGTCGGGCTGCTCGGCCTCGGCCACGTCGACGAGCGCCTTCAGGGCCGCGATGTGGTCGTTGGCCCGCGACTGTCCCTTGAGGACCTTGCCGACGTGCCAGTCCGAGGTGTGCAGGATCCGCACCGTTGGGTGTCCTCTCTAGAACGGGATGTCGTCGTCGGAGATGCCGCCGCCGCCCACTCTCGCCACGACCGCGAACGAGTCGTTGGCCTGCGCGATCGAGCGCAGCGTCGCGCTGGGCGGCGGGCCCGCCTCGGCCGGCCGGGTCGCCCACGACGGGAACGGGAACTCGATGCACAGCGGTACCGGGATCTCCGGCTGCGACACGAACATGGTGCCCGGCTTGGCGAGCAGGGCCCGCTGCCGCTGCGCGGGCGGCAGGAACCCGTACTCCGGCCGGGACGCCTCCGCCGGGTCGAGCCGGCCGACGACCCGGATCGCGGAGTTGGCCACGATGCGCCGCTCGACCTCGCTCGCCGTCTGCTGCGCGCCGATCAGGACCACGCCGAGGGAACGGCCGCGCTCGGCGATGTCGAGCAGCACCTCCTTGATCGGGCTGGTGCCCTCCCGTGGCGCGTACTTGTTGAGCTCGTCGAGCACCACGAACAGCAGCGGCTTGGCGGTGCCGGCCTTCTCCTTGCGCTCGAACTCGCTGCGCAGCGTCACGCCGACCACGAAGCGCTGCGCGCGGTCCGGCAGGTTGTGCAGGTCGACCACGGTCACCTGGGCGCTCTCGGCGGTGTTGACCGCGTGCGGCCGGCGGGTGGCCAGGTCGCCGCGGATGAGCCGGGACAGGTCCTTCTTGCTGCCGATGAGCCGCCGCGCGAACGCGTTGACCGTGCCCAGCCCGACCGCGCTGCCCGCCCACTGCCCCCGGGTCGCGTCGTCGTTGAGCTGCTCGACCAGGTAGTCGACGAGGTCGGCGTAGGAATTGAGCCGGGTGCCGTCGACCGCGACGCCGCCCTCGGCGGGCTGGGCGATGCGCGCCAGGTGCGCCGTGACCGAGTGGACCACCATCGTGTACTGCTGGCGCTCGTCGTCGGCGTCGGCGAAGACGTACGGCAGCAGCCGGTCGGCGCAGAACTCCTGCAGCGTCCAGTAGAAGCTGTCGACGCCGGTGAGCCGGCTGCTGACGTCAGGCGTGCCGGAGGAGTCGCCGGCCCGGGGCGGCGCGTAGACCCGCACGTCGGGGAACGGCCCGGCGACCAGCCCGAGCCGGGCGTAGCCGGCCTCGGTCGCGGCGTCCAGGCGGCTGTTGGGGTGGTCGAGGAACAGCAGGTCCTCGCCCTTGACGTTGAAGATCAGCGCGCGGGTGTTGGCGGTCTCGCCGGCCCCGCCCAGCACGCCGGAGCGGAACACGGAGTACAGCAGGAACGTGGCGAAGCTCGTCTTCGTCGCCACCCCGGAGATGCCGGAGATCGACACGTGCGCGCCGCGGCTGCCGTCGAGGAAGTCCGCGTTGAGGAACATCGCCGCGCCGTCGCGGCCGAACCCCATCGGGATGGTGCGGTCCATCCGGTCGAAGTACAGCGCGCCGGCCCGCGCGTCGCCCTGCGCCCGGTGCACGACGGCGCCCGGCGTCGGCGGGACGTACACCTCGGGGTCGACCCGGGTGGTGGTGATCTCGGCGGCCTCCTGCACGGTCGCCGGGAGCGTGCCGTCGGCGACCAGGAACACGTCGGAGTCGAACACGACCCCCTCGTGCCGGGCCCGGACCGCGGTGACCACCCCGGCGATCTTCACCGGTGGCTGGCCGGGAAGCTCACGCTCGGTGACAACGACGTCATCGAGTTGCAGGTAGGCGTCCTCGTTCACGGCGACCCAGAACGTCAGCGGGGTCGCGTCGGCCGTGCCGAGGACCCGGCCGACGACCGGCCCGTCCTGAGCCGCGTCCGTGCCTGGCTCCATGCTCGACCCCCAGTACATGTGTTCGCCTGTGCATCGTGCCCCAAGACCACCGGCGGATCGAAGTCACCACGCCCGCTTGTGGACGCGTTCACGCGCGTTCATGACCCCAAACCGGGGCAAGCCAGGCGGCTGTCCACAGGTTGGGGACCTTTGTCCACAGGGGTGTGGACAATGATGTGGATGAGGGTCAGCGCGAGTACCGCAGCAGCAGCTGACCATCGGCCAGCAGAGCGTGACGCAGCGTGAGGTGCTCCGGGACGTCGTGGTCGGGTCCGGCAGTGATCCTGCCCGCTCCCGGCCCGGTGAGCAACGGCGACAGCGTGAGGCACAGCTCGTCGACCAGCCCCGCCACGGTGAGTGACCCGAACAGCCTCGGGCCGCCCTCGCTGAGGATCTGCGCGTGCCCGCGCCCGCGCAGCGCGTCGACCGCCGCCGCGAGGTCGACGTGCCGGTCACCCGCCCGGATGACGTCGGCGACGTCGTGCAACGGCCCGGGGTCCGCCTGCCGCGTCGTCACGATGACCGGCCGCACCGGTGCGTCGGCGAGGGCCGGCTGGGCGGGGTCCAGGTCCGCCCGGCCGGAGACGATGACCAGGGTCGGGAACTCGCTCATGCCGTGCGCCAGCCGCCACCGGCGGCGCTCCTCGTCCAGGCGCAGCGCGCGGTAGCCCTCGTCGCGGACCGTGCCCGCGCCGACGAGCAACGCGTCGCAGCGCATCCGCAGGATCCCGAAGACCCGCTTGTCCTCGGCCCCCGAGAGCCCGGCCGACCTGCCCTGCAGCGTGCCGGCGCCGTCGAGGCTGGACACGAAGTTCACCCGCAGCGAGGGATCCGGCGGTGGCGCGTACAGGTTGATGAGCGTGTCCTGGTCGACGGGGCCCGGCTCCGGGTACAGCTGCTGCACCGCCCAACCCTACGTTCACTCGCCGGGCGGCCCGGTCACCGGTGGAGTGGGGGCCGGTGGGCGGTGCTGGCAGTCGCACCAGCTGCCGCCTGGGCAGTCGGCATGCCTTTTCTCCCGGCACGCAGGACAGATCACAAGTTCAGGGTGCGCCGCGGCACGGGCCCGGTCAACAATGACTGCACCATGACGCGCGCGATCATCCAACTCCGCATCACGCTCGACGGCGTCGAGCCCACCGTCTGGCGTCGGGTCCTCATCCCCGGCGGATTCACCCTCGACCGGGTCCACCGCGTCCTGCAGTTCGCGATGGGCTGGGGCAACCGCCACCTGCACGTCTTCGACGTCGATGGGGTGCAGTACGGCGTCCCCGACCCCGACGGCCTGCTCGACGTCCGCGACGAGCTGGACACCCGCCTCGACGCGGTCGCGCACAAGGGCGGGCGGCTGCGGTACACGTACGACTTCGGCGACTGGTGGGAGCACGAACTGACCGTCGAGGACGTGTTCCCCGCTGACCTGGACATGGAGTACCCGGTCTGCGTGGGGGGCGAGCGCGCCTGCCCGCCGGACGACGTCGGTGGTCCGGACGGGTACCAGGACTTCGTGGCCGCGATGGCCGACCCGACCCACCCCGACCACGGCACGATGCTGGAGTGGCTGGGCCGCCCGTTCGACCCGGAACGGTTCGACCCGGCCCTCGCGACCACCCTGCTGCGCCGCATGACCTAGATCCCCGCGCTGACCCTTCATGCTCCCTCCGGTCGCACCTTCCGGTGCGCGGGACGGACGTCGGCCTGCCGGTCCGACCGCCGTGGGTGATCGAAGCCGCGTTGCGGTCGTCCGGATGGCCACGGCGCGCCTTCGATCAACCGGGCGAGATCGCCAGAGAACCGTTCGCGCCTTCGAGTTGGGCCCGCGCGATCGACATCGACATCTTTGCATGGAATGCGCGCGTGTAGGGGACTTGTGGTTGTCGATTTCCGGGGGGTGTGGGGATCGATTCGTGTGTGTTTCATGAGGGTGACGGGATCGTGACCGCGATCGATGGAGGCGCTGGAGGGGGTTGGATTGATGGCGGTCGCTCTCGTTGGTGCGGGTAGAGCGGACATGTCTCGGTAAAGGCTGACAAAACGGCGCTCTGAAACCTTGCGGTAACGAAATGGGAACGCTCCCATTGCCCCATTGACACGTGGCGGACGAGGGGCCAGTCTCATGGGAGCGCTCCCGTGGCTGTGGCCGGTGACACACCCTGCGGCCATGGGAGCCACTCAAATGCTCGACCCGCCATACCTGCGACACCCGAACGACGGACTTCACACCCGGGTCCGCCGTCGATGCATCACACCCCCACCACACCCATCACGACCTGAGAGAGGGGTCAGGATGAGCGTCACCTCGCGCCGTCTGCGTTCGATCGCCACGGCCGCGCTCACCGTGGGTCTTACCCTCGGTATGACCGCATGCAGCGCCAAGAACGACGACGAGCCGAGTGCCGATGGCACCGGTCCGGTCACCATTTCGCTGTCCTACTTCGGCACGCCGGGCTTCAACCAGGCGGTCAAGGACTTCGAGGCGGCCAACCCGAACATCAAGGTTGACGTCAAGAACGAGGGCCAGACCAAGGACTTCGCCCCGAAGCTCGCCCAGTGGATCTCCGCCGGCAGCGGCGCGAGCGACGTGGTCATGCTCGAAGAGGGCATGCTGCTGCAGTACCTGAAGGACAACAAGGGCTTCGCCAACCTGCTCGACCTGGGTGCGGCGTCGCTGGAGAAGGACTACCTGTCCTTCAAGTGGAAGAACGCCTTCACCGCGGACGGCAAGAAGCTCGTCGGCCTCGGCACCGACGTCGGCCCGCTGGCCATGTGCTACCGCACCGACCTCTTCCAGAAGGCCGGCCTGCCGGTCGAGCGTGACGCGGTCAGCGCCCTCTGGCCGACGTGGGAGGAGTACGTCAAGCAGGGCGAGATCTTCAAGTCGAAGAACACCGGCGCGGCCTGGACCGACTCGGCCACGAGCGTCATGCAGCCGTACATCATGCAGAACGCCGACAGCTGGTTCTACGACAAGAGCGACAAGTACATCGGTGACACCAACCCGGCCGTGCGCAAGGCGTACGACCTGGGCATGGACATGGCCTCCAAGGGCCTGACCGCGAAGCTCGCCCGCTGGCAGGCGGACTGGGACGCCGCGTTCAAGAACGCCGCGTTCGCGACCGTGCCGTGCCCGCCGTGGTACACGGGTGTCATCAAGGAGCGCGCCGGCGACGCCGGCAAGAACAAGTGGGACATCGCGACCATCCCCGGTAAGGGTGGCAACTGGGGCGGCTCGTACCTCGCGATCCCGGAGCAGAGCAAGAACAAGAAGGCCGCGTTCGAGCTGGTCAAGTTCATCACCGGCAAGCAGGGTGGCCTGGACGCGTTCGCCGAGGCGGGCCCGCTGCCCTCGTCGATCGCCGCGCTGGACGACCCGAAGATCACCGACGCGAAGAACGACTACTTCAACAACGCCCCGGTCGGCAAGATCTACGCCGCCGCCGCGAAGGAGCTCAAGCCGATCTACCTCGGCCCGAAGCACCAGGCGCTGTGGGAGAACGGGTTCGAGCCGGCCATGCAGGCTGCCGAGCAGGGCAAGCTGAGCGCCCAGGCGGGCTGGGACAAGGCCATCAAGGACAGCAAGGCACTCGCCGAAGGCTGATCCGAACGTTGACGGCGGAGGCGGCGTCGAACCTGACGCCGCCTCCGTCCTCCACATAGCCCGTTGATCGGAAGGGATCCACCCCCCATGGCAACCAACGTCGGCGAGGTCACTGGACCTCGCCACGGGCGCGCACCCGCCGGGCCGTCGAAGCAGCCGTCGCGGCGCTCCGTGCGGGTCGGCCGGCTCGACCTGCGACTGTCGCCGTACCTTTTCGTGGCACCGTTCTTCGTGCTGTTCGCGGTGTTCGGCGCGTACCCGCTGGTCTACACCGCGATCCTCTCGACCCGCAAGAACACGCTGACCGGCGGCGACGCGGGCTTCGTCGGGCTCGAGAACTACCGCAAAGTCCTGATGGACGAGCACTTCTGGATCGTCATCTACAACACGTTCGGCCTGTTCATCGTCGCGACCGTGCCGCAGCTGATCTTCGCGCTGCTCATCGCGAGCTGGTTGAACAAGAAGATGCGGGCCCGCACCGCGATCCGGATGGGCGTGCTCATCCCCAACATCACCTCGGTCGCGGCCGTCGGCATCGTGTTCGGCCTGATCTTCGCCGACCGGTACGGCCTGGCGAACTGGCTGCTGGACGCCATCGGGCTGCAGCCGGTCGAGTGGCGCAACAGCCGCTGGTCGTCGTGGACCGCGATCGCGTTCATGGTCGACTGGCGCTGGACCGGCTACAACGCGCTGATCTACCTCGCCGCGATGCAGGCGATCCCGAAGGAGCTGTACGAGTCGGCGTCGCTGGACGGCGCGTCCGCGGCCCGCCGGTTCTGGCGGATCACCGTGCCGCTCATTCAGCCGACGATCCTCTTCACGGTGATCATCTCGACGATCGGCGGCATGCAGCTGTTCACCGAGCCGCTGCTGTTCAACTACGGCCGCATCCAGGGTGGCTCGCTCAACGAGTTCCAGACCGTCGCGATGTACATCTACGAGACCACGTTCACGAACAACTACAACGTGGGCCGCGGCGCCGCGATCTCCTGGCTGCTGTTCCTGATCATCCTGATCTTCGCGCTGGTCAACTTCGCGCTGGTGCGCCGATCCGTCAAGGGGACCACGACATGAGTACCACCATGACGAGGCCGCGCAGCGTGCCGGTCGAGCCGCCGCGCAAGAAGGGCAAGGTCCGCAGCGCCTCGGCGGCGCTGTGGGACGCCAGCCCGCTGACCTACCTCGCGCTGATCATCACGATCGTGCTGTCCGTGTTCCCGATCGTATGGTCCTTCATCGTGGCGTCGCGGGACAACAGCGCCGTCACCGACATCCCGCCGCCGCTGACCCCGGGGCCGAACTTCTTCGACAACGCCCAGCGGGTCCTGGAGAACACCGACGCGAACTTCATCTACGGCCTGATCAACTCGGCGATCGTGTCGTCGTGCGTGACGCTGTCGGTGGTGTTCTTCTCCACCCTTGCCGGGTTCGCGTTCGCGAAGCTCAAGTTCCGCGGGAAGAACGCCCTGCTGCTGATCATCATCCTCACGATGATGATCCCGACCCAGGTCAACATCATCCCGCTGTACCTGCTGATGGTGAAGTTCGACTGGACCAACACCCTGCAGGCGGTCATCGTGCCGTTCCTGGTCAAGGGCTTCGGCGTGTTCATGATCCGGCAGTACGCGGAGTCGGCGATCAGCGACGAGCTCATCGAGGCCGCCCGGGTCGACGGCGCGTCCACGTGGCGGACCTACTGGTCCGTGGTGCTGCCGGCGCTGCGTCCGGCGGCCGCGGTGCTGGGCCTGCTGACGTTCATGGAGACCTGGAACGACTTCCTGTGGCCGTACGTCGTGCTCACCGGTGACACGCCGACCGTGCAAGTTTCACTGAACATTCTCGCGACCGGTTACTACAAGACCGACTACGTGCAAGTCTTTACCGGGACAGCATTGGCGATCGTGCCTCTGCTGCTCGTGTTCATCGCATTCGGCCGTCAGATCATCGGCGGCATCATGGAAGGTTCGGTCAAGGCGTGACCAGCATCGACCCGCTGACGTTCCCACCCGGTTTCGTGTGGGGTGCGGCGACCGCGTCGTACCAGATCGAGGGGGCGGCCCAGGAGGACGGCCGCACCCCCTCGATCTGGGACACGTTCAGCCACACCCCGGGCAAGACGCTGGGCGGGGACACCGGCGACGTGGCCTGCGATCATTACCACCGCTTCCGCGAGGACGTGGGGCTGATGAAGGACCTGGGCGTCAACGCCTACCGGTTCTCCATCGCGTGGCCCCGCGTGCAGCCGGGCGGGTCGGGGCCGGCCAACGCCAAGGGCCTGGATTTCTACCGGCGGCTCGTCGACGAGCTGCTGGCGAACGACATCACCCCCTGGGTGACGCTGTACCACTGGGATCTTCCCCAGGAGCTCGAGGACGCGGGCGGCTGGCCCGCCCGCGACACCGCGGCCCGGTTCGCCGACTACGCCATGCTCGTGCACGGCGCGCTCGGCGACCGGGTCCGGCACTGGACCACCTTCAACGAGCCGTGGTGCTCGGCGTTCCTCGGCTACGCCTCGGGCGTCCACGCGCCCGGCCGCCAGCACGCACCCGACGCCCTCGCCGCGATGCACCACCTGCTCCTCGGCCACGGCCAGGCGGTCGAGTCGATCCGCGCGGCCGACCCGGGCGCGCAGCTGGGCATCACGCTCAACCTGTACGCCATCTCCGCGGCCGACGAGAGCAGGCCGGACGACCTCGACGCGGTCCGCCGCATCGACGGGCTCGCCAACCGGATCTTCCTGGACCCGGTGCTGCTCGGCTCGTACCCCGCCGACGTCGTGGCCGACCTCGCCGGGGTCAGCGACTTCGGCTTCGTCCGCGACGGCGACCTGGAGCGCATCGCCCAGCCGCTGGACCTGCTCGGCATCAACTACTACAGCCGGCACGTGGTCGCCGCCGAGGACCCCGACGTCCCCGCCGAGCCGTACTGGCGGGCGCCGACGTCGTGGCCGGGCAGCGAGACCGTCCGGTTCCTGAAGCGGCCCGGCGTCCCGGTCACCGACATGGGCTGGGAGGTCGACGCCGAGGGGCTCACCGAGACCCTCACCCGGGTCGCCCGCGACTACCCGGCGATCCCGCTCTACATCACGGAGAACGGTGCCGCGTACATCGACACCGTCGGCCCCGACGGCTCGGTCGAGGACACCGACCGGGTCGCCTACTTCGACGCCCACTTCCGGGCCTGTTACGACGCGATCACCGCCGGGGCGCCGCTGCGCGGCTACTTCGCCTGGTCGCTGCTGGACAACTTCGAGTGGGCGTGGGGCTACACCAAGCGGTTCGGCATGATCCGCGTCGACTACGACACGCAGGAGCGCACGATCAAGGCCAGTGGCCACCGGTACCGCGAAGTCATCAAGCACAACGGCCTCGGCGAGTAACGTGCGCCGCCCGACGCTGGACGAGGTGGCCGCGCTCGCCGGCGTCGGGCGGGGCACGGTCTCCCGGGTGATCAACGGCTCGCCGCAGGTCAGCCCGGAGGCCCGCGCCGCCGTGGCCCGCGCCGTCGAGGAGCTCGGCTACGTGCCCAACCGGGCCGCCCGCGCCCTCGTGACCCGCCGCACCGACTCGGTCGCCCTCGTGGTGTCCGAGTCGGAGGAGCGGGTCTTCGGCGAGCCGTTCTTCGCCGGCATCGTCCGCGGCGTCAGCAACGTCCTGGCCGACACCTCCCTGCAGCTGTGGCTCGCCATGGCGCAGTCGCCGTCGCAACGCCTGATGGTCGAGCGGCACCTGTCGGACCAGCACGTCGACGGGGTACTGCTGCTGTCGCTGCACGACGACGACCCGCTGCCGGCGCTGCTGACCAAACGGGGACTGCCGACCGTGCTCGGCGGCCGCCCCGCGCACATGCTCGAGGCGGAAGACGACAACGGTGACAACGAGGTCGCCTACGTCGACAACGACAACGAGGGCGGTGCCCGCACCGCCGTCGATCACCTGATCGGCCTCGGTCGCCGCTGCATCGCGGTGATCGCCGGGCCGCAGGACATGGCGGTGGGCATCGCCCGCCTCCGTGGCTACCGGGAGGCGCTGCGCCTGGCGTCCCTGCCGCACGATCAGCGACTCATCGCGTACGGCGACTTCAGCGAGGCGAGCGGGGCCGACGCGATGCACCGCCTCATCCATCTCAACCCCGGTCTCGACGCGGTCTTCGCCGCCTCCGACCTGATGGCCGCCGGCGCCATCCGAGCCCTGCGTGAGCTGGGCCGCCGGGTGCCCGCCGACGTGGCCGTGGTCGGGTTCGAGGACTCCGCCGTGGCCCGGCAGACCCAGCCGCCGCTCACCACCGTGCACCAGTCGGTGGAGGGCATGGGGCGCGAGATGGCCAGGCTCCTGCTGGCCCGCATCGCCGGCGGGCCGGCCCATTCGACTGTGCTCGACACGCACCTCGTCGTCCGCGAGTCGGCCTGACCGGGCACGTGTCCAGCGCGTCTCTACCCCAGCAGGAGGCACCCCGTGCGCTTCGGCCACTTCGACGACGAACGCCGCGAGTACGTCATCGACCGACCAGACACCCCGCTGCCCTGGATCAACTACCTCGGCACCGAGGCGTACTTCGGCATCATCTCCAACACCGCCGGCGGCTACTCGTTCTACCGTGACGCCCGCCTGCGCCGGCTCACCCGCTACCGGTACAACAACGCCCCGATGGATCTGGGCGGCCGGTACCTGTACCTGCGGGACGAGGAGACCTTCTGGTCGCCCACGTGGCAGCCGACGCAGACCGAGCTCGACGACTACGAGTGCCGCCACGGGCTGTCGTACACCCGCATCGCTTCCCGGTACCGCGGGATCAAGGCCGAAACGCTCTACTTCGTGCCACTGGGGGAGACCCTCGAGGTGTGGCGGCTCAAGGTCACCAACGAGCGGGACACCGCGGTGACCCTGTCGGCCTTCTCCTCGATCGAGTTCTGCCTCTGGGACGCCCAGGACGACGCCACCAACTACCAGCGCAACTTCAACACCGGCCAGGTCGAGGTCGTCGACGGCGTGATCTACCACAAGACGGAGTACCGCGAGCGGCGCGACCACTTCGCCTACTTCGCCTGCGGCGAGCCCCTGGCGGGCTTCGACACCGCGCGGGAGGCGTTCCTCGGGCCGTACCGCTCCTGGGACCGGCCGCTCGTCGTCGAGCGCGGCGAGTCCACCGGCTCGATCGCGCACGGCTGGCAGCCGCACGGCTCGCACCACGTCAAGCTCACCCTCCAGCCGGGGGAGACCCGCGAGATCGGCTTCGTCCTCGGGTACTGGGAGAACCCCCGCGACGCGAAGTTCGACCCGCCCGGCTCGCAGACCATCAACAAGGCCGGCGCCCAGGCCAAGATCGCCGAGTGGCTCGACCAGGCGACGGTCGACGCCGGCTTCGCCGCCCTCGCGGCGCGCTGGGAGGAGCTGCTCGGCGGGCTGCGGGTGCAGACCCCGGACACCGACACCGACCGCATGGTGAACATCTGGAACGCCTACCAGAACATGGTCACCTTCAACATGAGCCGGTCCACGTCGCTGTACGAGTCCGGGATCGGCCGCGGCATGGGCTTCCGCGACTCCAACCAGGACCTGCTCGGCTTCGTGCACATGATCCCGGAGCGGGCCCGCGAGCGGATCCTCGACATCGCCGCGACCCAGCTGCCGACCGGCGGGGCGTACCACCAGTACCAGCCGCTCACGAAGCGGGGCAACAACGACATCGGGTCGGGCTTCAACGACGACCCGCTCTGGCTGATCCTCGGCGTGTCGGCGTACGTCAAGGAGACCGGCGACCTGAGCATCCTGGACGAGCCGGTCCCGTTCGACAACGCGCCAGGCAGCGAGCAGCCCCTGTACGAGCACCTCAAGCTGTCGCTGCGGTACACCCTGGACCGCCTCGGACCGCACGGCCTGCCGCTGATCGGCCGCGCCGACTGGAACGACTGCCTCAACCTCAACTGCTTCTCCGACACGCCGGGCGAGCCGTTCCAGACCACCGAGAACGCCACCGGCGGGGTCGCGGAGTCCGTGTTCATCGCCGGGCAGTTCGTCCTCGCCGCGAAGGAGCTCGCCGGGCTGGCGGCGCAGAAGGGCGACGACCCGACCGCCTACCAGATCGCGGCGGAGAAGATGGCCGGCACCATCGGCGAGCACGGCTGGGACGGCGCGTGGTTCCGCCGCGCGTACGACTTCCACGGCAACGTCATCGGCTCGGCGTCCAACGACGAGGGCCAGATCTTCATCGAGCCGCAGGGCATGTGCGTCATGGGCGGCGTCGGCCTCGACGACGGCACCGCGGCCCGCGCCCTGGCCAGCGTCCGGGAGCGGCTGGCCACCCCGCACGGCATCGTGCTGCAGCAGCCGGCGTTCAGCTCGTACCGCATCGAGCTGGGCGAGATCTCCTCCTACCCGCCGGGGTACAAGGAGAACGCCGGAATCTTCTGCCACACCAACCCCTGGCTCATGATCGCCGAGGCGATGGTCGGCAACGGCGACGGCGCGTTCGACTACTACAAGCGGATCAACCCGTCGGCCCGCGAGGAGCTCGGCGACCTGCACCGCTGCGAGCCGTACGTGTACGCCCAGATGATCGCCGGCCGCGACGCGCCCACCCACGGCGAGGCGAAGAACTCCTGGCTCACCGGCACCGCAGCGTGGAACTACGCGGCCGTCACCCAGTGGATCCTGGGCATCCGCCCGGAGCTGTCAGGGCTGCGGATCGCGCCGGTCATCCCCGCCGCGTGGTCCGGGTTCTCCGCGGTACGCCGGTTCCGCGGCGCCACGTACCAGATCACCGTGCACAAGGAGCCGGGTGCGGCGGCCACCAGTTGCCGGCTCGTCGCCGACGGGGTGCCCGTCGAGGGCGGCGTCCTGCCCGTCGCGCCCGCCGGCACGACGGTGCAGGTCGAGGCACATTTGTCGTAGATCGTTTCGGTTTGCCGCCGCGGTGTCGCGTATCTCCGACACCGCGGCTGCAAGATCGCTGGCGGGTGCGCACAATGGGGCCGTGCCTTCCACCAACAGCCGCCCCCGCTCCGCGGGCCGCCCGACCCTCGACGAGGTCGCCTCGCGCGCCGGCGTGGGGCGCGGCACCGTGTCGCGCGTGGTCAACGGCTCGCCGCAGGTGAGCCCGGAGGCGCGGGCCGCCGTGCAGAAGGCGATCGACGAGCTCGGCTACGTGCCCAACCGCGCCGCCCGTGCCCTCGTCACCCAGCGCACCGACTCCGTCGCCCTCGTCGTCTCCGAGTCGGAGGAGCGCGTCTTCGGCGAGCCGTTCTTCGCCGGCATCGTCCGCGGCGTCAGCTCCGCCCTCGCCGACACCCAGCTGCAGCTGTGGCTCGCCATGGCCCAGTCCCCGGCCGAGCGCCAGCGCGTCGAGCACCACCTGACCAACCAGCACGTCGACGGCGTCATGCTGCTCTCCCTGCACGACGCCGACCCGCTGCCCGGCCTGCTGGAGCAGCGCGGCCTGCCCGTGGTCCTCGGCGGCCGGCCCGCCCGGATGCTGTCGGAAGGGGGGCGGTCCACCACCGACGTGGCCTTCGTCGACGCCGACAACGAGGGCGGCGCCCGCCTCGCCGTCGGCCACCTCGTGGACCGCAACCGCCGCCGGATCGCCGCCATCGCCGGCCCGCAGGACATGGCCGCCGGCGTGTCCCGCCTCACCGGCTACCGCGAGGCGATCGAACACGCCGGCATGCCCGTCGACGAGACCCTCATCGCGTACGGCGACTTCAGCGAGGCCTCCGGCGAGCGCGCCATCCACGAGCTGCTCGCCCGCAAACCCGACGTCGACGCCGTCTTCGCCGCCTCCGACCTCATGGCCGTCGGCGCCCTGCGGGCCCTGCGCGAGTTGGGCAAGCGCGTCCCCGAGGACGTGTCGCTGGTGGGCTTCGACGACGTGGCCATCGCCCGCCAGACCGACCCGCCGCTGACCACCGTCCACCAGCCCGTCGAGGCCATGGGCCGGGAGATGGTCCGGCTGCTGCTGGCCCGCATCGCCGGCGCCGAACCCTCCGCCGTGATGGTCGAGACCCACCTGGTGGAGCGCACCAGCACGTAGCCGGCGGCGGCTGGATCGCTGGTGATCTTGCTCGCTTGATCGAAGTCGCGTGGTGGTCATCCGGACGACCGGGTGCGACTTTGATCACCACGGGGTCGGGCGGGGGGATGCGCGGCCGTTGGCGGGGTGGCGCGGGTTGCGGTGTGTCCTGTGCTGTGGCGTCTCCTGTGCTGGCGGCGGCCGGGTTGTTAGTGATCTTGCTCGCTTGATCGAAGTCGTGTCGTGGTCATCCGGGTGACCGGGACGCGCCTTCGATCACCACGGGGTTGGGGTGCGGGACCGCGGCCGTCGGCGGGGGCGACTCGATCACCATCGGGGTCCGGGCGGCGGGGCGGCGGCCACCGGATGCGGCGCGCACGCGCGTGAGGCTGCCGCGCGTCAGCGCAGGCAGTGCGAGCGCCAGCGAGCATGGGGGGCTCCGGGGTGGGAACCCCCCGGCCGGCCCGCGGCGGCAGCCGCGCCGAAGCCAGGAACAGCCGAAGCCAGGAACAGCGGTTTGCGGGGTTCGGGAACAGGGCACTCGGTCAATGGAGGAGAGGTGGCTGAGATGACCGCACAGTGGAAGAAGGGTAAGCGGCGCGCTGAGAGCGTGGCCGAGGACGCCTGGGAGTATCTGGTGTCAGCGGTCGAGTCCGCGCGGTCGGTGGGCGGGTCCGTGAAGGACCGGGCGTACGGCATCGCCGGCGAGGCGTCGGACCGGTACAGCTCGGCGTCGGACCGGGTCGGGTCCGTGGCGGACGAGGCGTGGCACCGGGCGAGCCTGGCGTTCGACGCGTTGTCGGGCCGCAAGCAGCGTAAGCCGTGGGGCTGGGTCGCGGTCGCCGTCCTCGGCGGGATCGCGGTCGGCTGGGCGGTGGCGGCCTCGGCGCCGAAGGCCATCCAGGCGGCGCAGGAGCGGTTCGAGGACGAAGAGGACGTGCCGTCGCCGACGTACGAGGCGCCGGCGGCCTACCGCGTCGCGGAATGACGGCGGGCGGGCCGGCCCTCACATGACAGGGACGGCCCCGTCCGAAATACAGAAGCTCAGCTGTACTTGCGCAGTTCCCGCTTGGCGAGGGACGCGCGGTGGACCTCGTCGGGGCCGTCGGCGAGGCGCAGGGTCCGGGCCTGGGACCACAGGGCGGCCAGGGGCGTGTCCTGGCTGACACCGGCCGCGCCGTGGGCCTGGATCGCCTTGTCGATCACCCACTCGGCCATCTGCGGCACCGCGATCTTGATCGCCTGGATCTCGGTGTGGGCGCCCTTGTTGCCGACGGTGTCCATGAGCCAGGCGGTCTTCAGTACCAGCAGCCGGGCCTGCTCGATGCGGACCCGGCTCTCGGCGATCCAGTCGCGCACGACGCCCTGCTCGGCGAGGGGACGGCCGAACGCGACCCGCTCGCTGACCCGCTCGCACATGAGCTGCAGCGCCCGCTCCGCCATGCCGATGAGCCGCATGCAGTGGTGGATGCGGCCGGGGCCGAGGCGGGCCTGCGCGATCGCGAACCCGGAGCCCTCGTCGGCGATGAGGTGGTCGGCGGGGACGCGGACGTCTTCGAACAGCACCTCGGCGTGGCCGCCGTGGGCCGCGTCGGTGTAGCCGAACACGTGTGTGCCGCGCTTGACGGTGACGCCGGGGGTGTCGCGGGGGACCAGAATCATGCTCTGCTGGCGGTGGCGTTCCGCGGCCGGGTCGGACTTGCCCATGACGATGAAGATCGCGCAGTTGGGGTTCATCGCGCCGGAGGACCACCACTTGCGGCCGTTGATGACGTACGCGTCGCCGTCGCGCTCGATGCGGGTGGCGATGTTCGTCGCGTCGGACGAGGCGACGTCGGGCTCCGTCATGCAGAACGCCGACCGGATCTGCCCCTCCAGCAGCGGCTTGAGCCAGCGGTCCTGCTGCTCCGGTGAGCCGAACCCGGCGAGGACCTCCATGTTGCCGGTGTCGGGTGCGGCACAGTTGAGCGCCTCCGGCGCCAGGTGCGGGCTGCGCCCGGTGATCTCGGCCAGGGGTGCGTACTGCAGGTTGGTGAGGCCGGCACCGAACCGGTCGTCGGGCAGGAACAGGTTCCACAGGCCGCGGTCGCGGGCCGACGCCTTCAGCTCCTCGATCACCGGTGGGCGGGCCCACGGGTCGTCGAGCCGCGCCAGCTCCTCCTCGAAGCGCGCCTCGGCCGGGTACACCTCCTCCTGCATGAAATCGGTGAGCTTCTCGTGCAGTTCGGCGGTGCGGGTGTCGAAGCGGAAGTCCATCAGCTCTCTCCGTTGATCGCTGCGAGACCCTGCGCGAGCAGGGGTGGGACCAGCGCGCCGATCTGGTCGAAGCCGGCGCCGACCGTCTGGCCGCTGGTGTAGCGGAAGTGGATGCCTTCCAAGATGACGGCGAGCTTGTAGCAGGCCATCGCGACGTACCAGTGCAGATCGTCCAGCGGCAGCGGGCTGCTCGCGGCGTAGCGCTCCAGCAGCGCGTCGCCGGTCGGGAAGCCGGCGTCGGCGCCCAGCCCGTCGGCGATCGGGTTGACGCCGATCTTCAACCGGTCCAGGACCGTCCAGTACGCCAGCAGCAGCCCGAGGTCGGTGAGCGGGTCGCCGAGCGTGGCCATCTCCCAGTCGAGCACCGCCGCGACGCGCATGGTCGCGGGGTCGACGATGAGGTTGTCGAGGCGGTAGTCGCCGTGCACGATCGCGGTCGCGGCCGAGGCGGGGATGCCGGCGGCGAGCCGGTCGCGCAGGGTCTCCGCGTCGGGCAGGTCCCGGCTCGTGGACTGCGCCAGCTGCTTCGACCAGCGCCGGACCTGCCGCTCCAGGAAGCCCTCGGGCCGGCCGAAGTCGGCCAGGCCGACCGCGGCGGGGTCGACGCGGTGCAGGCCGGCGAGGGTGTCCATCATCGCGAACGCCACCTCGCGGCGGGCCTGCTCGCCGAGCGGGTCGGTCTGCCGGCGGCTGCGCAGCACCACCCCCGGTACCCGGGACATCAGGTAGAACGGCGCGCCGATGACGCTGTCGTCCTCGCACAGCAGCAGCGCCTCCGGCACCGGCACCGCGGTGGGGCCGAGCGCGGAGATGATCCGGTGCTCGCGGGCCATGTCGTGCGCGGTGGCCAGGACATGGCCCAGCGGCGGGCGGCGCAGCACGAAGACCTCGTTGAGCACGTACGTCAGATTGGACCGGCCGCCGGCGATGAGCTCGGCGTGGAGGGGCTCGGCGACGAGGCCGGGGGCCTTGTCCCGCAGGTATGCCGCGAGGCGGGCGAGGTCGAGACCGGGCGGGGTGGTCATACGGCCAGTCCATGGGTGAGACGCGTTCTCTGTCAAGCATTGAGCGAGGTGTTTCACCGCCATTGTCCGTTTTCGCGGACTCAGCGCGGGACCCGGAGACGTTCCGGCATCGACACCGCGGCGAAACGGCGCGGAAATCCGGGGTCGCCAAGCTTGTTGGCAGTACCGGAGAGCAAGACGTACACCAACGGCGGCGTACAGGTCAGCCAAGGACGAACGGGAGGTCGATCTACATGCTGCTGAGGCTGCGAGTGGCGCTCCCCGACCGTCCCGGCTCACTCGGGCAGGTTGCCCGGACGCTGGGTGTGGTCGGTGCCGACATCGTTTCGGTCGTAGTGCTGGAGCGCGTCGGTGGCCGTGCGGTGGACGACCTT
This sequence comes from Dactylosporangium sp. NPDC050688, assembly GCF_040654515.1. NCBI lineage: Bacteria > Bacillati > Actinomycetota > Actinomycetes > Micromonosporales > Micromonosporaceae > Dactylosporangium > Dactylosporangium sp. NPDC050688. The sequence continues at coordinate 388,319 of NZ_JBFAIC010000001.1, forward strand.
ACCGTGGTATGGCCGGCTTCGGCCCCTGTCGACCGTGTTCTCACGGGTCTCGCGGCGATCCCAGGCGTTCGCGTGGACGGTGTGTGGCGCGGCACGGAGCTGTCGGAGCCGAGTAGTGGCCGCGAGGTCGCGCTCATCGGACAGGTGGCGGCAAACCCGCAGAACGGCCTGGCAACGGTCGTCGACGCGGCACCGGCACTGTTCGGCGCGGACTGGGCGGTCGCGATCCTGGTCGGATCGGACTGGGCGGGCGGCGGCGCGCGTGCACAGGCATGGACCGACACCTCGGTGATCTGCGCCAGCTGGCGCACTCCGGATGTCCCCCCTCAGGTGGACATCGCACCACTCCGACCCCGTGCGATCAGCGCTGCTGACGGCGTCCATCTCGCTGTCGCGCCTTTTCAGCGCGGAGGTCTGGTCCTTGTTGTCGCCCGCGGCGGGGCGGGCGGCGACGCTGGAGCACCACCCTTCCACGGCTCCGAAGTGGCAAGGCTGGCGCAGCTGGTCGGTGCAACCGCATCTGTGCTGGGGGAACGGCTGGCGGGGCCCGGCTTGGCGGAGCTGGGTGAAGCGGGCGGTTCCGTTGCCGGAACCCCCGCTCCCGCCGGCACAACTGCTTCCTGGGCGGCCTGACCGGCGCGGGTCCCGTGGACCCGCGGCCCGTCCCCCCCTGCTGCCCGGGCTGCGTCACAAGCAAGGAGCCCTCTGAAATGACCCTCTGGCGTATCCGGGCGACCGTCGACGACCGCCCCGGCTTCCTCTCCGTCCTGACCGCCAGCCTCGCGCTGCGCAAGGTCAACATCCTCTCCGTCCAGGTGCACACCACCGAGTCCGGCGCGGTCGACGACTTCCTGGTCGAGGCGCCCGACGAGCTGAGCGTCGCGGACCTCACCGAGGCCGTCCAGCGGGGCCGCGGGCGGGACGCGTGGATCGCCCAGGCCGACGTGCGGGGGCTCATCGACGAGCCGACCCGGGTGCTCGCCCTCGCGGCGAAGGTCCTGGACGGGACCGCGACCCTGGAGGAGGCGCTCGCATCGCTGCTCGGCGACTGTGACATCTCCTGGCGGGCGGACACGTCCACGGGTGCGGAGGGGTACACCGCGACCGGCATGCAGCTGCAGGACCCGGCCGGGGGCACGCTCTACGTGCGCCGCCCCGCGCCGGCGTTCACCCCGGCCGAGTACGCCCGGGCGCACGCCCTGGTCGGCCTCGCCCAGGTGGCGGGGAAGCGCAACACCGCGGCCTGAGAGCCTTCACAGCAGCGCCCGCGCTCATGGAGCGCGGGCGCTGCTTTTTTGTGCGGCTACATGTAGTCTGCCGACATGTTGGTTGGGTACATGTCGGGGGGCAACCTATGACCGCGCTCGACTCCGCACGGTGGCAGTTCGCCGTCACCGCGTCGATGCACTTCCTGTTCGTCGCGCTCACGCTCGGCCTGGTCTTCCACGTCGCCGCGACGCAGACGCGCTATGTGCGCACCCGCGATCCGGTGTACGCCAGGGCGGCCCGCTTCTGGGGCTCGCTGTACGCGATCAACTACGCCGTCGGCATCGCCACGGGCCTCGTCATGGAGTTCGAGATCGGGCTCAACTGGAGCGGGCTGTCCCGGCTCACCGGCGACGTGTTCGGCGCGCCGCTCGCCATGGAAACCCTCGTCGCGTTCGTGCTCGAGTCGACGCTGCTCGGCATGTGGCTCTTCGGCTGGGAGCGGCTCGACCGGCGGCTGCACCTGGCCCTGATCTGGGGCGTCGCGGCGACCGCGCTGCTGAGCGCGTTCTGGGTGATGGTCTCCAACGCGTTCCTGCAGCACCCCGTCGGCTACGTGCTCGACAGCGACGGCCGGGCGCGGCTCACCGGCTTCGGCGCGCTGCTGGGCAACAGCGCCCTGTGGTTCGCGCTGGCGCACGTCGTCTTCGCGGCGATGCTCACCGGCGGGATGTTCGTCGCCGGCGTCAGCGCCTGGCACCTGCGCCGCCGCCCCGGCGGCGAGCACGCCGAGCTGTTCCGGCGGTCGTTGCGCACCGGCCTGCACAACGCGCTGGCCGGCCTGTTCCTCACCATGGGCTTCGGCTATGCCCAGTTCGGCCCGCTCGACGAGAACCAGCCGACCAAGCTCGCCGGCGGTGACGACGCCGTCGCCCGGCAGGCCGAGATGGCCGCGAGGTACGGCCCCGGCGACTACATCCCGGACAGCATCGTCGGCGTCTCGCTCGGCATCATGATCATGGTGGCGAACCTGCTGTTCCTCATCCTGCTCGCCGCCCGGGTGCTCGCCATCCGCGACGTGCTCAGCACCCGGCGCTGGGCCCGGCCGATGCTGTGGCTGCTCACCGCGCTCATCCCGGTGCCGTTCCTCACCGCGATCGCCGGCTGGATCGTCCGCGAGGAGGGCCGCCAGCCGTGGGCGGTCTACGGGCTGCTCAAGACCGCCGACGCGGTGTCACCGATGAGCGACGGCGCGCTGCTGGCCTCCACGGCCGGGTTCACCACGCTCGTCGTGGGCCTCGCCGCCGTCGACTGGTGGCTGCTGGCCCGCAAGGCCAGACACGGCCCCGGCGACGAGTTCCTGCCCCAGCCCGAGCCGGCCCGCGAGGAGGTCTCCGTATGAGCGGTCCGGAGCGGAGCGGAGGAATGCGAATCAGCAGTTCAGGGTGGGGCTCAGGCCGGCGCCGGAGCGCAGCGGAGGTGGCGGCATGAGCGGGCCGCAGCGGAGCGGAGGGCTGCGAATCAGCAGTTCAGGGTGGGGCTCAGGCCGGCGCCGGAGCGCAGCGGAGGTGACGGCATGAGCACACTTTGGTACGGAATCCTGGGGTTGCTGTTCATGGCGTACTTCGCGTTCGGCGGGCTCGACCAGGGCGTCGCGCTCCTGCTGCCGCTGCACAGGGGCGACCCCGCGAAGCGGGCCGCGCTCAACGCCGTCGGCCCCCGGTTCCTCGGCAACGAGGTCTGGATCGTCGGCGCGGTCGGGGTGCTCGTCGCCGCCTTCCCGCGCCTGGAAGGGGAGCTGTTCGGTGCCGCGTACCCGGTGGTCGTCGCCGTCGTGCTCGGCCTCGTCGCCCTGAACGCCGGCGTGCAGCTGCGTGGCCGGGCGGCGCGACCTGGCGGGTTCGACGCGCTGATCACCGCCGGTGCCGCGGCGCTCGCCGTCGGCTGGGGACTCCTGCTCGGTGTCGTGCTGCACGGTGTACCGATGACCGCCGACGGACACGTGCACGGCTTTGCGCCCTTGGCGAGCCCCGCCGTGTGGCTCACCACGCTGGTCAACGTGGCGCTCGTCGTCGCCAACGGTGCCGCGTACCTCGCCTGGCGCGGCGACCCGGCGAACCGCCGCGTGCTGCGCCGGGCCGCACCCGCCGGCGCCGGGCTCGTCCTGCTCGCCGCGATCGTCTGGTACTGGCAGGACCCGCCCGGCATCCGCAACCCGATCCTGGCCACCACCCTGGCCGCGGCGACCGCCGGCGCACTGCTCGCCACCCGGTGGCTCATCGGCGGGCGGGCGTTCACCGCCACGCTTGTGGCGTGCGCCCTACCGGTGATCACGGTCGCCCTGGCCAGGTACCCCGGCGTGCTAGCGTCCACGATGGACCCGGGTGCGACGGTGACCGTCGACAGCGCGGCCGCCGGCGGGGACACCCTCCGGTTGCTCGCCATCGGCGCCGCGCCGCTGCTGCCGGTGCTGGCCGCCGCGCAGATCGCCTGCTGGTGGCTGTTCAGGCGGCGGGAGAGTCAGCCCACCCCTCTCTACTGGTAGGGCGCGCGGACGTTTCATGGACAGAAGACTGCTCCGGCTCGGGCCGGTCAGGCACTACGTGACGGTGCTGGCCGGCTCGGCGGTCCTGGCCGCGATCCTCGTCGTCGGGCAGGCCGTCAGCCTCGCCACGCTGCTGTCCGGCGCCGTCACCGGCACGGTCTCCGCCGGTGCCGCGCTCGCCTGCCTCGGGTTCGTGGTGCTGCGCGGCGTGCACGGCGCCGCCGCCACCGCCCTCGCCGGCCGGGCCACCGCCCAGGTCAAGGCGCACCTGCGGGTCGAGCTGCTCGACGCCGCCACCGCCCGCGGCCCCGGCTGGCTGGCCGGGCAGCGCGCCGGCGAGCTGGCCACCCTCGCCGGGCGCGGCGTCGACGGGCTCGACGGGTACCTCGCCTCGTACCTGCCGCAGGTCTTCCTCGCCGTCACCGTCCCCCTCGGCACGCTGGGCTGGCTCGCGGTCACCGACGCCAGGTCCGCCCTCGTCGTCGGCCTGACGCTGCCGCTCATCCCGATCTTCGGCGTGCTCGTCGGCAAGCAGACCGGCGCCCGCACCAAACGCCAGTGGCACCTGCTGCAGCGCCTCGGCGGGCACTTCCTCGACACCGTCACCGGCCTGCCGACGCTGCGCACGTTCGGCACCGAACGGGCCCAGGTCCGCCGGGTCCGGGCGATGGCGGAGGCGTACCGGGTCGCGACGATGCGCACGCTGCGCCTGGCGTTCCTGTCCGCGCTGGTGCTGGAGCTCGTGGCGACCGTGTCCGTGGCGCTCGTCGCCGTCCCCGTCGGCCTGCGGCTGCTCGACGGGCGGCTCACGCTGAGCGCCGCCCTGGTCGTGCTGCTGCTCGCCCCGGAGGCCTACCTGCCGCTGCGGGCGCTGGGCACCAAGTTCCACGCCAGCCAGGAAGGGCTCGCGGCGTCCGCGGAGATCTTCCGGGTCCTCGACGCGCCGCCGGTTTCGCCGGTACGCACATCGCCCCGCCTCCCCGACGCGGGCTTCGCCGGGCTCGCGTTCGACCGGGTCGAGGTGCGTTACGGCGACGTGGTGGCGCTGCGCGACCTCAGCCTCGACGTCGCGCCCGGCGACCGGGTCGCGCTCGTCGGCCCGAGCGGCGGCGGCAAGTCCACGATCCTCGCCCTCGTCCTGGGGTTCGTCACGCCGAGCGCGGGGCGGGTCCTCGTCGGCGGCGCCGACCTGGCCGGCCTCGACCTCGCCGCGTGGCGGGCCCGGCTGGCGTGGCTGCCGCAGCGGCCGCACCTGTTCGCCGGCAGCGTCACCGACAACATCCGCCTCGGCGCGCCGGACACGCCGCTGGACCGCGTCGTCGGGGCCGCCGTCGCTGCGGACGCCGACGCGTTCATCCGCGCCCTGCCCGACGGGTACGACACCGACCTTACCCACCGCGGCCTGTCCAGCGGCCAGCGGCAGCGGCTCGCCATGGCCCGGGCCTGGCTGCGCAGCGGCGCCACTGCTCCGGACGGCACTGCTGCTCCAGGCGGGGCGGCTGGCTCGCCGGGGGCGGACCTGTTGCTGCTCGACGAGCCGACCGCGCGGCTCGACCCGGCCAGCGAGGCGGCGGTGATCGCGGCCGCCGCCAGGCTCGCCGCGGACCGCACCGCCCTGCTCGTCGCGCACCGTCCCGCGCTGCTGTCGGTGGCGACCCGGGTCGTCGAGGTCAGGGACGGCGTCGCGGCGCCGCTCGCCGGGGCGGTGCCGGCGTGAGCGGCCCGGAGCGCAGCGGAGGAGCCGCGAACCATGGGCTCAGGTTCGGGTCGCGGCGGCGCCGGAGCGCAGCGGAGGTGCCGGCGCGCGGCCCGGAGCGCAGCGGAGGAGCGCTCAGTCTTGGCGCACGGCGGCGCCGGAGTGCGGAGGTGACGGCGTGACCGCCGTGACCGCTGTGCCGGCTGTGCGGCTCTTCGGGCCGGGCGCGCTGCTGCGCCTGGTCTTCGCCGGGCTCCTCGGCGTGCTCACCGAGGTCGCCGGGGTCGGCCTGGTCGGCACCGCCACCTGGATGATCGTCCGGGCCGCCGAGCAGCCACCCCTCGCCGCGCTGGCGGTGGCGATCGCGGCGGTGCGGGGGTTCGCGCTCGTCAAGGGCGGGCTCCGGTACGCCGAACGCCTCGCCGGCCACGACGCCGTCCTGCGGGTGCTCGCCGACCTGCGGACCCGGGCGTTCGACGCGCTCGCCCGGCCGGCGGCCGGGACCGCCGCCGTGCCGTCCGGCGACGTGCTCAGCCGGGTCGTGTCCGACGTCGACGGCGTGCAGGACGCGGTGCTGCGCGGCGCGCTGCCGGCCGGGGTCGCCGCCGTGGTCGGGCTCGCCGGGGTCACCGGCGTCGCGCTCGCCGACCCGGGCGCCGGGCTGGTCCTCCTCGCCGGCCTGCTGCTCGCCGGGGTCCTGCTGCCGTGGGCCGGGCACCGGCTCACCCCGCGGTCCGCGCCGGCCGCCCGGGGCGAGCTGACGAGCGCGACCGTCGACGTGGTGCACGGGGCGGCCGAGCTGGCCGCGTACGGTGCCCTGCCCGCCGCCCTCGCCGGCACCGCCGACCGCGCCCGGCGCCTGGCCGCCCTGGAGGCCCGGGCCGCGACGGTCGCCGCGGTCGTGGGTGGCGCGGCCGCGCTGGTGCCGGCGCTCGTCGCGGTGTGGATCGCGGTGCTCGCCGGCGGGCGCGCGGCGCCGGTGCTGGCGCTCGTCGCGCTCAGCGTCGGCGAGGTCGTGGTGCCCCTCGCGGCCGCCGCCGTCCGGCACGCCGAGCTGCGCGGCGGGCTGCGCCGGGTGCGTGCCCTCATCGCCACCGCGGGCGCCCCCGGCAGCGCCGACCCCTCCGATGACGGTCCGGCCGGTGAGCCCTTCGAGGGTCCGGTCGATCTCGTGCTGCGCGGCGTCACCGTCAGGTACCGCGACGACCTGCCGCCCGCGCTCACCGGCGTCGACCTCGCGCTGCCCGCGGGCAGCCGGGTCGCGGTCGTCGGGCCCAGCGGGTCCGGCAAGTCGACGCTGCTCGCCGCGGTCGCCGGTCGGGTACCCCTCGCCGCTGGCTCCGTCGACGGCATGCCCGCCGGCGTCGAGGCGTGGCGGGTCGCCGGGGGCGTGTTCGCCGACGCGCACGTGTTCCACACGACCGTCCGCGACAACCTGCTGGTCGGCCGCGCCGGTGCGCTCGCCGGCGACGCGCGGTTGCGGCGGGCACTCATGGACGCGGGCCTGCCGGAGTACGCCGACCGCCTGGACGACATCGTCGGCGAGGACGGCGCGAAGCTGTCCGGCGGCCAGCGGCAGCGGCTGCTGCTGGCGCGGGCGCTGCTCGCGGCGCCGCCCGTGCTGCTGCTGGACGAGCCGACCGAGGGCCTCGACCCGGCCGCCGCGGACGCCGTGCTCGACACCGCGCTGCGGGCCGCCGGGGCCCGGACCGTCGTCGTGGTCACGCACCGCGCGGCGCAGCTGAGCCGCTTCGACCGGATCGTCCGCGTCGAGGACGGCCGGGCGGGCATGACCGCGGCGGCAGGTTGACGGTGCGGGACCAGCGTGTGGGAACCTTGACGGGTGGACGGGGTCTCACACGGTTCCGGGCCGATCGACGTCTATGTCGACGGGCTCGCCGCCGCGCTGCGGGGGCCGCGCCGGCACCGGCACGACATGCTGACCGAGGCGCGTGACAGCCTTCTGGACGCGGCCGAGGCGTATGCCGACGCCGGCCACGACCCGCTCGACGCGCAGCGGCGCGCCGTCGCCGACTTCGGCGCGCACCGGCAGGTCGTCCCCGCGTACCAGGCGGAGCTCGCCATGCTGCAGGGCCGCCGCGTCTCGACCTGGATCGCCCTCGTCCTGCCGGTCATGACGTTGCTCGAGCCGCTCATGTGGTGGCGCACCTCGTGGAGCACCGACGACCGCGCCAGCCACGTCTACTGGGTGCTCGTCGACCATTTCCAGTACACGTCGTTCCTCGCCGCGGGGGCCGCCGGCCTCGCCGTCGTCGGGTTCGGCTGGGGCAGCCGTTTCCTGCGCGACGGCCTGCGGTACGCGCGGCTCGTCGGCCAGGCGGCCGTCGTCTTCCTCGGCATGCACGCCCTGCTCGGCGCCACCGTGTTCGCGCTGAGCCTGCACCAGTGGCCGGCCGCCGCGACCTGGCCCCCGGTCCTCATCGGCATGCTCGTCAACACGGCCGCGTTCGGCTACGCCGGCTGCCTCGCCGTGCGCTGCGTCGCCGCCGCCCGCACCCCGAGACCCCGCCCCGCCACCGTGTGACCGCCACCGTGTGACCGGCGCTGTGTGACCGGCGCCGGGCTGTGCCGACCAGCCGGCGCGGAGGGCAGCCGGCGGTCGCGGCGGGGGAGCGTCAGGCAGTCGCGGGCGGGGGGAGCAGCACCGCGCCGATCGTGGCGGTGAACTCCTGCCACGCCGAGCGCTCCTCGGCCAGGACCTTCCGGCCGGCGCTGGTCAGCCGGTATGTGCGGCGCTCCCGCCCGCCGACCGTCGACCAGGCGCTCTCCACGTAGCCGGCGCGCTCCAGGCGGCGCAGGGCCGGGTACACCGTGCCGGTGGGCAGGGCCAGCGAGCCACCGCTGCGCTCCTGCAGCGCCTCGATGATCGCGTAGCCGTGGCGGGGTTCGCCGTCCAGCACCGCGAGCAGGAGTGCGTCGAGATGCCCGCGCAGCGCGTCCGCCTTCATGTGTAGCGAGTCTACGGGTTCGCAGCTCACGGCGCCATGAGGGGGTTCGCGGCGCCGGGTTCGGGCGGCGAGGGTTTACCGGCGGTGCGCCTGGGAAGAGCGCTGTCGGGTGACCGGTGGTTGGAGCCCGGGAGTCGAGGAGCGGTATGAGGCGGCGGGTCGAGGCCACGCAGGACGTCGGGTCGTTGTGGCCCAACGGGCTGGGGGCCACGCTAGCGATCGCCTCGGGACGCGCCCTCGCATACCGCGGCGGCGTCGCCAGGCCGGTCGTCGCGGCTCCACAGTGGACGATGGACCGGGCCGGCCGGGTCGGCGCGGACAGGGGCGGCGCCGGCCGGCACGCCCGGCGGGAGCTGGACGCCGAGGACGTCGCCGCCTGGCTCGTCGGTCAGCTGCCCGACGGCGGCTACGGCGGCCTGGTCCTCGGCTCGCCGCACGGCGCCGCGGTCCACCTCGCGATGGCCCTCGGCGTGCCGTGGCTGCCGGTCGCGTTCGAGGTGCCGACCCCCGAGGTCGCCGACGGTGAGCGCCCCGCGGCCGACGGTGAGCGCCTCGCCCGTGACATCCTCGCCGACAACCCTGACGTCGGAGTGCGGCAGGTGTACGACCCGGTGTGGCGCGGCTGGTCCGGCCCGGCGACCGCGTACGCCGTCGTCCGGTGGCGGCGGCTGCCGGCCGCGTACCGCCGGTTCATCGCCGAACGGCTGCACCCGGACGCGCCGGTCGTCGTCGTGCGCGACGTCAGCCGCTGGCAGACGTCCCCCGGCGAGGACGGCTACTGCTTCCAGCTCGGCAGCCGCGCCAGCGGCCTCGGCCCCGGCGACTACCGCGACGAACGGTCGCTGCGCGGGCGGGCACCCCGCGAGGACAGCGACGGCGAGCGGGCCGTCGACCGGGCGCTCGTCGAGGACCTGCGCCGGTACTGCTCCGCCCACGGCCACCCGGTCCGCCAGGTCCTCTACCGGCACCCGGACGTGCTCAGCGGGGCCGTCGCCGACCTGTACCGGCAATGGCTGCGGGCCTGTGACCGCACCGGCGGCCGGCTCGTCGTGGAGTGCGGCCGCCTCCTCGACCCGTGGCACGTGCTGCGGGCCGGGCTCGTGCCGTACTGGTGCGAACACCCGCTGCGCTCTGCGGTGCGGTCGCTGTCGTGGTGGCTGGCGGGCAGCGAGCCGTTCACGTCCGTCGACGTGTTCGCCGAGCCGCCCGGGATGCCGCTGCCGACGGTCGCGCACCTGGCGGAGTGGCAGGCGGTCGCCGGGTTCGCGACCCGGCACGGGCTCGTCGACCGGCGCTGCGCCCGGGCCTACCCCACGGGGGTCGTCCCCGGGCACCACGCCACGCAGGTGCTGCGGATGCACCCGTACGACCTGCCGTACCTGCCGTTCCTGGAGGTGCCGGCAGCCCTGTCGACCCTGACGCACAGCGCGCAGACCGACGGGCTGCTCGTCATCTGACGCGGCTCAGGGGGTGTCCTCGGACTTCTCCTTGTTCTTCTGCACCTTGCTGATCACGTCGTGGAGCGGTTTCGTGCCGCTGCCGACCACGATGCCGGTGACGATCGCGTCGATCCAGACCGGGATGCCGTCCCAGTTCTCCCCGGCGATGGAGTGCAGCAGGTACAGGCCGCCGGCCGACGACGCGACGGTCGCCACGGCAGTCGCGATGCCCCACGAGACGAGGCCGCGGCTGGCCCGCCCCTTCTCCAGCATCGACTTGGCGTGCGCGACCTGGATCAGGTCGTCGAGGGTGGCGTCATGGTACTTGTTGGCGAGGTTGGCCACCGCCGCCTCCAGCTCGCCGCGGGCGTGCTTGCCGGGCAGGAACCGGGCGAACGGCTCCAGGATCCGCTCGATCGCGGTCGCGAACGCGAACAGCACCGCGAAGAACGTCGTCGCGTCCGGCAGGTGGATCGCCTGCGCGTTGATCTTGTAGTGCCACAGCGCCCAGGACCCGGCGCCACCGGCGGCGACCAGGGCGAACGCCGACACCAGCGACAGCACCGACGCGGGCTGCGGCGGGACGGCCGCGGCCTCGCCGCCGGGCATCGGCTCCGCCGGGCCGGCCGCCGCGATCGCGATCCCGACCTCTTCCCCGGCCGCCTCCGCGCCGGGCGCGGCGCCGGCGTCCGCCGTGGCCTCGGCGCTCGCCGAGCGGGTCGAGGCGCCGGGCTGGAAGGGGCCGGTCTGCACGGGGCCGGGTTGGGCGGGAGCGGGTTGGGCGGGCACGTGGGCCCGGCCGATCGCGGGGGCGTCGGCGGGCGTCACCGAGGCGGCCGCGACGACACGGTTGGAGTGGGGGCCGAGCACGTTCGTGCGACGGACGAGAGCCATGGGCGAGACGGTAGCGGTGCGTCGATCCCCGCGCGAGATCCGATTTCCGTCACTCCGGGCGGCCCCGGCCAGGCTTGACGGGATGATCGCGGCCATCGCGAGCGCGGCGATGATCGCGTCGCCGGCGACCGGTGCGCGCAGGCCCAGGTCGGCGAGGTCGACGCCGTCGGTCCACCCGACGGCGACCGCGGCCACCGCCAGCATCACCGAGACGCGGGTGGCGCCGTGGTACAGCCGGAGCCTGCCGCCCGGGGTCGCGACCAGCCGGTCACGGGCGGCGCGAGCCTTCGCCGTCGACCCGTGCAGGGCGGCGGCGACGCTCGTCACCAGGATGAGCAGGGTCAGCGCGGCGCCGGCGACGTCGAAGCGCGGATCGGTCCATTCGAACGCGCCGTCATGATCCGGCCTCCGCCGCCGCGCTGTCTGCCCCGCCGCCGTCCGCGCCCACGACATCCGCCGCGGCGGTGCCCGCCACGGTGTCCGCCGCGGCGGTGTCCAGCGCGGCGGTGTCCGCCCCGGCGGTGGCCGCGCCCGCGGTGTCCGCCGCGGCGGGGCGCTGATCGTGGCGGGCGAGCAGTGCCGGGACGAACAGCAGCGACACCAGGTCGACGGTGGCGTGCAGGGCGATCGGGACGATGAGGTTGCCGGTCAGCGCGTACAGGGTGGTGAACACGACCGCGGCCCCGGTCGTCACGACCATCCCGCGCACGCCCTGGTAGCGGTGGCCGAGGCCGAACAGTCCCGCGGACAGCAGGGCCGCCGCCCATGGGGGCAGGCCCAGGGCCGTACCGGCGGCGATGAACAGACCCCGGAAGACGATCTCCTCGCCGGCCCCGGCGGCGAGGGCCCCGACGGCCGCCCAGCGGCGCTCGGCCGGTGTCGCGGGGCGCAGGAACGCCAACGGGTCGTCGGCGGGGTCGATCGCGCCGGCGCGGATCGTGAGCAGCGCCGCGGTCGCGGCGGCCGCGGCCGGTAACCCCAGCGCGATCAGGACGTCACCGACGGTGATCGGGCGCAGCCCCAGGTCGGCGAGGTCGAGGTCGGGGCCGACGAGGACGGCCTCCAGGGCGATGAGGGCGGCGAGGGTGTTCGTCGCCGCGGACCGCCGGAACGCCGCGGCCAGTCCGCGGGTGCGGATCCGCGAGCGCATCCGGTCCGGCGACGCGCGCACGACGCTGGCGGTGAGCACGAGCACGACCAGCGCCGTGAGGACGACCTCGGTGGCGTGGAACGTCGGGTCGATCCAGGCGAGCACGGCAGCAATCCTGGACCAGCGAAGGGGCCGCTGTCAGCCCACCGTTGCGGTGGAACCGGCAGCGGCCCTTCGGGCTGCTGGTCGTGCGTTGGCCGGCCTTCGTCAGGCGGACGGCGAGACGGAGGCCGAGGCACTCGGCTGCGCGCTCGGGTCCGCGGCCGGCAGGGTCGGCGGCGGGAGGGCGCTGCCCTTGACGTACTCCTCCCAGGGCTTGTCCCAGTCGGTCCAGCCGTTGCCCCAGGCCAGCTTGCGCGGCGTGCCCTTGACGATGTGCACGTCGCCGATCCTCGTCAGGTCGAACAGGAACTTCGCGTTCTTCTGCGAGACGTTGGTGCAGCCGTGCGAGACGTTGCGCTTGCCCTGGTCGCCCTCGGACCAGGGGGCCGCGTGGATGTACTCGCCACCGCTGGTGGTGCGCTGCGTCAGGTACACCGTCTCGCGGTACGGGTCGGACGGGTCGGTCGACACGAACAGCTCGGACTGCTGCTTGTCCATGATGACCATGTGGCCGCTGGAGCTCGGCGTCTTGGCCTTGCCCAGGCTGACCGGGATGGTCTTGATGACCTCGCCGTTCTTCTCCACCGTCATCTGGTGGGTCTTGTCGTCGGTCGTCATGATGATCTTGTCACCGATGGTGAAGTTCGTCGTGACGTCCCTGGTGCCCCAGCCGGTCTTCGTCAGCTGCAGGCCACCCGTCGCCAGCCGGACGCTGACCTTCGTGCCGGTCTGCCAGTACTCCTTCGGGCGGAAGTGCACCTCGCCGCCGTTGAACCAGTACCAGGTGCCGATCTGCGGCGGCGTGCTGGTGACCAGCAGCCGCTTCTCGACGCTCGCCCGCAGCTCCGTGGGGACGCTGGAGCCGAAGCGCACGACGATCGGGATGGCCACGCCGTAGACCTTGTTGTCGGACAGGGCCGTCGAGACGTTGACCGTCTTGCCGGGCTTCGCCATGGTCGTGAACGTGATCTTCTTGCCGGCGCTGTCGCCGGCCGAGGTCACCGTTGCGGTGTACTGCGTGCCGTATTTGAGCTGCTTCCCCGGGATCCAGGTGGTGCCGTCCGAGCGGAGGGCGCCGTCGACCGTGGCGCCGGACGCGTCCGTCAGCGTGACCGACGCGTTCGCGCCGGGCGCCGCCTGCAGGGCGAGTTCGGTGGCGGTCGAGACGCCGGTCGCACCGTCGGCCGGCGCGGTCAGGGTCGCGGTTGGCTGCGCGGCGGACGCGGAAGCCGAGGGGCCGCCGGCACTGCCGCTGTTGCTCCATTTGGGCTTTTCGTCAGCACTGCAAGCAGAGAGGGCGATCAGACCCGCCAGAGCGGTGATCGTGGCCAGTGCGCGTGCGGAGACTCCCATGTCCACACCTCCTTCGTTGGGCTAGAGCATGCACCGGTTGTGACACCGGTGTATCCCAGGTTTGTGCCAGTCGGTTCAACGCCTGAGCGATCTCGTCGCTGAACTGGTGGCGGGCGATCTTGCCAGGCATCATCGTAAGAAGTAGCGGCTGGCATGAGCCATCCGTCCCTTGGACGTGTTCCAGACTGCCGGAGGTTGCGTCCCGATTCGGTAACGGACCGTCGCGGACCCGCCCGGCCGCGGCCGTCAAACTCCCACATGCGGTCCCACCTGCGAGCTCGTGGGATTTGTCACGATCTCATGCTGTATCTCGCACCGAGGTGGAGACGGTACGTTGGTCGGCAACATGCGTGACGGGCTGCGGACCACACATGAGGATTCCGCCTCAATCTTCGCGTACACTGGCAAGACTGCTCCGCAAGCTGTTTCCAGGGCCGACGTTGTCCCGACTCGCAATCGATGACGTCAGGAGGCCCGATGGGTTACCCGGGACCGCAGCCGCAGGGCCTTTACCACCCTGCTTTTGAGCATGACGCCTGCGGGGTCGCGTTCGTGGCGGACATCCACGGCCGGCGGTCCCATGACGTCGTCGCCAAGGGGCTGTCAGCGCTGCAGCGCATGGACCACCGGGGCGCCCGCGGCGCCGAGCCCAACACCGGCGACGGGGCCGGCATCATGATCCAGATCCCGGACGCGTTCCTGCGCGAGGCGTCCGGCGTGCAGGATCTGCCCGAGGCGGGCTCCTACGCGACGGGTCTGGCGTTCCTGCCCAACGACGACGAGGCGGCCCAGCGCGCGATGCGCGTGCTGGAGAAGTACGCGCTCGTCGAGGGCGCCCACGTGCTGGGCTGGCGCGACGTGCCGACCGACCCGACCGACCTCGGCGCGACCGCGCTCACCGCGATGCCGCGCATCCGCCAGGTCTTCATCGCCGCGGAGAAGCTCGGCTCGCCCGGCAGCGTGCTGTCCGGCCTGGACCTGGACCGGGTCGTCTACTGCGTGCGCAAGCAGGCCGAGCGGGAGACCCGCGAGCGGGGCATCCAGCTGTACCTGCCGTCGCTGTCCTCGCGCACCATCACGTACAAGGGCATGCTCACCCCGGACCAGGTCGTGTCGTTCTTCCCCGACCTGTCCGACGAGCGCGTCACCTCGGCGATCGCCCTGGTCCACTCGCGCTTCTCGACGAACACGTTCCCGTCGTGGGAGCTGTCGCACCCGTACCGGCTGATCGCGCACAACGGCGAGATCAACACCATCCGGGGCAACCGCAACTGGATGGCGGCCCGCGAGGCGCTGCTGGCCACGGAGAACCTGCCGGGCAACATCCGCCGGCTGTTCCCGATCTGCACGCCGGAGGCCTCCGACTCGGCCAACTTCGACGAGGTCCTCGAGCTGCTGCACCTGTCCGGGCGCAGCCTGCCGCACGCGGTGCTCATGATGATCCCGGAGGCCTGGGAGAACGACCCGCGCATGGACCCGCTGCGCAAGGCGTTCTACCGCTTCCACGCCTGCCTGATGGAGCCGTGGGACGGCCCGGCCAGCGTCGCCTTCACCGACGGCACCGTCGTCGGCGCGGTCCTGGACCGCAACGGGCTGCGTCCCGGCCGCTGGTGGCAGACCGCCGACGGGCTGATCGTGCTGGCCAGCGAGGCCGGCGTGCTCGACCTCGACCCGGCGACGATCGTGGCGAAGGGCCGCTCGGCCCCCGGCAAGATGCTGCTCGTCGACACCGCCGCCGGCCGCATCCGCACCGACGACGAGATCAAGTCCGAGCTGGCGCAGGCCGAGCCCTACGGGGACTGGCTGCACGCCGGCCTCATGGACCTCGACCAGCTGCCCGAGCGCGAGCACGTCGTCTACACGCACGACTCCGTGCAGCGCCGCCAGCAGACCTTCGGCTACACCGAGGAGGAGCTCAAGATCCTCATCGGGCCGATGGCGCGGACCGGCGCCGAGCCGCTGGGGTCCATGGGCACCGACACGCCCGTCGCCGTGCTCTCGACCCGGCCGCGGCTCATGTACGACTACTTCACCCAGCTCTTCGCGCAGGTGACCAACCCGCCGCTGGACGCCATCCGCGAGGAGATCGTCACCAGCGTCGGGGCCACCATCGGCCCCGAGGGCAACCTGCTCAAGCCAGGCCCCGCGTCCTGCCGGCAGATCGCCCTGCCGTACCCGGTCATCGACAACGACGACCTCGCCAAGCTGCTGCACATCGACGACGACGGCGACCTGCCCGGCTTCAAGGCCGTCCGGGTCTCCGGCCTGTACCCGATCCGCGACGGCGCGACCGGTCTCAAGCGCCGCCTCGTGGAGATCATGCGCGGGGTGTCCGAGGCGATCGAGGACGGCGTGCGCGTGCTCGTGCTGTCCGACCGCGACTCGACCGTCGACCTGGCGCCGATCCCGTCGCTGCTGCTCACCGCCGCCGTGCACCAGCACCTCGTGCGCGAGCAGACCCGCACCCAGGTGTCGCTGGTCGTGGAGTCCGGCGACTGCCGCGAGGTGCACCACGTCGCGCTGCTGTCCGGCTTCGGCGCGTCCGCGGTCAACCCGTACCTGGCCTTCGAGAGCGCCGAGGACCTCATCGCGACCGGCGCGCTGCCCGGCCTCGACCCGGAGAAGGCGGTCCACAACTACGTCAAGGCGCTCGGCAAGGGCGTCCTGAAGATCATGTCGAAGATGGGCATCTCCACCGTCAGCTCGTACTGCGGTGCCCAGGTCTTCGAGGCCGTCGGCCTGGACCCGCGCCTGGTCGAGCGGTACTTCACCGGCACGCCCAGCAAGATCGGCGGCATCGGCCTGGCCGAGATCCACGCCGAGATCGCCGCCCGGCACGCGCGGGCCTACCCGGCCAACGAGGCGGAGGCGGCGCACCGGCGGCTCGAGGTCGGCGGCGAGTACCAGTGGCGCCGCGAGGGCGAGCTGCACCTGTTCAACCCCGAGACCGTGTTCCTGCTGCAGCACGCGACCCGGTCCCGGCAGTACGACGTCTTCCGCCGGTACACGGCGAAGGTCGACGAGCTCGCCGGGCAGGCCGGCTCGCTGCGCGGCCTGTTCGAGCTGCGCACCGGGGTCCGCCCCGCCGTGCCGCTCGACGAGGTCGAGCCGGCCACCGAGATCGTCAAGCGGTTCGCGACCGGCGCCATGTCCTACGGCTCCATCTCCATGGAGGCGCACGAGACCCTCGCGATCGCGATGAACCGCATCGGCGGCAAGTCCAACACCGGCGAGGGCGGCGAGGACCCGGAGCGGCTGCACGACCCGCGCCGGCGCTCCGCCATCAAGCAGATCGCCAGCGGCCGCTTCGGTGTCACCACCGAGTACCTGGTCAACGCCGACGACCTGCAGATCAAGATGGCCCAGGGAGCCAAGCCCGGCGAGGGCGGCCAGCTGCCCGGCAACAAGGTGTGGCCGTGGATCGCCAAGACCCGCCACGCCACCCCCGGCGTCGGGCTCATCTCGCCGCCGCCGCACCACGACATCTACTCCATCGAGGACCTCGCCCAGCTGGTCTTCGACCTCAAGAACGTCAACCCGGCGGCCCGCGTCCACGTGAAGCTGGTCTCCGAGGTCGGGGTCGGCACCGTCGCCGCCGGTGTGGCCAAGACGAAGGCCGACGTCATCCTGATCTCCGGGCACGACGGCGGCACCGGCGCCTCGCCGCTCAACTCGCTCAAGCACGCCGGCACGCCGTGGGAGCTCGGCCTCGCCGAGACCCAGCAGACGCTGCTGCTGTCCGGCCTGCGCGACCGGGTCAGCGTCCAGGTCGACGGCCAGCTCAAGACCGGCCGGGACGTCATCATCGCGGCGCTGCTCGGCGCCGAGGAGTTCGGCTTCGCGACCTCGCCGCTCATCGTGTCGGGCTGCATCATGATGCGCGTCTGCCACCTCGACACGTGCCCGGTCGGCATCGCCACCCAGAACCCGGCGCTGCGCAAGAAGTTCACCGGCAAGCCCGAGTTCGTCGAGAACTTCTTCTGGTTCCTCGCCGAGGAGGTCCGCGGATACCTGGCCGAGCTGGGCTTCCGCACGCTGGACGAGATGATCGGCCACACGGAGCTGCTCGACGTGCGTCCGGCCGTCGATCACTGGAAGGCCGGCGGGCTCGACCTGACCCCGCTGCTGCACGTTCCTCCCCTCGCCGACGACGCCGC
Source organism: Dactylosporangium sp. NPDC050688 (assembly GCF_040654515.1). Lineage (NCBI taxonomy): Bacteria > Bacillati > Actinomycetota > Actinomycetes > Micromonosporales > Micromonosporaceae > Dactylosporangium > Dactylosporangium sp. NPDC050688. The sequence goes on from NZ_JBFAIC010000001.1 coordinate 405,830, forward strand.
GCGGCGCCAGACCACCAAGCAGGACCACCGCCTGGAGCGGTCGCTGGACAACCAGCTCATCGCGGCGGTCACGCCGGCCCTCGACGAGGGCAACCCGATCAAGCTGGAGATCGCCGTCCGCAACGAGCACCGCTCCGTCGGAGCGATGCTCGGCGGCGAGATTGTGCGCCGGGTCGGCGGTGCGGGCCTCCCCGACGACACCGTGGACGTTACGTTGCGCGGCACCGCCGGGCAGTCCTTCGGCGCGTGGGTCCCTCACGGTGTCACCCTCCGCCTGCTCGGCGACGCCAACGACTACGTCGGCAAGGGCCTGTCCGGCGGGCGGCTCGTCGTGCGCCCCGACCCGACCGCCCCGTTCGCGGCCGAGGAGCAGATCATCGGCGGCAACACCGCCCTGTACGGCGCCACCGGCGGTGCGCTGTTCATGCGCGGCAAGGCCGGCGAGCGGTTCGCCGTGCGCAACTCCGGGGCCGTCGCGGTCGTCGAGGGCGTCGGTGACCACGGCTGCGAGTACATGACCGGCGGCACCGTGGTCGTGCTCGGCCCGACCGGGCGGAACTTCGCCGCCGGCATGTCCGGTGGCGTCGCGTACGTCTGGAACCTCGACCGTTCGCTGGTCAACGCCGAGCTGGTGGACCTGGAGCCGGTCACCGACACCGCTGTGCTGCGGTCGCTGGTGCGCACGCACCTGGAGGAGACGGGCTCCGCCGTGGCGTCGCGGATCCTGGACAACTGGGACGAATCTGTCACCCAGTTCACCGCCGTCGTGCCGCGCGACTACAAGCGCGTCATGGAGGCCAAGCGGGCCGCCGAGGCTGCCGGCCGCGATGTTGATGCGGCTGTCATGGAGGTGGCACGTGCCTGACCCGAACGGTTTCCTGCGCTACGAGCGGCGACTGCCGGCCCGGCGCCCCGTCCCGGTCCGGCTGCGCGACTGGCGCGAGGTGTACCCGTCCGCGTCCGACGAACTGATCACCGAGCAGGCCAGCCGCTGCATGGACTGCGGCATCCCCTTCTGTCACGACGGCTGCCCGCTCGGCAACCGCATCCCCGACTGGAACGACCTGGTCCGCACCGGCAACTGGGACTTCGCGATCGAGGCCCTGCACGCGACCAACAACTTCCCGGAGTTCACCGGGCGGCTGTGCCCCGCGCCGTGCGAGGCCGCGTGCGTGCTGTCGATCGCCGGCGGCCAGCCCGTCACGATCAAGCAGATCGAGGTCGAGATCATCAACCGGGCCGTCGCCGCCGGACGGGTCACCCCCCGCCCGGCGCCCGAGCGGTCCGGCAAGAGCGTCGGCGTCGTCGGCTCCGGCCCCGCCGGGCTCGCCGCCGCGCAGCAACTCGCCCGGGCCGGGCACGACGTCGTGGTGTACGAGCGCGACGACGCCCTCGGCGGCCTCCTGCGGTACGGCATTCCCGACTTCAAACTTGAGAAGGGCCACATCGACCTGCGGCTGGACCAGCTGCGGGCCGAGGGGGTCCGTTTCCAGACCGGTGTCAACGTGGGCATCACCGTCTCCGTCGACGACCTGCGGGCCCGCCACGACGCGCTGCTGCTGGCCTGCGGCGCGCTGCAGGGCCGGGACACGCCCGAGACCCCGGGGCGCTCGCTCGCCGGCGTACACCTGGCGATGGAGCACCTCGTCGAGTCCAACCGGGTCGTCGCCGGCCGGGTCCCCGCCGCCTCCATCTCCGCCGCCGGCAAGAACGTGATCATCATCGGCGGCGGCGACACGGCGGCCGACTGCCTCGGCGTCGCGCACCGCCAGGGCGCCAGGTCGGTGCTGCAGCTCGACCAGTACCCGGTGCCCCCGGCCGAGCGCGACGAGTCCCGCGACCCGTGGCCGACCTGGCCGTGGATCCTGCGCAACTACCCCGCGCACGAGGAGGGCGGCGAGCGCGCCTTCGCCGTCGCCGTCACCGCCTTCGAGGGCAACGACGACGGCGACCTCACCGGGGTCCGCATCGCCGAGGTCCAGGTGTCCAGGGTGGATGGCCGGCGGGTCGTCACCGAGGTGCCCGGCACCGAGCGGCTCTACCCGGCCGACCTGGTCCTGCTCGCCATCGGCTTCGAGGGCACCGAACCCGGCCCGCTGCTCAACAACCTCGGCCTCACCCGCAACCGCCGCGGCGGCATCGACAGCGGGCCCGACTGGCAGACCTCCGCGCCGGGCGTCTTCGTCGCCGGCGACATGCACCGCGGCGCGTCGCTCATCGTCTGGGCGATCGCCGAGGGCCGCTCGGCGGCCGCCTCGATCCATGCGTACCTGGGCGGCGACGGCACGCTGCCCGCGCCGGTCGAGCCGTCGGCGGTCGCGCTGTCCGCCTAGGGTTGCGAATCGGGAGCGGCTCTCATGTGGGGCCGCTTCCCGGGTACCCCTCGGCCATGAACCGCACCCCGCTGTCCGCTTCGCTGCTCTGCACCGTGTTTCTGCTGGTCTTCGGCGGTCCCGCGGCGGCCGCTCCGGCCGACCCGCCGCCGTTCTGGGCGCCGCGGATCCCCTCGCTCCCCGTGCCTACCGCCGCTCCTACCCCTTCCGCGGCGCCCGCCTACTCGGCCCCCGCCTACTCGCCTCCGGCCTACTCGGCTCCGTCGCCCTCATCGGACTCGACGTTCGCCAGCGACGTCAGCATCGCGCTGCGGGTCGTCGAGCGGTACTGGAGCTCCCGGATCGTCGGCTTCCGTCCCGTTTCGCGGGTCGTGCCGTACCGCATCGACGGCGAGCTCATGTGCGGCGCACAGCCGATCCCGACGCAGAACGCCGCCTACTGTCCCCTCGGCGACTTCATCGCCTACGACGTCAACTGGTCCGAAGAGGTCTACCAGGAGCTCGGCGACGCCTTCGTCTTCTACCTCCTCGGCCACGAGTACGGCCACGCCGTCCAGCAACGCCTCGGCATCAACTATCAATTCACCATCCAGCAGGAGCTGCAGGCGGACTGCTTCGCCGGCGCGTACATCGGCGACTCCATCAAGCTCGGCTACTTCACCCTCGAGGACGGCGACCTCGACGAGCTGCGCTCCGGCCTGCTCTCCGTCGCCGACCCCGACGACGAACCCTGGTTCAAGGAAGGCGCCCACGGCTCCGCCGCCCAACGCACCGGTGCCTTCTTCGACGGCTACGAACAGAGCCTCGACGCCTGCGACATGCCCGCCACCTACCACGGCTGATCCTGCGGTACCGTCACGACTGTCTATTGCACATCGTGGCGGGGAGGACGCGGTGAGTGATCACGATTACCGGCGCTGGCGGCTGCCGCAACTGTGGCAGATGCTCGCCGCCGACCACCCCGCCGGCGCCCACCTCCACCTCGCCACCCTGCGCCGCCAGCAGACCGCCCTGGAAACCCAACGCGACCGCCTGCGAGCCCTCCGGGACCAGCTCGCTGTGGCGTGGCCACCCGAGAAGAGCGAGGCGGCCATGGCGTTCATCCAGCAGGTCAACGACATGATCGATGCCATTGTGCTGACGGCGCGCGGGGCGGGTGAGCTGCGCGCCAACCTCGTGCACGTGACCGACGCGATCGTCCAGGCGCGAGCCGAGATGGAGCCCCTGGTCGCCGACTATGAACGGGCGGGCGCGGCCGCCGACCCCAGGGTGACCGCAAACGCGCAGCGGCTCCTGGACGACCGGGCGCGGCGCATCCTCGTCACCGCGGATGCCACCGTGGCCGAAGCCCTGGGCAAGCTCGACGTCCCATTGCCCAGCTACTCCCGCTTCAGCTGGGATCGCCGGGAGGAGTCCAGCTCGACGACGACGACGACGTCGTCCGGCGGCGCGATCGCGCGCGGCGGTTCGTCCGTGCGGACGGTCCTGCCGTCGCCGCGCTTCGACCCTCCGGCACCAGTGATCGAGCCGGACCGCACCGGGCTCGGGGGCCCGGAGCAGGACGGCTTCGGCCTCACTGGCCTGCCGCAGGCCGCCGACCCCGGCGGTTCCGCGCCCGGCGTTCACCCGAACGGCGTCCAGCCGGGCGTGCGGAGTGTCACGGCGAGCGGTGGCCTGGTCCTGCACGGACCAGGCGGGCTGGGCGAAGACCCGGCGGCGGCCGTTTCCCGGACGGTGCCGGTGCAGACGACCGGACGCCCGTTCATCGGCAGCCCGCACGCGGGTCGTCTCACCCCCGCCGCGGAAGGCACGCGCCGGCGTGACTCGCACGACGCCCAGGCTGAGACATGGTCGGTCAGGGAAGGGGTCGCCCCAGTGATCACCCGGTCCGCGGCGGCCCACCGGGACCACGACCCAGGACCCGGCGTCCTGGGGATCGACCGTTGAGGAAGCGTAGGCTCCGCCCCCTCGGCGTTGCCGTGACACTCGCCGTCCTGTCGTGGCTGTCGCCGGCTCCGGCACACGCGGACAGCGTCCGGGACCGCGAATGGCACCTCACGGCCCTCGACGTGGTCCGCGCGCACCAGAGCAGCCAGGGTGACGGAGTGCTGGTCGCGGTCGCCGACACCGGCGTCGACGACCGGCACGGCGAGCTTGCCGGAGCGGTCATTGGCGGAAAGGAGTTCGGTGAGGGCGCCTCCGGCGACGGCCGCGCCGACACCGACGGCCACGGCACCGCGATGGCCGGGCTCATCGCGGGCCGCGGGCTGCCGAACGGCGCGGGTGTCCTGGGTATCGCTCCGAAGGCCACCATCCTGCCGGTCCAGACGATCCACGGCGACTTCGGCGGCGCCCCCACGGCGCTCGCCGCCGGCATCGCATGGGCCGTGTCAAAGGGCGCCCGGGTCATCTGCGTCGCCGCCGGCACGAGCGAGTACCCGGAGATGCGCCAGGCGATCGACTCGGCCCTCCGGGCGGATGTCGTGGTCGTCGCGGGCGCGGGCAACACCCCGAAGGACACCGGCGTCGCCTTCCCGGCACGCCTGCCTGGCGTACTCGCCGTCGGCGGGACCGACCGGGCGGGCAACCACGCGCCGATCTCGGCGACCGGGCCGGAGATCGCGCTCGTCGCTCCGGCCGTGGACATCATCTCGACCGGCACGTTCGGTAAGTACGTCACGAGCCAGGGCACCAGCAATGCGACGGCGATCGTGGCTGGGGTGGTGGCGTTGGTACGGGCAAAATATCCCACTCTGTCCGCCGCTGAGGTCGTCCGGCGGCTGACCGCCACCGCGACCGACCGCGGCAGGCCCGGCCGCGACGACGAGTACGGCTACGGCATCGTCAACCCCGTCGCGGCATTGACCGCGTCGATCGGGCCGCCGGCTCCTGCCGCATCGCCCCCCGCTGGCCGCGCCGGGCCGGGCGGTGGCTCCGGCCGGTTGCCAGCGGTGGTCTGGGTCCTCCTCGGCGGCGGGACGGTGGCTGCCTGCGCCCTGCTGCTGCTCCGGAGCCGCCGCCGGTCCGAGTAGCGGTTGTCACGCTGTGCGGTTGGTGCGATTCCGGGGCGTCACGGGGGTTCGGAGTTGCTGTACCGTCACGACTGTCTATTGCACATCGTGGCGGGGAGGACGCGATGAGTGATCACCAGTCGGGCTTCACGGTCGACCTGGAGGCGGTCCGCTCGTTCGGTGCGGGCCTGCACGCCGACCTGACCGCGCACCTGTCACCCGAGCACGACCAGATCCTGCGCACGTTCGTCGACACCCCGTCGTTCGGCACCCGCACCGCCAGCCCCGACGTCCAGGCGGCGGCCACGCTGTACCACCGCAAACTGATCGAACTGCTGGACCTGATGGACGCCTTCGTCCACAACGGCGCGGTCTTGGTCCAGGCGGCCGAGGAGGTCGTCGCGGCCTATGCGCATGCGGACCAGCTGAGTGGCGACCAGTTCAAGACCAGCCTGGCCGTCGCCTCGACGAAGGTTGACGACGCCATCTGGGCCGCGCAGCACGACCCGAAGACGGGCAGGTCCGCCTGATGGCCGAGTCGTACCGCCGGTGGCGGCTGCCGGAGCTGTGGGAAATGGTCGCCGCCGACGACGCCGTAGATGCCCACCTGCACCTGGCCACCCTTCGGCGTCAGCAGATCGCTCTGGAGGTACACCGGGACCGGTTGAGAGCCCTGCGGGATCGGCTTGCCGAGGGGTGGCCTTCCGACCGCAGCGCCGCGGCGATGGCATTTCTGCAGCGGGTCAACGACATGATTGATGCGATGACGCAGACAGCATTGGGGGCGGCGGAGGTTCGGACCAATGTGTCCCACATCGTTGCCGTGATAGCCGAGCTGCGTGCTGACCTCGCTCCGTTGGTCGCAAAATACAATGCCGCCGCGTCATATCCTGATCCGCGGGTCAGGCGGCAGACACAGAAGTCGCTCGACGAACTTGCGCGTCAGACCTTCGTGAGATCCGACGAAGTGGTGGCGGAGGCGACGGCGAATCTCGCTGTCAGCCTGCCGAACTACGACACCATCCGTGACCGTGTGGAACTCGAGTCGTCCGGACCGGGACAGATCTCCGGCAACAAACCGAGGACGACAGGTTCCGGGCGTGGCGGTGGCACGCACCTCACGAACCTCGCTCCGCCGACCTTCGATCCACCTGCGCCCGTCGATGTGCATGAGATCGATGACGACTTCGACCTGGCAGCCGGCAGACCTTTCGAGCCGTCGTCGATTCCGGGCGGCACTCATTCTGATCTCAAGACCGGTGTTCCAGGCGTGCGTGACGTGGCAGCAATTTCGAATGGCATCATCGGTGGTCCTCTTACCGTCCCGGCACAATCTGAGGCACGGGCCCCCAGCGCCCGCGGACCCGTCATAGGAATGCCACCGGCCGGCGCTGCGATGCCTCGCGCAGGTGCCGGGGGATCGCAGCCAGCCCAGCGGTTGTCCGGCGCTCCGGTCGGCGGCCCGATGGTCAGGTCTCATGGCGCTGCGGGCGGCAACCGCGACCGTTCCTTCGAGGAGTATGTGGCTCGAAGCCAGTCTCAATCCGACGATGAGTCGCAATGGGTGGTCCCACGAGGGGTGACACCCTTGATCGAGGCAACGAAAGAGCGTCCCCACGACGTCGGCCCCGGAGTCCTTGGAATTGATCGGTGACCGCCCGTCGAGCACCGGTCCTGTTGGTCTTGGCGGTTACAGCGGCAGGTCTGATTGCGCCTGCGCCTGCCCATGCCGACAGCGTACGCAGTAGGCAATGGCATCTTGCTGCCCTCGATGTGCTTCAGGCTCAGCGGTTGAGCCAGGGTGAGGGCGTGATCGTCGCGGTTGCCGACACGGGGGTGGACGATCGGCACCCAGAGCTTGCCGGTGCGGTGATGCCAGGAAAGGAGTTCGGTGAGGGTGCCTCCGGAGAGGGAAAGGATGACACCGACGGACACGGCACTGCCATGGCCGGCCTGATCGCGGGGCGGGGACTGCCCAATGACAGCGGTGTGCTCGGCATCGCGCCCAAGGCCATGATCCTTCCGGTGCAGACCGTTCACAGCGAGTTCGGCGGCTCACCGACCAACTTGGCTGCCGGTATCGACTGGGCGACCGCGCACGGCGCGAAGATCATCTGCATTGCGGCCGTGACCAGTGAATATCCCGTCGTGAAGAACGCGGTAGAAGCGGCGATACGCGCCGACGTGGTCGTTGTCGCAGGCACGGGAAATGCCCCGGCGACTGCACGCGTTGGGTTTCCGGCCAAGATCCCGGGCGTCCTCGCGGTGGGTGGGACCGATCGTGACGGAACCCACGCGACCATCTCGGCGACAGGGCCGGAAGTGGTGCTGTCGGCACCCGCCACGGACATCATCTCGTTGGACGTTTTCGGCAAGTACGGCACGGGGGACGGCACGAGCAACTCGACGGCGATTGTGGCCGGGGTCGTGGCCCTGGTACGGGCGAAATACCCCCACCTCCCCGCGGCCGAGGTGGTCCGCCGGCTCACCGCCACCGCCACCGATCGCGGGAAGCCGGGCCGTGACGACGAGTACGGGTACGGCATCGTCAACCCGGTCGCCGCGCTCACCGCGACCCTGCCGGCCGACCCCAGCAGCGCCGGCCAACCCGCTGGTCAGCCCAGCAGCGCCGGTCAGCCCGCCGGTCAGCCGTCGGCCGGGCAGCGGCAGCAGCGTGGCGCGGTGAGCCCGGGGTGGCTGGTGGTCGGTGCCGGGGTGGTTGCCGGGACGGTTGTCTGGTGGTTGCGACGCAGGACACGTTAGGGGGCCAGGGGGCGCGGGTACCTGGTGCCGAATGCAAGAGACGCTCATCGACACTCTTACGCCGCCCGTTATCGCGCTCGGGGCGGCGGTCGTCGCGGTACTGCTGGTGCAGGCCGCGCACGTGGTGCTGTTGCGGGCGGGGCGGCGCTCGGCGTTGCTGACCGAGCTGGCGACGAAGGCGCACCGGCCGACGCAGTGGGTGGTGGTGCTGGCGTCGGTGTACTTCGCGGTGCGGGGGTCGGCCGACGAGGCGGACTGGCGGCACACGTTCCTGCACGTGGACCAGCTGCTCATCATCGGGACGGTGGCGTGGCTGGTCGCGGCGCTGCTGGTGGTGGCGGAGGATGCGGCGCTGGCGCGGTTCCGCACGGACGTGCCGGACAACCGGCAGGCGCGGCGGGTGCACACGCAGGTGGTGATGATCCGGCGGGTGACGGTCGCGACGGTCGCGGTGATCGCCGGTGGCGTGATGCTCATGACGTTCCCGCAGGCCCGCATACTGGGCACGAGCTTGCTGGCCAGCGCGGGGTTTGCCGGCATCATCGCCGGTCTGGCGGCACAGAGCCTGCTGCGCAACCTGTTCGCGGGGTTGCAGCTGGCGTTCAGCGACGCGGTGCGGCTCGGCGACGTCGTCATCGTCGAGGAGGAGTGGGGGCGCATCCAGGAGATCACGCTGTCGTACGTGGTCGTGCACGTGTGGGACGACCGGCGGCTGATCCTGCCGACGTCGTACTTCACGGAGAAGCCGTTCCAGAACTGGACGCGGACCGAGGCGGCCCTGCTCGGTGAGGTCATGCTGGACGTCGACTGGTGGCTGCCGGTACCGGAGGCGCGCGAGGAGCTGCGCCGGGCGCTGGAGTCGACGGACCTGTGGGACGGGCGGGTCTCGGTCCTGCAGGTGGTCGAGGCGACCGGCAGCGCGATGCGGCTGCGGGCGCTGGTGAGCGCGACGGACGCGCCGAAGCTGTGGGACCTGCGGTGCTTCATCAGGGAGCACATGGTGACGTGGCTGCGTGACGCGCACCCGTCGTCGCTGCCGCGGGTGCGGGCCGAGATGACGTCGGCGATGCCGCTGCACGCGACGCTGACCGGGCAGACGCACACCGCCGACGGCGACGCCCGGGTGTTCAGCCACAGCGTCGACGGCCGGGCCCGCGCCGAGGCGTTCACGGGCGGCGAACGCGAGCTCTGAGCTCCCGTGCACCAGAGCGACCAGCCACCAGGCACATGGACGACCTGGACAGCGCACGATCATCGGGAAACTGCCGGTGGACAGTGTCTCAACTGATGGCGCCACCCCCGGGTCGGCCGAACCGTCACGGTGCGGAGGGGCTAGCCTCAAGGAGTGACTCGACGCGCAAAAATCGTCTGTACGCTCGGACCCGCTACATCGTCGCCCGAGCGGATTCGCGGCCTCGTCGACGCCGGGATGGACGTCGCGCGGCTCAACTTCAGCCACGGCAGCCATGAGGACCACGCCGCGGTGTTCGCTCTCGTCCGTGAGGCCGCCGCTGCCGCCGGCCGTTCCGTTGGCATTCTCGCCGACCTCCAGGGTCCCAAGATCCGGCTCGGTCGCTTCGCCAACGGGCCCCACGAGTGGCGCACCGGTGACACGGCCATCATCACCAGCGACGACGTCGTCGGCACCGCCGACCGCGTGTCGTGCACGTACACGAAGCTGCCGCAGGAAGTGAAGGCCGGCGACCGGCTGCTGATCGACGACGGCAAGGTTGCCGTCGAGGTCACCGGCGTCAAAGGAAACGACATCACCGTCCTCGTCACCGAGGGCGGCATGGTCTCAAACAACAAGGGCGTCTCGCTGCCCAACGTCGCGGTGAGCGTCCCCGCCCTGTCCGAGAAGGACGCCGAGGATCTCCGGTTCGCGCTGCAGCTCGGCGCGGACTGGATCGCCCTGTCGTTCGTGCGCTCGCCCGACGACATCAAGCTCGTCCACGAGATCATGGACGAGGAGCGGGTGCACCGCCCGGTCATCGCCAAGGTCGAGAAGCCGGAGGCGGTCGCCGCCCTCGAGCAGATCGTCGCGGCGTTCGACGGCGTCATGGTCGCCCGCGGCGACCTCGGCGTCGAGATGCCCCTCGAGCAGGTGCCGCTCGTGCAGAAGCGGGCCGTGCAGCTGTGCCGCGAGTCGGCGAAGCCGGTCATCGTCGCCACGCAGATGCTCGACTCCATGATCGAGAATGCCCGGCCGACCCGCGCCGAGGCGTCCGACGTCGCCAACGCCGTGCTCGACGGCGCCGACGCCGTGATGCTCTCCGGCGAGACCAGCGTCGGGCGGTACCCGATCCTGACCGTCTCCACGATGGCCCGGATCATCGCCACCACCGAGGGCGGTTCGCTGTCGGTGCCGCGGCTGCAGCACGACCCCCGCACCCGCGGTGGCGCGCTCACCTCGGCCGCCTCCAACATCGCCCGCAACATCGGCGCCAAGGCGCTCGTCGCCTTCTCGCAGACCGGTGACACGGTCCGCCGCCTCGCCCGCCTGCACTGCGAGCTGCCACTGCTCGCGTTCACGCCCGAGCCGACGGTCCGTAACCAGCTGGCCCTGTCATGGGGCGTGCAGACGTTCGACGTGCCGTTCGTCGAGCACACCGACGAGATGTTCCAGCAGGTCGACATGGCCATGGCCGGCCTGCCGTGGCTCAGCGCCGGTGACGACGTCGTCATCGTCGCCGGCTCCCCGCCCGGCACGCCCGGCTCGACCAACACGCTGCGCGTGCACCAGCTGGGAGCACTGTCACACGAACACAGCGCGTGATTACCTCTAGATTGCAGGGGTGGATGAGCTCGCAAGTGGACAAGCGGCGGTAGACGCCCTCGTCCGACTCCTGGACCTCGAAGCGCTGGGGGACGACCGGTTCCTGGGCATGAGCCCACCGGTCGGCCCCCAGCGCGTCTTCGGCGGGCAGGTGGCCGGTCAGGCGCTCGTCGCCGCCGGCCGCACCGTCGATGCCGAGCGCCAGGTGCACTCGCTGCACGGGTACTTCGTCCGGCCCGGCGACCCGACCGTGCCCATCGCGTACTCGGTGGAGAACATCCGCGACGGTCGCTCCTTCTCGGTCCGGCGGTCCGTCGCCCGCCAGCACGGCGAGGTCATCTTCTTCATGTCGGCGTCGTTCCAGCTGCCCCAGGACGGCCTGGACCATCACGAGGCCGCGCCGGCCGGCGTACCCCTGCCGGAAGACGTCCCGACGATGGGGGAGCGGCTGGCCAAGTACCCGGAGCGCGCCGGCATCTGGTCGAAGATCCCGCGCCCCATCGACGTGCGCTACGTCGGCGAGCCCGGCTGGGTCCGCCCCGGCGACCGCCCCGCGTCCCCGACCCAGCGGGTCTGGATGCGCATCGACGGCAAGCTTCCCGACGACCCGCTGCTGCACGCGTGCGCGCTCACGTTCGCCTCGGACCTCACCCTGCTCGACTCGGTCCTCGCCGTGCACGGCGCCGTCTGGGGCCCCGGCGGCTTCGCCGGCGCCAGCCTCGATCATGCCCTGTGGTTCCACCGCGGCTTCCGCGCCGACGAGTGGTTCCTTTACGACTCGCTCAGCCCCTCCGCCTCCGGCGCCCGCGGCCTCGCCACGGGCCGCATGTTCACCCGCGACGGGCGACACATCGCGACGGCCGTGCAGGAAGGCCTGTTGCGACGCGTGGGAGGATGAGACATGCGTCTTTCAGCCCGGGTCGACTACGCCCTCCGCGCGGTGGCGGAGCTGGCAGCATCGGCCGGTGACGGCAAGCTAGTGACCGCCGACCGTCTGGCGTCCGCCCAGCAGATCCCACCGAAGTTCCTGGAGAGCATCCTGCTGCAGCTGCGCCGCGGCGGCGTCGTCGTCGCCCAGCGCGGCCCGGAGGGCGGCTACCGGCTCGCCCGCCCCGCCTCCGAGATCAGCCTCGCCGAGATCATCCGCGTGATCGACGGCCCTCTCGCCAATGTGCGCGGCCAGCGCCCCGAGGACCTCGGCTACCACGGCGCCGCGTCCGCGCTGCAGGACGTGTGGATCGCGCTGCGGGCCAACGAGCGGCTCATCCTCGAAACGGTCACCATCGACGACGTGGTCACCGGCGAGCTCCCCGAGCGCGTCCGCGACCTGGTCGCCGACCCGCGCGCCTGGGTCTGACCGCCGCCTGCGCGGTCCGGTTGCTCCGGTCGCCGATGCGGATTGCTCCGGTCCGTCGTGGGCGCGGTCCGCAGCTCCCGTCAGCCACCGGTCGGGCCTTGGCGGCCCTCCCTGCCAGGCCCGCGTGCAGTCACCCCGACGCGACCTGGCGGTTGCGACAACGCGGCCGTGGACGGCCGCGACGCGGCCTGCGGCCGCGAACAAACCCGTGGGCTGAGCTTGTCGTGGGCTGGGCGAGGGGGCAGTTTGACCTTGGAAGCTTTGACCCGCCTGAACGAGCCGGACATTCCAAGGTCAACGAGGCTCCACCTTCTGCTATTTCCGATCGGGTCGATAGGAGATAGGATTGGCGGCATGATCGTCGTGCTCTCCGGTAATCCGCGTCCGCACTCCCGTACGCTGCACCTGGCCGAAGAGGTCGGGGCCGCGCTCGCGGACCGGCTCGGCCAGCCCGTGCCGCACACCATCGACGTGGCGGCGCTCGGCACCCGCCTGCTGCAGACCGGCGACGGCGCCGTCGCGGACGCGCTGGGGCGGCTCCGGCGGGCGAGCGTGCTGGTGGTGGCGACGCCGACGTACAAGGGCACGTACACGGGAGTGCTCAAGGTCCTGCTGGACCAGCTGCCGGCCGAAGGGCTCAAGGACGTCGCCGCCGTGACCGTGGTGACGGCTGGGGTCCGCGCGCAGGCCGACGCGACCGAGCGGAACCTGCGCGAGCTGCTCGGCGAGCTCGGCGCGGTGCCGGTGACGCCTGGCCTCGCGGTCGTCGAGTCGGAGCTGGCGAACGCGGGGACCGCCGCAGCCGGGTACGTGGCCCAGGTCGGCGACGCCTTCACCGCCGACGCCGCGGTCTGATCCCCGGCCGGAGCCGTCTGACCCCCGGCCGGGCCGGACGGCTCAGCGGCTGGACCGTACCGCTCAGCGGCCGGACTGGACGGCTCAGCGGCCCATCAGGTTGCCGGCCATGGCCAGCGGCGAGTCGTCGGCACCCTCGGCCTGGTCGCTCAGGACGTTCAGCGACCGGGCGATGCTCACCAGCGCGTACGTCTGCGTGACCTGCAGCGTCCGGTCCATCTGCAGGTCGTCGGCCATGTCGAGCTCGTCGCGGATCGCGTGCAGGAAGCCCTCGGCCGCCTGCAGATAGGGGTCATGCGCCTTGGACATGCCCTGAGCGTAGGTCCGTGACGGGCCGGTCACCCCGGGTTCGGGAGTTTCAGCGCGGCTGCCAGGCCTGCGGCGGCGTGGTGAGGCGCCGCACGTGGGCCGGCATCCGGCCGCGCACCACGTCGGCGAGGCTGACCTCGTCCAGGACGTTGCGCACGGCGGCCCGCACCGCGACCCACAGCTGCTGGAGGTGCTCGGCGGTGCCGGAATACATGGCCTCCTCCGGCCGGACGCCGCGCACCTCGGCGAGAGGGCCGTCGACGGCGCGGAGCACGTCGCCGACCATGATCTCGGAGGGCTGGCGGGTCAGGACGTAGCCGCCGTCGACGCCCCGCTGGCCGCGGACGAGGCCGGCGCGGCGCAGGTCACCCAGGACCGCTTCGAGGAACTTCCGGGGCATCTCCTGTTCGTCGGCGAGACCGGCGGCCGACACGACCGCCGGGTAGGCGGCCGCCAGGCCGAGCGAGGCCCGCACCGCGTAGTCGCCGCGTGCCGAGATGTGCATGGCAAAGACTGCCTTCCCGCAGAGAGCGTGCCGTACCCGTGACGGACCATGGGACCCGTCGCGGGGGCCAGCTTCAGGAGCTAGCCGGTGGGGAATGTCCGTTACCAATGTAGGGTGCGCGCTCGCGCGTGATCGCCGGGGTAGCGTTGTCGGATTATGCGACCAGACGAACGCGTGGGTGAGCGCTCACCCGAGCCCCGCCGCGGCGCCGATCACAACGTGATGCGCGAGGTCAACCGCTCGCTCGTGCTGGCGCTGGTCAAGGAGGGCGGGCCGGTCTCCCGCGCGAGCATCGCCCGGTCCACGACCCTGGCCAAGCCGACCGTGTCCGCGATCGTCGACGAGCTGATCTCCGACGGGCTCGTGCGCGAGGTGGGGCCCGGCTCGACCGCGGTCAGCGGCGGGCGGCCGCCGATCCTGCTGGAGTTCAACGCCCGCTCCCAACTGGTGGTCGGCGCGCACATCGGCGCCCGGCGCACCACCGTCGCGATCGGCGACGCGGCGGGGGAGGAGATCGCCCGGCGGGAGTTCCCGACGCCGACCGCGCTGGCCGCCGGCGTCGCGGGCACGGCTGCCGGTGTCGCAGGTACGGCCGCCGGCGGCGCGGGTGGCGCCGGCGCTGCGGGCACGGCCGCCGGCGGCGTCTCACCGGGCGACGCGCTGCGCATGGTGGCCGCCGAGGCACGTGCCGCGATCCAGGGCACGGCGCTGCCCACCGCCCGGCTCGCCGCCGTCGGCGCGGTCCTGCCCGGGCTCACCGACTTCCACACCGGCGTGTGCCTGCTCGCACCCAACCTCGGCTGGCGGGACGTGCCGGTCCGCGACATTCTTGCCGCCGAACTCGGCGCCCCCGTGTACGTCCACAACGCCGGCCAGGCCGCGGCCGTCGCGGAGAACCTGGAGGGCGCCGGCGGCCGGGTCGGAGATCTGGCGCTGCTGTACGCGGGCACCGGCCTCTCCGCCGGCGTCCTCTCCGACGGCAGGGTGTTCCACGGCGTCGGCGGCACGGCGGGCGAGATCGGGCACAACGCGGTGCCCGGCAACGAGGAGCCGTGCAACTGCGGCAACGTCGGCTGCCTGGAGACCGTCGCGTCGGGCCCGGCGATCGTCCGCGCGGTCCGCCGCGCCCTCGCCGCCGGCGAGCCGTCGAGCCTGGCCGGGCTGGACACGTTCGACGCCCGGGACGTCGCCACGGCGGCCCGCGCCGGCGACGCCCTCGCCGCCTCGGTGATCGCCGAGATCGGGGCGCACCTGGGGCTCGCGGCGTCGTGGCTGATCAACGCGTACAACCCGGCGGTCCTCGTGGTCGGCGGCGGGCTCGCCCCGATCGGCGATCTGCTGCTGGACCCGCTGCGCGCCGCGGTGGCCCGGCACGCCCTGGCCCCGGCCCTGCGCGGCGTCGAGATCCGGGCGTCGGTGCTCGGCCCCGACGCCGAGGTGCGGGGCGCGGTGCTCCTGGCGCTGCAGCACTCGGAGACCTACTACCGCGTCGTCTTCCGCGCCTGACGCCACAGGACCGCCGCCCCTGGCGCCACAGGGGACCGCCGCGCGCCTGGCATCGCGGGACTGCTGCGCCGACAGCGCAGACGCGACCGCACCACCGAGGCGCGCCGCCCGCCGCCCGCAGCGCGCCGCAAACCCGCTCCGCCGCCGAAGCCCATTCCGCCGCCGAAGCCCGCAACGACACCGAATCCTGCGATGCTTCGTACCGATTGAGCAGGATTTTTCAGGATACGTAGGCAGGTGCATCCCGGTTAGTTCCGATATTGAACTAACCCCGCCCAGCGGCGTAGGGTGCTAGCCATCCGCCAACGAACACCCCGCGAAGAGGTACTCATGAACGATTACCAGCCCACCCGCGCCGACAAGTTCTCGTTCGGGTTGTGGACCGTCGGCTGGCAGGCCCAGGACGTCTTCGGCGCCGCGACCCGCGCCCCCCTCGACCCGGTCGAGGCGGTCCACCGCCTGTCGGACCTCGGCGCCGCCGCCGTCACGTTCCACGACGACGACCTGTTCCCGTTCGGCAGCGACGACGCGACCCGCGACCACCTGATCGCCCGCTTCAAGGATGCGCTCAAGGCGACCGGCGTGGGTGTCGAGATGGTCACCACCAACCTCTTCGGCCACCCGATCTTCAAGGACGGCGGCTTCACCTCCAACGACCGCGCGGTCCGCCGCTTCGCGATCAAGAAGGTGCTGCGCAACATCGACCTGGCGGCGGAGCTCGGCGCGGAGACCTACGTGCTGTGGGGCGGCCGTGAGGGCGCGGAGTCCGGCGGGGCGAAGGACGTCGCCGCCGCGCTCGACCGGTACCGCGAAGGGCTCAACCTGCTGTGCGCGTACGTGCGCGACCAGGGCTACAACATCCGCTTCGCGCTGGAGCCCAAGCCCAACGAGCCCCGCGGCGACATCCTGCTGCCCACGATCGGTCACGCCCTCGCCCTGATCTCCACCCTGGACGAGCCCGACCGTGTCGGCCTCAACCCCGAGGTCGGGCACGAGGAGATGGCCGGGCTCAACTTCGCCCACGGCATCGCGCAGGCGCTGTGGCACGGCAAGCTGTTCCACATCGACCTCAACGGCCAGCACGGCCCCCGCTTCGACCAGGACCTGCGCTTCGGCGCGGGCAACCTGCGCGGCGCGTTCTGGACCGTCGACGTGCTCGAGACCGGCGGGTACACGGGCTACCGCCACTTCGACTACAAGCCCCCGCGCACCGAGGACTACGACGGCGTGTGGGAGACCGCGCGGGCGTGCATGCGCAACTACCTGATCCTCAAGGAGCGGGTGAAGTCGTTCCGCGCCGACCCGGAGGTCGCCGCGGCGCTCGAGGCGGCCCGGGTCAACGAGCTGCACGAGCCGACCCTCGGCGAGGGCGAGACGATCGAGTCGCTGCGCGCCGAGGAGTTCGACGTCGACAAGCTCGCCGCGCGGGGCAGCGCGTTCGAGTACCTGGACCAGCTGGCGATGGAGCACCTCCTGGGTGTCCGTTCGTGAGTGGACCGTTGACGGGCGGACGGCGGCTCGTCGCGGGCGTCGACACGTCGACCCAGTCGACGAAGGTGCTCGTCTGCGACGCCGACACCGGTGAGGTCGTGCGGGAGGGCCGGGCCGGGCACCCCGACGCGACCGAGGTCGACCCGGCCCACTGGTGGCGCGCGTTCGGCGAGGCTACGGGCGACGGCGCGCTGCTGGAGGGCGTGGCCGCGATCGGGATCGGGGGTCAGCAGCACGGCATGGTGCTGCTGGACGAGGCCGGTGCCGTGGTCCGCGACGCGCTGCTGTGGAACGACACGCGCTCCGCCGGCGCCGCCACCGACCTCATCGCCGAGCTGCCCGGCGGGGCCGCCGGATGGGCCGACGCGACCGGGCTCGTGCCGGTGGCCAGCTTCACCGTGACGAAGCTGCGGTGGGTCGCCGAGCACGAGCCGGCCAACGCCGCCCGCGCCGCCAGCGTCATGCTGCCGCACGACTGGATCACGCACCTGCTGCGCGCCGGCGGCGAAGGCGGTCCGACCACGGACCGGGGTGACGCTTCCGGGACGGGGTACTGGTCGCCGGCGTCCGGGACGTACCAGCCGCAGCTGCTGCGGCTGGCGTTCGGCCGGGATCTGGCCGTGCCGCGGGTCGCCGGGCCGGCCGAGGTGGTGGGTGAGACCGTCGCCGGTGCCCTTCTTGCGCCGGGCACCGGCGACAACATGGCCGCCGCGCTCGGGCTCGGCCTGGGCCCCGGCGACGTGGTGGTGTCGCTCGGCACCTCCGGCACGGTCTTCGGCGTCTCGGAGCGGCCGGTCACCGACGTCAGCGGCACGGTCGCCGGGTTCGCCGACGCGACCGGCCGGCACCTGCCGCTCGTCGCGACCCTCAACGCGGCACGGGTCCTGTCGACGGTGGCCACGCTGCTCGGCGTCGATCTGTCCACGTTGGACGAGCTGGCGCGCTCGGCGGCGCCCGGGGCGGGTGGGCTGACGCTGCTGCCGTACCTCGACGGCGAGCGCACCCCGAACCTGCCCGACGCCCGCGGCCTGCTCAACGGCATCACCCGCGGCAACGCCACCCCGGCGAACCTGGCCCGGGCGGCGGTCGAGGGCATGCTGTGCGGGCTCGCCGACGGCATCGACGCGGTCCGGGGCCTGGGCGTGCCGGTCGAGCGGATCCTGCTGATCGGCGGTGCCGCGGCTTCGGCAGCGGTACGCGAGGTCGCGCCGGCCCTCTTCGGCGTCCCGGTCAGCGTGCCGGACCCGGGGGAGTACGTCGCGCTGGGCGCCGCCCGGCAGGCCGCATGGGTCCTCGACGGTGGCGCGGAGGCCCCCGCCTGGCGGGTGCCGGGGACGGCCGCCGCGGCGGAGACCCTGGCCGGCCCGGCCGCGCAGACCCGCAAGGTGTACGCCGACGTCCGCGACCGCGCACAGGCACTCCTGCGGTAGCCGCGGCGGCGGAGTGGACGACCCACGGGCGTTTGGTGAGGCGCCCGGTGTGGTGGAGGGGCCGGGATGTTGTTGGGGCATCCCGGCCCTTCGTCGTGACTCGGGGGTGCCGGTGCCGGTGCCGGTGCCGGGCCTGCCGGCCCGGCCCTTCGCCGTGACTCGGGGTTCCGGTGCCGGGTCTGTCCGCCCGACGGGCCCGGCACCGGACTCCCACGCGCCGGTGCCGCTCCCTCGTGCGGCGCCGGCGCTGGATCACGTTGGCAGGACTGACTGTGGGCCCGCCGTGTTGCGCGGGACGGTTCCGCGACAGGAGTGCGTGCGTTGCCGGCCCAGGCCGGACGACATGGTGTCCACCGGCCGGCGGACAAGGACACACGGGCCGGTGGACAAGGACACACGGGCCGGTGGACAAAGACAAGAACAAAGGCACAGGCGCGAAACAGGGCCTCCCCGAGTGGAGGGAGACCCTGTCGACGATCGGATCGTGCGGGACGGAATCAGTCGGGCCAGTCGCCGGTCAGGCGCCGTACACCCGCCGCGCCACCGCGGTCGATCGCCGCCTTGACCACGGCGAAGATCGCGCCCTGCAGGGCGGCGGCGGCGAGGACCTCGCCCCAGCCGTAGTCCCGCGAGGTCGCCTGGGGCGCCTCGTCCTCGCCGGAGAGACGCTTCCAGATCTGCTTGAACACGACCCCGGCGGCGACACCGCCGGCCACGCTGAACGCGATGCTGAACGGCTTGTACAGGATCTTGTTCACTCGTGTCCCTTCCGGTACCCGATGAGGGCCATGAGGACCAGCAGCCCGCTCGCCACCACCCACGGTGCCGGGCGCTCACGGGCCGAGTGCACCATCCGTTGCAGCGACCGCTCCAGGGCCTTGCGCGGGTGGATGCGCAGCTCGCGGCCGGCGTAGGCGGCGTTGACCGCCACCTGCTCGACGCCCTCCCGCATCCGCAGCTTCGCCGCCGTCACCGAGGTGGAGACGGCCTCCTGCGCGCGGGCCTTCACGTCGGCCCTGGCCGCGAGGGCCTCGACGGTCTCGCCGAGCCCCGCCCGGGTCCGGGCGATCTCCTGCCGGAGCGCCTCGGGGTCGGTGGGGGTGGCGTGGCCGTTGTGGCTGTTCTTCGACTCCGTCGCCGTCATCGGTGCCCCCGGTCCTTCACGGAGTGGGTGATCGTGTCGATGTCTGCCTTGACGCTGGCGACCGCGTCCTGCGGCACCGGCGGCCCGGCCTTGCTGACCTGGGACTTGCCGAGCAGCGCGAGGATGCCGGCGACGGCCAGCAGGACCACCCCGATGATCAGCGCCGACAGCCAGACCGGCATGACCGCCGCGAGGCCGATGATGGCGGCGGCGAGCAGCGCGCCCACGCCGTACAGGGCGACGAGGCCGGCGCCGCCGAACATGCCGAAGCCGCGCCCGGCCCGCTTGCCCTTGTGGGCCAGCTCGACCTGGGCCAGCTTCAGCTCGTCGCGCACCAGGGTGGAGATCTGCTCGGCGGCCAGCTTGACCAGGTCCGCGGTGGAGCGGTGGTCGGTCGCCGAGGCAACGGTGGCAGTGGCAGGGACCGCTGGGGGTTGCACCCGAGGTGCGGTGGCCGGCCGGTCGTTCACGGTGTACGTCATCGCTTCTCCTCTCGCCCGCAGGTACCTGTTGCCCCGAGAACGGCCGGGTTAACCCACGTCACGCCACTGGTGCGGGCACCTCCGGGGCCGCCACGGCCGCGTCCTGAGGCGGCTCGTCGCGGGCCCGCCGCGGCAGCAGGAACGACAGGCCGGCGGCCAGGGCGAGGAGCCCCAGCTCGAGCCACAGCACGTGCCGCAGGGCCGCGTCGAAGACCCGGCCGAGCTGCTGCGGCTGCGCCCAGGCGAAGAACGCGGTGCCGAGCGCGGCGACACCGATCGCGCCGCCGACCTGCTGGGCCGCGGTCAGCGTGCCGGACGCCGAACCGACCTCGTGCTCGTCGACGGCGGCCAGGACGATGTCGAAGTACGGCGCCATGGAGCAGCCCATGCCGACGCCGAGCACCAGCAGCGACGGCAGCAGGGCCACGGAGGAGACCGGGCCGTCGGCGACCGCCAGGGTGACCAGCAGGGCGAGCACGCCCGCGGCGAGCACGGCGGTGCCGCCGACGAGCAGGCGCCGCCCGCCGAACCGGGCGCTGAGCACGTGGCCGGCGACCGCGCCGGCGGCGGTGCCGAACGCCCACGGCGACTGGGTGAGGCCGGCCCGCAGCGGCGAGAAGCCCAGGCCGAGCTGCAGGTAGACGCTCAGGATCAGGGTCAGCCCCATCAGCCCGGCGAAGAAGATCAGCCCGACGAGCAGCCCGGCGGTGAAGCGCTGTTTGGCCAGGAGGCTCGGCTCGATGAGCGGGCTGCGGCCCAGTCGGTGCAGGCGCTGCTGGTACCGCTGAAACACCAGGAACATGGGGGCGGACGCGGCCGTCATGGCCCACGCCCACCAGGGCCAGCCGAGCTCGCGCCCCTGCACCAGCGGGAAGACCAGCAGCAGCAGGGACGCGCTGAGCAGGGCCGTGCCGGCGAGGTCCAGCCGCAGCGCCGACCGGTCCAGGTCGGGGCGGGGCAGAACCAGCCAGGCGCCGATCAGGGCGGCGACCCCGACGGGCAGGTTGATCAGGAAGATCATCCGCCAGCCGGTGCCGAAGAGGTCGGCGTCGACGAGGACCCCGGCGAGGATCGGGCCGCAGACCGCGGACAGGCCCATCACCGGGCCGAACGCGCCGAACGCGGCACCGATCTGCGCCGGCGGGAACGCGGCCTTGATCAAGCCGAGGCCCTGCGGGATGAGGACCGCGCCGGCCAGGCCCTGCAGGATGCGGAACGCCACCAGCCACGCCGGGCCGGGTGCGACGGCGCACAGCAGCGACATGAGGGTGAACCCGGCGGCGCCGGCCAGGAACATGCGGCGGCGGCCGAAGATGTCGCCGAGCCGGCCGCCGGTGACCAGGCCGACGGCGAAGGCGAGGGTGTACCCCGCGGCGAGCCACTGCAGGAACGCGGTGCCGCCGGCGGTCTGCACGCCGATCAGGTCGGCGCGGATCGAGGGGCCGGCGATGGCGATCACCGTGGCGTCGAGGAGGTCCATCACCTCGGCGGCGAGGACCACGGCGAGGACGGCCCAGCGCCACCGGTACGGCTCGGGCGGTTTGGCGGTGGTGTGAGGGGATATGGAGTTCGAACGCTGTTCGTCAGTCACGAACACTGTTCTATGTACGAACACCGTTCGTGTCAAGTAGGATTGGCCGGTGCCAGCCCGCGCCGTCCCCGAGCCCAACCAGGCCAGCGTCCCGCCCGGGCAGGAGAAGCCCGAGAAGGAGAAGCCTGGGCTGCCGGAGCCGCCGTGGCGGAGCCGCCGTAAGGCGCCCGTCGCGCGGCAGCCACTCAGCGCGGAGGCCGTGATCGAGGCCGCGCTGCGGCTGGTCGACCGCGACGGCCTCGACGCGCTGAGCATGCGGCGGGTGGCGCAGGAGCTGGGGACCGGTGCGGCGTCGCTGTACGCGTACTTCGCCAACAAGGACGAGCTGCTGGAGCAGCTGCTCGACCGGGTCATGGGCGAGATCCCGCTGCCGGTCACCCCCGCATCCGGGTCCCCGGCCGGCACCGGGGACTGGACGGCGGTGGTCAAGCGCAGCTGCTGGGACAGCCGGGCGGTGTTCCTCGCCCACCGGGACCTCGTCAAGGTCGCCCGGGCCAACATCCCCGTGGGGCCCAACGCGCTGCGGTACACCGAGGCGATGCTCGCCGTGCTGCGCGGCGCCGGGATCCCCGACCGGATCGCGGCGTGGGGCATGGACCAGATGTCGCTGGTGATCGTGGCCGACGCCGTCGAGTCCGCGATCCACGCCAGCCACGGCCGGCACACGGAGGCGGACGCCGGGCCCTACCTGGCGCAGGTCCGCGACTACTTCGGGTCGCTGCCCGCCGACCGGTTCCCGAACCTCGTCGCGATGGCCGGGGCGATGACCGAGGGTAGCGGCGACGAGCGGTTCGCGTTCGCGATCGACCTCATGGTCGACGGGCTCGCCCGGTACGCCGGTGCGACGGACACCACGAGCGGGGGTGCCGCGGAGGCCACCCCTGCCCCCACTGTGCTTGAGTCGCCTGGGGTGGTGCCGGCGGTTGCCGGGTCTGTCGCGGACGGGGGTGGGGTATGACGGCGATCGTCGGGCTGGTGCACAGCGGCACCGTGTACATCGGCGGGGACAGCGCCGGTGCATCCGGGTGGAGTCTCACGGTGCGCGCCGACAGCAAGGTGTTCCACAACAACGGGTACCTGTTCGGGTTCACCACGTCCTTCCGGATGGGGCAGCTCATCCGGTACGCGCTGAAGCCGCCGAAACCGGTCGGCGACATCGAGCGGTTCATGGCCACCCGCTTCATCGACTCCGTCCGCGAGGCGCTGAAGGCCGGCGGCTGGGCGCGCCGCGACAGCGAGCGCGAGGAGGGCGGCACCTTCCTCGTCGGGGTGAAGGGGCGGCTGTTCACCGTCCACGACGACTACCAGGTGGCCGAGGCTGCCGACGGGTACGCGGCGGTCGGCGTCGGCGACGAGATCGCGCTCGGCGCGCTGTTCGCCACCGCGGGGTCGCGGATGGCCCCGCAGCGGCGGGTCGAGGTGGCACTGCGGG
Source organism: Dactylosporangium sp. NPDC050688 (assembly GCF_040654515.1). NCBI lineage: Bacteria > Bacillati > Actinomycetota > Actinomycetes > Micromonosporales > Micromonosporaceae > Dactylosporangium > Dactylosporangium sp. NPDC050688. The sequence goes on from NZ_JBFAIC010000001.1 coordinate 428,815, forward strand.
CGGCGGAGCGGTTCAGCGCCGGGGTGCGCGGGCCGTTCGTCTGCCTGTCGCAGCCGCCGAGCGCGCTGCCGTCCTGACCCTGCGCCGCCGGGCCACCCTGCGCCGCCGGGCCACCCTGCGCCGCCGGGCCACCCTGCGCCGCCGGGCCAGCGCCCGCCGCGGCGGGCGGCGGTTCCGTTACGGTGGGCGCCATGACGTTCTCGATCGTCGGGCGGTCCCCTGACGGGCTGTCCCTCGGGGTGGCGGTGGCCAGCAAGTTCCTCGGTGTCGGCGCGGCCGTCCCGGCCGTCGAGGTGGAGGTCGGGGCGCTCGCGACCCAGTCGTTCGCGAACCTCGCGTACCGGGTGCAGGGGCTGGCGATGCTGCGGACCGGCACCGCCGCCGCGGACACGATCGCGGGCCTCACCGCCGCCGATTCGGGGCGGGCCACCCGGCAGCTCGGCGTCGTCGGGCGGGAAGGGCCGGGGGCGACGTTCACCGGCGACGAGTGCTTCCCGTGGGCCGGCGGCGTGGCCGGGGACGGCTATGCGATCCAGGGCAACATCCTCACCGGCGCCGACGTCGTGCTCGACATGGAGTCCGCCTGGCTGGCCGACCCCGGCGCGCCCCTCGCCCGGCGCCTGCACGCCGCGCTCGCCGCGGGGGACCGGGCCGGCGGGGACAGCCGCGGCCGGCAGAGCGCCGCGCTGATCGTCGTGCGCCGCGGTGCGGGCTACGGCGGGCTCAGCGACGTCGAGGTCGACCTGCGCGTCGACGACGACCCGGACCCGGTGACCCGGCTCGGCACGCTGATGGACCTGTGGGACCTGTACTTCCGCAGGCCCGACCCGGAAACCCTGCTGCCGCTGGTCGGCGCCCTCGCCGACGAGGTATCGCGGCGGCTGACCTCCCTCGGCTTCGCCGACCTGGGCGGCTGGGCGGGCGTGGAGAACCTCGAGGAGCGCCTCGTGGAGGACGCCATCGACCCGCTCGTCCTGGCCCACCTCCGCGCGGCGACCCCGGACACCGCCGGAAGCTGAAAGCACGGACGGCGGGCAGCAGCGGCGGTCAGCGGCTGGCGCGGCGCAGCGCCTCGACGGCCGCGATGATCGAGGGGCGCCCCGCGGAGCTGCGGCGGACCGCGGCGGTGATCCGGCGGCGCATCGGGTCGCGGACGGGTCGCGCCGCCACCCGGAAGCGCCGGTCGACGGCGAGCTCCGGCAGCAGCGTCACCGACAGGCCGGCCTCCACGTGCGCCAGCAGCGAGCCGTACGAGGCGAAACACCCGGCCAGGTCGGGCTCGAACCCGGCCCGCCGGCAGGCGGTCGTCACCAGGTCGTACGTCCAGGTGCCGGGCAGCTCCGTGCTCCAGCGGCGGCCCGCGAAGCCGGCCAGGTCGGCAGGCCCGCCGTCCGCCGGGTGATCGGCGCCGGCGGCCGTGACGAGCATGATCTCGTCGGTGGCGAGCGGGGTGTGCACGACGTCGGAGGTGTCGCTGCCGGGGTCGGCGGTGACCACGACGTCGCACTCGCCGCGCTGCAGCGCCGCCACGCTCTCGGCCGGGTCCAGCTCCCAGACGGTGACCCGCAGCCGCGGGTGGGCGCGGGCGAGGTCGCGCACCGACGCGAGGACGAACGTGTTCAGCGCGCTGGTGAACGCGCCCAGCCGCACCGCGCCGGTCAGCCCGGCGTCCGTGGCGTCGAACGCGGCGAGCTCCTCATGGGCGGCGTCCATCTGGTCGAGGATCACCCGCGCGTGCCGGACCAGCGCCGCGCCGGCGGGGGTGAGCCGCAGCCGGCGCCCGGCGCGCTCGAAGAGCTGCGTGCCGGCCTCCCGCTCCAGCACGGCCAGCTGCTCCGACACGTTGGACGGGCTCAGCCGGGCCGACCCGGCGACGGCCCGGACCGTGCCGAGGCTCTCCAGCAGGGTCAGCAGCCGCAGCCGCCACGGGTCGAGCACGCGGCACCCCCTGTTGTCCGGTTCCCCCGCACAGTATGTGCGGGATGATGCGCTGGAGCCTGACAATGCCCTCGCCTACGGTCGGTCGCATGGCTGAGGAACGGCAGGAGTTCTGGCAGGACGTGCGGCGGCACGTGGTGCGGTACGGCGGCGCGTTCACGCCGGAGATCATCGAGCGGGCCGAGGGCAGCTACGTGTACACCGAGGAGGGGCGGCGCATCCTGGACTTCACGTCCGGGCAGATGAGCGCCATCCTCGGCCACGCCCACCCCGAGATCGTCGCCACCGTGCGCCGGCAGATCGGCACGCTGGACCACCTGTTCAGCGGAATGCTGTCGCGGCCCGTGGTCGAGCTCAGCCGCCGCCTCGCCGGCTCCGTCAGCAAGGCAGCGACCGGCCTGCAGGGCGGCGACGGCGGGCCGCTGACGAAGGTGCTGCTGCTCACCACCGGCGCGGAGGCCAACGAGGCCGCAGTGCGGATGGCGAAGCTGGTCACCGGCGGGCACGAGATCGTGTCGTTCGCCGGGTCGTGGCACGGGATGACCCAGGCCGCCGCGGCGGCGACCTACAGCGCCGGCCGCAAGGGGTACGGGCCGAACGCCCCCGGCAACATCGCGATCCCGACGCCGAACGCGTACCGGCCGGACTTCACCACGCCCGACGGGGGCCACGACTGGCAGCGGCAGCTGGACCTGGCCTTCGCGCTCGTCGACGCGCAGTCCGTGGGCAGCCTCGCGGCCTGCCTGGTCGAGCCGATCCTCAGCTCGGGCGGGGTCATCGAGCCGCCCGCCGGCTACTTCGCCGCGCTGCAGCGCAAGTGCCGGGAGCGCGGCATGCTGCTGATCCTCGACGAGGCGCAGACCGGGCTGTGCCGGACCGGCACCTGGTACGCCTTCCAGCGTGACGGCGTCGTGCCGGACATGCTCACCCTGTCCAAGACGCTCGGCGCCGGGCTGCCGCTGGCCGCGGTCCTCACCAGCGCCGAGATCGAGGCGCGGGCCCACGAGCGCGGCTACCTGTTCTACACCACGCACGTGTCCGACCCGCTCGTCGCCGCGGTCGGCAACACCGTCCTCGACGTGCTCGAACGCGACCAGCTCGACGTGCGGGCCGGGGTCCTCGGCGCGCGGCTGCGCGACGGGCTGCTGGAGATCCAGCGCCGCCACCCGGTCGTCGGCGACGTGCGGGGGCGAGGGCTCCTGCAGGGCATCGAGCTGGTGGATCCGGACGCGGGCACGGTACCGGCGGCCGGCGCCGACCGGATCGGTGCGGCGGTGACCCGGCGGTGCCTGGAGCTGGGGCTGCACCTCAACGTGGTGCAGCTGCCGGGGATGGGCGGGACGTTCCGCATCGCGCCGCCGCTGACCAGCACCGACGAGGAGATCGCGCGCGGCCTGGAGATGCTGGACCAGGCGATCGGCGACGTCAGCGCCGCCTGACCGCGCGAGCCGGTCAGTCGAGGCCGGAGCGGACGGCGTACAGGGCGGCCTGCGTACGGTCCTGCACGCCGAGCTTCGTGAGGATCGCGCTCACGTGGGTCTTCACCGTCTTCTCCGCCAGGCCGAGCTGCCGGGCGATCTCCCGGTTGGACCGGCCGCGGGCGACCTCGGCGAGCACCTCCCGCTCCCGCGCGGTGAGGTGCGCGGCCTCCGGCGGCGGGCCGCTGTCGGCGAGCAGCCGCGCGACGTCCGGGTGCAGCAGGACGTGCCCGGCGTGCACGGCGCGGATCGCGGCGGCCAGCGCCGGCGGGTCGATGTCCTTGTACACGTACCCGTCCGCGCCGGCCCGTACGGCGGGCAGGACCGCGGACGGGTCGGTGAAGCTGGTGATGACCAGCACCTTCGCCGGGTCCGGGCGGCGCAGGGCGCGCAGCGCCTCGACCCCGTCGCCGCCGGGCATCTTCAGGTCCAGCAGGATCACGTCGGGCGAGGTCGCCTCGGCGGCGGCGACGCAGGAGGCGCTGTCGTGCGCCTCGCCGACGACCACGATGTCGTCCTGCAGGTCGAGGAACGTGCGCAGGCCCTGCCGCACCACCGGATGGTCGTCGACGACGAGCACCCGGATCCGGGCCGGGGCGGGCTCAGCAGCCACCGGGCACCTCCATGGTGACGGTCGTGCCGGCGCCCGGCTTCGACGTCACGCTCAGCCTGCCGCCGACGCTGCGGGCGCGCTCCCGCATCGAGGCGAGCCCCAGCCTGCGCTGCGCGGCCGGGCGGGCCGGGCCGGAGCCGCCGCCGGTGTCGAAGCCGGTGCCGTCGTCGGTGACCCGCAACGTGAAGCCGCGGCCCGAGCGGCGCAGCTCGATGTCGACCCGGCTGGGCTCGCCGTGCCGCAGCGCGTTGTGCAGGGCCTCCTGGGCGACCCGGTACGCAGCCTCCTGCCGCTCCCCGGACAACTTCGGCACCTGGTCGCCGGTGAACCGGATCCGGGCGGCGTGCACCCGGTCGAGCAGCTCGGCCTGCCGCCGCAGCGCCGTGGCCAGGCCGTCGCCGGCGAGGTCCGCCGGGCGCAGGCCGACCACGACGGCCTTGAGCTCGTCGGTCGCGTCGGCGGCCAGCCGGCGCACCGTGTCCAGCTCGGCCAGGGCCCGCTGCGGGTCACGGGTCACCAGCGCGGCCGCGGCCTCGGCGGTGAGCCGCAGGCTGAACAGCTTCTGGGTGACCGCGTCGTGCAGCTCCCGCGCGATGCGCTGGCGCTCCTCCACGATGGACAGTTCGCGGCCGCGCTCGTACAGGCGGGCGTTGACGATCGCGATCGCGGCGTGCGCGGCGAGCAGGCGCAGCAGCTCCTCGTCCTGCGCGTTGAACCCGCCGTCGCGGTGCGGCCGGCCCGGCTGCGGGCGCTTGTTGGCGAGGAAGATCTCGCCGAGGATCTCCTCGCCGTCGACGATCGGCATGCCCAGGAAGTCGACCATGTCCGGGTGCCCCGCCGGCCAGCCCTCGAACCGGGGGTGCGTGCGGATGTCGGCCGAGCGCACCGGGCTCGGGTCGTGCAGCATCGCGCCGAGCAGGCCGTGCTGGCGGGGGAGCGGGCCGATCGCCCGCCACTGTGCGTCGGAGAGGCCGTCGGCGAGGAACTCGCGGAACGAGCCGCTGCCGTCGGGGATGCCGAGCGCCGCGTACTGCGCGTCCAGCAGCCGCCGGGCGGCCGCGACGATCGTCTGCAGGACCTCGCGGACCGACAGGTGCGCCGTGACGGCCAGCACCGCCGCGCTCACCTCGCGCAGCTCCTCGCGGTCACAGGCGCCCATACTCCCGACAGTACCGACGCCGGGACGCGCCCCGCCTCGGCTCCTGGACCTAGGACCAAATACCCGGGCGGCCGCCCGTCCGCGGCCCGATGGCGGCAGCCCGGGCGCTGCATAGCGTCGGAAACATGCCAACAGCGATCATCACCGGCGCCTCCCGCGGACTCGGACGGGCGCTCACCGCGGCCCTCGCCACGGCCGGCTGGACCGTCGTCGTCGACGGCCGCACCCTGACCACCGCCGGCGACCCGGCCGACGGGCTCCCGCCCGGCGTCGTGCGGGTGCCCGGGGACGTCACCGACCCGGCACACCGGGCCGCACTCGTCGACGCGGCGCTCGGCACCGGCCGGCTCGACCTGCTCGTCAACAACGCCGGCATCCTCGGGCCCAGCCCGCAGCCGCCCCTGGCGGACTATCCGCTCGCGACGCTGCGCGACGTGTTCGAGGTCAACGTGCTCGCGCCGCTGGCGCTGACCCAGCTGGCGTTGCCGGCGCTGCGCAGGTACGAGGGCGCCGTCGTCACCGTCACCTCCGACGCGGCGGTCGAGGCGTACGCGGGCTGGGGCGGTTACGGCGCCGCCAAGGCCGCCGCCGAACAGGCCAGCAACGTGCTCGCCGTCGAGGAGCCGGGCCTGCGGGTCTGGTGGGTCGACCCCGGCGACCTGCGCACCCAGATGCATGCCGAGGCGTTCCCCGGCGAGGACATCAGCGACCGGCCGCTGCCCGAGACGGTGGCCCCGGCGTTCGTCGACCTCGTCACCACCCGGCCCGGGTCCGGGCGGGTGCGGCTGTGACCGCGTTGGAACTCGGCACCGGCCGGGTGCCGCTGGACTCCGGGACCGGCCGGGTGCCGCTGGAGCCCGGGACCGGCCGGGCGCCGCTGGACTTCGAGCTGCCGCCCGCGCTGGAGGCGCACGAGCCGCCCGAGGCGCGGGGGACCGCCCGCGACGGCGTGCGGCTGCTCGCCGGGCAGGGCACCACGGTCACCCATCACCGCTTCACCGACCTGCCCGGCCTGCTGCGCGCCGGCGACCTGCTGGTCGTCAACACGTCCGGGACCCTGCCCGCGTCGGTGGCGGTCGCCGGTACCCCGTTGCGCGTGCACTTCTCGACCCGGCTCGCCGACGACCGCTGGCTGGTCGAGATCCGTGGCCCCGACCTCGGCCCGCACCCCGGCCGGCCCGGCCCGCTGCGGCTGCCCGGCGGCGGCACCGTCACGCTCGAGGAGCCCTACACGCGGGGCAGGCTGTGGTTCGCCTCCGTGCGCACAGGTACCCCCGTCGTGGAGTTCCTGCAGCGGTACGGCCAGCCGATCCGCTACCCGTACGTGCGGCGGCGGTGGCCGATCGAGGCGTACCAGACGGTGTTCGCCACCCAGCCGGGCAGCGCCGAGATGCCGAGCGCGGCGCGGCCGTTCACCGACCGGGTCGTCACCCGCCTGGTGGCGGCGGGGGTGCAGATCGCCCCGCTGGTGCTGCACACCGGGGTCGCGTCGCCGGAGGCGCACGAGCGGCCGTACCCGGAGTGGTTCCGCGTGCCGCCCAGCACCGCGCGGCTGGTCAACGACACCCAGGCGGCCGGCGGGAGGGTCGTCGCGGTGGGCACGACGGCCGTCCGCGCCCTCGAAACGGTCGCCGGCCCGGACGGCCGGGTCGACCCCGGTGAGGGCTGGACCGATCTGGTCGTCACGCCGCAGCGCGGGGTCCGGGCCGTCGACGGGCTGCTCACCGGCCTGCACGAGCCGAAGGCGTCACACCTGGACCTGCTCGCCGCGGTCGTCGACCGGGACCTGCTCGCCCGCTGCTACACCGAGGCGATCGGGCACGCGTACCTCTGGCACGAGTTCGGCGACGTCAACCTCCTGCTGCGGTGAGCGTGCCCTGGGCTAGGGTCGCCGGATGACGATGGCCGGTGACGTCGGGCGGGCACTGGACGAGTTCGTGCGCAGGGTCGGCGTGTTCGACGGGCCCGCGGTCGGGGCGCCCGGTGCGGGCCCGGCGGACGGCGTCGAGATGCGGGTCGGTGCCGCGGCGCCGGTGCGGCTGTCGCCGGGGACGGCGCGGGCGTTCGTGGAGGCGCTGCGGGCGTACCAGGACCCGAGGGACCGCGGGTCGTGCGACCACTGCGGCGGGCCACGGCTCGACGACAACTTCGTGTGCGCCGACTGCGGCCAGCCGAGCGGGCTGTTCGGTCAGCTGCTGCGGGAGCGGGCCGCCCGGTTCGAGGGGCCCGGCGGCGAGCTGGGGCCCGCCTCGTAGGCGACGGCCGGCGAGCCGGGCTCCGCGCCGTCGGTGACCGCCTGCCGCAGCGCGGCGAACTCGGCGGCGAGGGCGTCCAGCGTGAAGTGGGCGTTGAGGCCGCTCGGGTTGGGCAGGATCCACAGCCGCGCGCCGCCGAACCCGCCGTCCTGCGGGCCGACCGTGACCCGCTGCGCGCCGAACGCGGTGCGGAACGCGGTCACGCCGAGCACCGCCAGCCAGGCCGGCGCGAACCGCTCGACCTTCTCGCGCAGGACCGCCCCGCCGGCGGTCAGCTCGTCGCGGGTCAGCTCGTCCGCCCGCGCCGTGGCCCTGGCGGCCAGGTTGGTGATGCCCAGGCCGTACCCGATGAGCAGGTCCTGCTCGTCCGGCCGCAGCTGCCGCGGGGTGAACCCGCCACGGTGCAGCGCGGGCCAGAACCGGTTGCCGGGGCGGGCGAAGTGGTGCCCGGTCGCCGCCGACCACAGGCCTGGGTTGATCCCGCAGAGCAGCACGTCGAGGCCCGGCGCGATGACGTCCGGGAGCACCTTGTCCACCGCGGCGGCCAGGTCCGCCCGGCTCGGGCGGCCACCCCCGTGCACTGTCGACGCCATGCGGACAAGCATGCCAGCGGCGGCGCCGCGACCGGGGACCGTGGGCAGCCGCCGGTGATCCACTACCGTGGGCGGCATGGGTGAGCGGCGGTTGATCTCCAGCGGTTCCACGTTCGAGCGGGAGATCGGGTACTCGCGGGCGGTCGTCGACGGTGACTGGGTGCACGTCTCGGGCACCACCGGCTTCGACTACGCGACGATGACGATCTCCGACGACGTGGTGGCCCAGGCCCGGCAGTGCTGGGCCAACATCGACGCCGCCTTGCGCGAGGCCGGCGCCGGCGTCGGGGACATCGTGCGGGTGCGCTACCTGCTGCCCGCCGCCGCCGACTTCGAACCCTGCTGGCCGGTCCTGCGCGAGTGGCTCGGCGACGTCCGCCCCGCCGCGACGATGCAGGTGTGCGGCCTGTCCGACCCGCGGATGCGGATCGAGATCGAGGTGACCGCCCGCCGCTCCACCAGCCGCGTCGCGCCCGGGCTCGGCTGGCCCCGGTAGCCCCGGCTACCGGGCCTCGGCGCCGGCCCGGCCGGGGTCGTCGGCGATCGTGATGTCCAGGGCGGCGGCCAGGGCGTGGGACAGCGAGACCAGGTCGGCGGTGCTGACGGTGGCGCCGGCGAGGCTGGTCACGCCGCCGATGCCGGACAGCTCGCAGTGCTCCAGGCGGGCGCCGGTCATCGTGGCAGCGGAGAACTGGGCGCCGGTCAGGTCGCAGCGGGTGAAGGTGGCACCGGTGAGGTCGGCGCCGGTGAAGTCCGCGCCGGCGAGGTTGCAGTCCTCGAAGAGGACCGCGCCGAACTTCGTGGCGCGAAACACCGACAGGTCGATCCGGCAGCCGCGCAGCGTCACGTCGCGCAGCACGCCGTCGAGCCACTGCAGGCCCGTCAGCCGCGAGTCCCTGACCGCCACCCGCAGCAGCGTGGACTGGTCACCGTGCAGGTTGGCGAAGTTCGAGCTCTCGACCAGGCAGTCGGTCAGTGACACCTTGACGAACGCCGTGCCGCTGAGGTCGGTACGGTTGAAGCGGCACTGGCGGAACTCGGCGCCCTTGGCCGACCGCCCGGTCAGCTCCAGGTCGTAGAAGCCGAGCCCGGTGAAGGTGCCTTCGTCGCGGAGGTCGTCCTCGTCGACGGTCGCCAGCTCCAGGGCCTTCGGCGGCCTGGGCTTCGCGGGCGCGGCGGGTCTGCTCGGGGAGGGCATGGATGTGACGGTAGTGGCAGCAGTGACGATCTGCCGAGCCACCTCCAGCCCCGCGGCGGCCGGTTTCACCGTCCGGAAGGTCCCGGTAGCGGAAAATCACCGGGCAATCGCGGCGACGCGTGCCTATCCTTGCGAGCGTTATGTCTGACGTGCCCCTGCCCTCCAGCCAGACCGAGCCCCGCACCGAGGGCGGCGGGCCCGCCACCGATCCACCGGCCACGGCAGCGGCGCAGGCAGCGGCCGGCTCGTCCGGCCGGAGGAGCGGAAAAGGGCCGAACCGGCGACCCCGCCGGGACCAGGCCACCGCCGCCCAGGAGCGCCCCGACGGGCCGGACCTCACCGTCCTGCGCGAGCTGCGCACCCGCCTGACCGGGCTGATGCCGCAGGACCAGCACCGGCTGCGCCGGCGGATCGAGGGGGCGAAGAAGTCGCCGCACGCGCAGGCGATCGCCGAGGCCATCCGCGCCGACGTGGAGCGCGCCGAGCAGCGGGTCGCGGCCCGCCGCGCCGGCCTGCCGAAGGTCACCTATCCGGAGCAACTGCCGGTCAGCCAGCGCAAGGACGACATCCTCGCCGCGATCCGCGACCACCAGGTGGTGATCGTCGCCGGTGAGACGGGGTCGGGCAAGACCACCCAGCTGCCGAAGATCTGTCTCGAGCTGGGCCGCGGCGTCACCGGCCAGATCGGGCACACGCAGCCACGGCGCATCGCGGCGCGGACGGTGGCGGAGCGCGTCGCGGAGGAGCTCGGCACCGAGCTCGGCGCGGTCGTCGGGTTCAAGGTCCGCTTCTCCGACCAGTCCGGCGACCAGACGATGGTCAAGATCATGACGGACGGCATCCTGCTCGCCGAGATGCAGCAGGACCGCCTCCTGCGGCAGTACGACACGCTGATCATCGACGAGGCGCACGAGCGCAGCCTCAACATCGACTTCCTGCTCGGGTACCTCAAGCAGCTGCTGCCCAGGCGGCCCGACCTCAAAATCATCATCACCTCGGCGACCATCGACCCGGAGCGGTTCTCCCGGCACTTCGGCGACGCCCCGATCATCGAGGTGTCCGGCCGCACCTACCCGGTCGAGGTCCGGTACCGCCCGATCGAGGCGCCCGACGAGGGTGAGGAGGAGCGGGACCAGACCGACGCGATCTGCGACGCCGTCGAGGAGCTGCAGGCCGAGGGGCCCGGCGACATCCTGGTGTTCCTCAGCGGCGAGCGGGAGATCCGTGACACCGCCGACGCCCTCGCCAAGCTCGACCTGCGCAACACCGAGATCCTGCCGCTGTTCGCCCGGCTGTCGTTCGCCGAGCAGCACCGGGTCTTCCAGCCGCACCCCGGCCGCCGGGTCGTGCTGGCCACCAACGTCGCCGAGACGTCGCTGACGGTCCCCGGCATCAAGTACGTGATCGACCCCGGCACCGCCCGCATCTCGCGGTACAGCCACCGCCTGAAGGTGCAGCGCCTGCCGATCGAGCCGGTGTCCCAGGCCTCGGCCAACCAGCGCAAGGGCCGCTGCGGCCGCACCTCCGACGGTGTGTGCATCCGGCTGTACAGCGAGGAGGACTTCGACAGCCGCCCGGAGTTCACCGACCCGGAGATCCTGCGGACCAACCTCGCCTCCGTCATCCTGCAGATGATCTCGCTCGGCCTCGGCGACCTGGCCGCGTTCCCGTTCATCGACCCGCCGGACCGCCGCAACGTCACCGCGGGCGTGCAGCTGCTGGAGGAGCTCGGCGCGCTGGAGAGCGGGCAGCGGCTCACCGCCCTCGGCCGGCGGCTGTCGCAGCTGCCGGTCGACCCACGCCTGGCCCGGATGGTGCTGGAGGCCGAGCGCAACGGCTGCGTCCGCGAGGTCATGGTCATCACCGCCGCGCTGTCGATCCAGGACCCGCGCGAGCGGCCCGTCGACAAGCAGGCGCAGGCGCAGCAGCAGCACGCCCGGTTCGCCGACAAGGACTCCGACTTCCTCGGGTACGTCAACCTCTGGAACTACCTGCAGGAGAAGCAGAAGGAGCTGTCCAGCAACCAGTTCCGCAAGCTGTGCCGGGCCGAGTTCCTCAACTACCTGCGGGTCCGCGAGTGGCAGGACATCTACAGCCAGCTGCGCTCAGTCCTGCGCGGCATGGACGTGGTGCCCAACGAGGAGCCCGCGGCGCCGTACAACATCCACGTGTCGCTGCTGGCCGGGCTGCTGTCGCACGTCGGGCTGAAGGACGCGGAGAAGCACGAGTACCTCGGTGCCCGGGGCGCCAGGTTCGCGGTCTTCCCCGGCTCGGCACTGTTCCGCAAGACGCCCCGCTGGGTGATGGCGGCGGAGCTGGTCGAGACGACCAGGCTGTGGGCGCGGGTCGCGGCCCGCATCGAGCCGGAGTGGATCGAGCCGCTCGCGCAGCACCTCGTCAAGCGCACCTACAGCGAGCCGCACTGGGAGAAGAAACCGGCGGCCGTGATGGCGATGGAGAAGGTCACGCTGTACGGCGTGCCGATCGTCAGCTCCCGGAAGGTCAACTACGGCCGGATCGACCCGGCGCTGTCCCGCGAGCTGTTCATCCGCCATGCGCTGGTCGAGGGCGACTGGGACACCCACCACGCGTTCTTCGCCGAGAACCGGCGGCTCCTGGAGGAGGTCGAGGAGCTCGAGCACCGGGCCCGCCGCCGCGACATCCTCGTCGACGACGAGACCCTGTTCGAGTTCTACGACAAGCGCATCGGCGAGGACGTCGTCTCCGGCCGGCACTTCGACAGCTGGTGGAAGCAGACCCGCCGGGACCAGCCCGAGCTGCTGACCTTCGACCCGGCGATGCTGGTCAACGACCGCGCGGGCGGCGTCGCCAAGGACCAGTACCCGGACGCCTGGGAGCAGGACGGGCAGCGGTTCGCGCTGACGTACCAGTTCGAGCCCGGCACCGACGCCGACGGGGTGACCGTCCACATCGGACTGCCGCTGCTCGGCCGGGTCCGCGACGCCGACTTCAGCTGGCAGGTGCCGGGCCTGCGCGAGGAGCTCGTCACCGCCCTCATCAAGTCGCTGCCGAAGGCGCTGCGGCGCAACTTCGTCCCGGCGCCCGACACGGCCCGCGACGCGCTCGCCGGCCTGCCGGTCCGCGACGGGCACCTGCTGGACGCGCTGGAGCGCGAGCTGCGCCGGCTGACCGGCGTGACGGTGCCCCGCGACGCGTGGGACCTGACCCGGGTGCCGGAGCACCTGAAGATGTCGTTCCGGATCGTCGACGACGCCGGCGCGGTCCTCGCCGAGAGCAAGAGCCTCCCCGAGCTGCGCGCCCGGCTGGCGCCGAAGGTCCAGGAGACCGTCGCCGAGGCTGCGACCGAGGTCACCACGTCCGGCAGCACCACCTGGGACTTCGGCACCCTGCCGCGCAGCCTGTCGCGGACCGTCGCCGGGCACACGATCACCGTGTACCCGGCGATCGTCGACGAGGGCACGTCGGTCGCGGTGAAGGCGTTCGACCTGCCCGCCCGGCAGGCGCACGAGATGTGGGTCGGCACCCGCCGCCTGCTGCTGCTCACGCTGCCGCCGGCGGCGAAGTTCGTGCAGGGCCGGCTGTCCAACGAGGCGAAGCTCGCGCTGAGCCGCAACCCGCACCGCAACGCCGTCGACCTGCTCGACGACTGTGCCGCGTGCGCCGTCGACCAGCTCATGGCCGACGCCGGCGGCCCGGTGTGGGACGGCGAGGCGTTCGCGAAGCTGCGCGACAAGGTCCGCGCCGACCTGGTCGACCTGACCCTCGACGTGGTCGGCAACGTGCAGCGGATCCTCGCCGCCGCCCACGACGTCGAGCAGCGCCTCGCCCGCACGAAGAACCCGCTGCTGCTGCCCGCCCTGACCGACATGCGCGGGCAGCTGGGGCGGCTGGTGCACCGCGGCTTCGTGACCGCCACCGGCTGGCAGCGCCTCCCGGACATCGAGCGGTACCTGCGCGGCATCGAGCGGCGCCTGGAGAAGGTGCCGACGGACACCGCCCGCGACCGCGACCGGATGCTGACCGTGCAGGAGGTGCAGCGCGAGTACGACCAGCTGGTGGCGAGCATGCCGATGAGCCCGCAGCTGCGCGAGATCCGCTGGATGATCGAGGAGCTGCGGGTGGGGCTGTTCGCCCAGGCGCTCGGCACCGCGTACCCGATCTCCGACGTGCGCATCTACCGGGCGATGGACGCGCTGCCGGACTGACCCGCGCCGTCGGCCACGTGCCCGGGCCGTCCGACCGCCGGGGCGGTCACACCCGTCCGGCCGGGTTACAGGTCGTCGGGGCGGCGCATCAGGATGGTCTGGTCGTTCGAGCCGGGCGCCGGGGGGATGCCGGGCGGCGGCGGCGGGGCGGGCGGTGCGCCGTACACGTTCGAGCCGCCGGGCGCGCCCTGGCCGCCGTAGCCGGGTCCGCCCTGGTACGAGGGGGGCGCCGGTGACCCGTACACGCCGGGGGTGATCACCGACGTCGGGCGGTCCTGACCGGCGCCGGGCAGGTGGAACACGCCCGTGTCCGGCTCGAGCCGGTCCTTGCGGCGGAAGTAGAACAGGCTGCCGACGAGGCCGAGCGCGGCGACGATGGCGATCACGCCGATCCAGAACCCGAACCCGAGGCCGCCGCTGTCGCTGACGGGCTTCGTCGTCGGGTCGGCGCGCGGGATCGCGCCGTTGCCGGCCTCCGGCGGGGCGATGACCTCGTCGGACGTGCCGGTCGGCTCGGCGGAGGCGCTGCGCGACGCGCGGGTGGACTTCGACGCGCTGGCGCTGGCGCCGGTGACCCGCAGCTTGAACTTGTCGTCATTGTTGCCGGGCCGGGGGTCGGTGACCTTCTGGTTGGCGGCGAACCGGGCGCTGATGGTGCCCTCGCCCTCCCCGCCGCTGCGCAGCAGGAGCCGGATCGAGCCGTTGGCGCTCGCGCCGGCCTTCAGGGTCGCCTGGCAGGTGGCCGCGGTGCGGCTGTCCGCCACGGTGCACGAGCCGGCGGACTCGATCTGCGCGTTGCCCGGCACTCTGATCGTGATGGCGACCGCGACGTCGATCTTGCCGTGGTTCTCCACCTGGTAGCCGACGGAGGCCTTCTCGCCGGCCTTGCCCTGGATCGAACCGTCCCTCACCTTCGCCTCGATGTCGGCCTCGGTGGTCACGGCGTGCGCGGGCCGGGCGGCGACGAGCGCGCCCGCCAGGCCGGCGCCGACGGCAACGGCCAGCGCAGCCGCCGCGATCCGGCGATGCGCGGCGTCGTGCCGCGCCGAGCGTCCCGCGACGCGTGTCGTCATGCTCATGTCACCCCCAACCGGCCTTCGGCGGACACTAGCAGGATCCGTCAACCGGACTGAGGCGGGCGCCGGTGTCAACCCCCTCCGGCAGGTCCGGCCGGACCGTCACCGGTCCCGGCGGGAACAGCGGGAGCAGGCGCAACGGCGGCCCGCCCGGCGAGGGCGCCGCCGGCCCGGAGGGAAGGTGGGATGCGTCACGTCCCGCGCGGTCGGCCTCCCGGCGGGGGCGCGGTGACGTCCCGTCCCGCGCGGTCAGCCTCCGGGCGGGGGCGCGGTGACGTTCGCCAGGGCCATCAGCAGGGCGAGCGCCACGAACCCGACGTAGGCCAGCCGGCGCCGGCGGATCGTCTCGTACGCGTGCCACCACGCGATCGCCGCCTCGCAGGCCGGCCCGGCGACGAACAGGCTGTTCCTGCGCTTGGGCACGAGCATCGGCGCGAGCCGGACCGCGGTGCTGACGTACACCCGGCGCGCCGGCGGCGGCTCGTCCGGGTGCCACGGCGTCACCTGGATCTCGTGGTCGTCGGCGCCGGGCCCGTCCTCGGCCATGAAGAACCGCTCGGACCGGCGGGCGAACACGCGGCTGAGGAAGTCGTCGGCGGCGTCCTCGTGGCCGAGCCGGGTGCGTTGCAGCTCCAGCCAGCCCCACCGGGTCGCGACGTCGGTGAGGACGTCGGCGTACAGGTGATCCGCGTCCTCCTCGGCACCGACGACGCGCACGGCGTCGCGCCGCAGCGGCTCCAGGTGCCGGGAGACGAATGCGACGTACTCGGCGGGCGGCTCCGACGTCATCCGCATCACACCATCGTCGCCGCCCACGCGGCACAGCGCCACCCTCACCGTGCGGTGCGGCGGGCGCCGCCGGTACCGGCGGCCGCGTTCGCCCAAGGTCAACTGTTGCGCGCGGATGCGATGATCGGCCCCGTGGGCTCCGCGTTACCCGTCGGCCGGGAGGTCCTCATCCCCCGGCAGCTGTCGGTCGCCATCGACGAGGGTGGCATCCGCACGGCTTCCGGCATGCTGCCCGCACTGCTGTACACCACCGAGGGCCTGGAGCGGCACGGCCAGCGGGAGATGGTCTTCGCCGTGATCCGCACCGGCACCCCGGCGCCCGGGTACCCGCTGACCATGGCCCGCACCGTCCACCGGCTCGCCGCCGAGGGCCGGCTGGTGGAGGCCGGCGACGTCAGCGTCTTCAACCAGCCCGGCATCGACATCGACGGGCGGGTGACCGGGTTCGTGTACGCCGCGGCCCCGGAGGACATCCCGTCGACGGTCAGGTTCGAGCGGCCGCCGCTGGTCGCGCTGCCGCTGCTGGCCGGCGAGACCGCGGTGGTGCAGCGGTTCGGGCACGCGCGGGTGCTGTCGCTGCTCGGCGCGCAGGAGCGGTACTACCCCCATCCGTATTGGTTCCGCCCCGGCCGCGCCCCGGTCGTCGACGACACCGAGTTCCGCGCCGCGACGATGCTGTCCAAGGCGCCCGCGTACAACCTGCCGTTCCTGCGGGTCGTGCACATCGGCGACCGGCTCGAGCTGACGATCACCGCGGGCGACGCGACCTCCTACATCGGCGGCGCCGACGAGGAGCTGGAGGCGTTCGAGGAGGCGCTGCGCGAGGCCGCCGACGTGTGCGCGTTCCTGCCCGGCCTCGCCGACGTCCCGCAGACGTACGTGTGGGCGCCCGGCCAGCAGGGACCCGCCGCGATCGTCGCGCCCGGCGGCGAGCGGTCCACCCGGATCGGCTGCAACTTCCTGCTCCTGGTCCGGGGCACCCTGGAGCCGACCGCCCGGCAGATCGAGGACGGCTTCGCGGTGCTGCTGACCGGCGCCATGTACGCCCGCCTCCGCCAGGCCGTCGAGGCCGGCCGCCCGATCGAGATCGGCCTGCCGGCCGGCGCGGTCAGGACCATCGCGCTGCGGCTGGAGCCGCGGCGGGGCCCCGCGTCGCGGCCGGTGCAGGCGGTCCGGCCGGGGCCGGGCACGCAGGCCGCGCCGCTGCCCGCACTCCCGGTGGGGGTGGACCTGGGGGTCGACGGCCGGTCCGGGTCCGGCCTGACGGCTGTCCCGGCTGTCCCGGCCGTGGCCGCGCAGGCCGCCGCCGATCGGTACCGCACCGGCGAGCTCACCATCTACCGCCCGCCACCGGCCGAGGACACCGGCCGCTCCGGACCCGACGCCGTGGGCCGTGAGCTGCGGCACGTGGACCGGGGCCGGATCGTGCTGCTCACGCCGGAGGAGCAGGTGCGCCGGGCCACGACCGCGGCCGAACTCGGCGACTTCATCGACCGGGCCAGGGGCATCGTCGACCGGGCCTTCACCGGCGTGCGGCACGGCACCGAGGAGCTCATGGTCGAGTTCCGCCTCGGCCCGTCCCGGCCGGTCGCGGTGCGCATCATGGCCCGCCCCGAGGCACCGCCCCGCGAGCTGCAGGTCGTCCTGGAGCGCCAGCTGCTCGCCCTGCGCCCGCCGGCGATCCGGCACAGCGAGGTCGCGTTCCAGCTGCACCTGCAACTGTTCCGCTGACCCGCCCGGCGGGTGTCACCCGTCCTGGGTCTGGGCCCGCTCGATCTCGGTGAACGCGGCCTGCAGGTACCGCGCGAACGGCCGCGCCTGCAGCAGGTCGACCAGCAGCAGCGGGGTGTGCCTCGCCAGGGCCTGCGGGGACGGGCGGCCCTCGTCGTCGCCGTCGTCCTGGACGCCGAGGGCGCCGACCAGCAGCACGACCATGACCTGCGGGTCGACGTCCTGCCACTGCGCGGCGGAGCGGACCGCGTGCTCGAGCGCGGCGCGCACGTCGTCGCCGTCGAGGCCGTCGGGGTGCCGGTCCTCCAGCAGGGTGCGCACGACGGCGCCGAGGACCAGGCCGACCTGCTCGGCGTCGAGCGCGGCGAGCTGCTCGACGGCGGCGTCGTAGGCCTCCTTGTCGCGGCCCTGGGCCGCCTCCACGGCGGCCGAGGCGGCGGTCGCGATCGCCCTGGCGGGCGGCGGCAGGTGCCGCCAGCCGGACGGGGTGCGGGTGGTGTCCACACCGTCGAACCTTAGTCCTGTGCAAAGGGTGTCCTACGCCACAGCACCGGTGGCCCGGAAGTGTCACGTTCCAGGTGGGCTGTCCCGTCCTCTTCCCATGAACCAACGACTGTCGCTCAGCGAAATCAACCCAGAGGCGTACCAGGTGGTCCTCGGCCTGGAGAAGTACATCCGGGCGCACGTCGACCCGGCCCTGCTGCACCTGCTCAAGCTGCGGGCGTCGATCCTGAACGGGTGCTCGTTCTGCGTCGACATGCACAGCCGGGAGGCGCTCGCCGACGGCGAGGACAGCCGCAAGCTGTTCGCCGTCTCGGCGTGGCGGGAAGGGCCGTTCTTCGACGACAAGGAGCGCGCCGCGCTCGACCTCACCGACCACGTCACCCGGCTGGGTGAGCACGGCGTGCCGGACGACGTGTGGGACACCGCCGTCGAGCACTACGGCACCAAGGGCGTCGCCGACCTGCTCATGGTCATTGCGACGATCAACGTGTGGAACCGCCTCGCCGTGCCGACCAGGACCCAGCCGCCGACCGGATGACCGGGGCGTTCCTCGAGCACCGGCGGATGCTGCGCGGCCTGGCGTACCCGCGGCGGACCCGGGCCGACCGGCCGGAGATCGCCGAGCCGCGCCGCTACCTGACCAGGGTGGTGGCGCGGCCCCCGATCGCGGTCCTGCGCCTGATGGAGCGCCTGACGCCGCAGCGCGCCGGGTACGTGCTGCGGACCGCGTTCGAGCGGCTCCGGGTCGCGAATCCGGCGAAGCTCTCAACCTTCGGCGCACCGGCCTCGTAGTAGGGGGTATGCGCGACTTCGACGAGTTCGCCGCGGCGGCGACCCAACCGTTGCTGCGGCTCGGCTGGCTGCTGACCGGCCACGCCGAGCAGCCGCAGGACCTCGCGCAGACCACGCTGATCCGCACGTACGGCGCGTGGCACCGGGTCCGGCACGACGACGCGCTGAGCTACGCCCGGCGGGTCATGGTCAACCTGCACACCGACTGGCTGCGCCGGCGCCCGTGGCGGGAGCAGCCCCGCGCCGACCTGCCCGCCGAGGGCACGGGGCACGACGGCGGGCACGGCGCGGTCGAGGACAGGGCCGCGCTCGTCGCCGCGCTGCAGTCGCTGACCCGGCGGGAGCGGGCCGCGATCGTGCTGCGCTACTACGTCGACCTGTCGTGTCAAGCAGAGTTACTGAAAATGTGAGATTGTCGGCAAGCCCTTGACTTGCACAGCTCCCTACAGTAAGGCGCGTCTAGAATGCTGTGTAGAGCCTCCGTGCCGCATCCCCTAGGGGGTGGGTACCGGTCCGGTACAATGGGTACCGGTCCGGTACTTTAGGTCGCCAGCGTGCAGCACAGCGGGCTAGAGGGCTGTATGCTTGCGGGTACTCCGCTCCAGCTCTCCGGCCTGTACGTCGGCTCATGCCTAGTCGGTCCGGGTAGGCCATGCGAAGCGCGGGTACCGTCGCACGACGCAGTGAACAGCACCGATGCGCGATCCAATGTGGACACTCCACTGTGGACCAGCGCTACAACCCTTATACAGCAACGATTCCACTGTGGACGGTGTACCAACCTCGTCCAATGTGGATCGGCTGAAACCCTTATGTGGCAACGGTTCTAGCGACTGTCCACAGAGGAGGGGGGTGTGACCCCCATCAATGCGTCATCAGGCCAACCACTGATGGCGCCTCGCATTCAGCGCAGGTTTCAGGGCCGATCTGAGGCGCGCAACCGCAGCTCCAGCAGGCGCGTAGAGCGCCAAACGCCCCCTCCGTAGGCATCTCGGGACACCGGCAAATGATCTCTCCCCGTGAGGGCTCTCAAGCGGCCGAAATCGGCGGTTACGCGCTGTAATAACTGTCTTTGTGCCTAAACGGCGATCCCTTGAACGAATTCCGCTCCCGGCGACGTGCCGCAGGAACGGTTATGCGCGGTATCGAGAAACTTTGAGAAACAAGTCTTGCTCCGGGCTCCGCCTCCACGCACACTCGGGCTACAAGGTCGACACCGGTTGTCAAGGGAGGCCACCATGGCACTGCGTTACCTCGGAAAAGACCCCGCTTCCGATGGGGGGCAATCGCCGACCGTCTGGGAGGACGGAGACACCTACGTCGTTCAAGGGTGGAGGATCGACGACCCTACAACCCTTGCCCAGATCGGCGACATCCCCGCGCATGAGACCCTGATCCGCATCCCCAAGCGGCTGATGCCTGTATTCCCGGAGGTGAGCGGTGGTCATGGCGCTGCCGAAGCTGGCTGACCTGCTGTTGGCGGGCAAGCGTCGCGCTCTGCACCTGGAAATGCGCGACACGTACGCCCGCACGGCTCGGTTTGACGCCTGGAAGGCCGGCAGCACCGAAGGGCGGGCCGAGGCCGACGCCGAATGGCGGGCACTGCTGGCGCCCCTCGTGGAGAACGGCGCGGACATCCGCCGATTGCGCATCGTCTCAGAGCCGATCACGGAGTACGTCCGCTACGAGTACGAGGTCACGCCGCTCGCCAACCTTGCTGCGGGTGAGGCCGTGCGCTGGCTGTCGCGCGATCAAGCATCCGATCTCAGGCTCCCCGGCAACGACTTTTGGCTCATCGATGATGCGCTGTTGTTCAACCTCTCTGGCGGCGACGGTGAGTGGCTCGGCGTGCAGCCGAACGACGATCCAGGCGTGATCGCCTTCTGCCTCGACTCATTCGAAACGGCATGGGCTCGCGCGGTCGACCACAGCAACTACCGTCCCGCCTGAGCCCGCACCTTGCCCAACGAACCAACCCCCGCGATCGGCGAAGCACGCGCCGCCCTCGCCGCGCGCCTGCGCGAGATCCGAGCTGATGCCAGAGTCTCGGCCATCGATCTCGCCAGGCGCGCGGGTTGGCCGCGGTCGAAGGTCAGCAAGATCGAGCATGCTCGCCAAGCGCCCAGCATCGACGACATCCGAACGTGGTGTCAGCATGTCGGCGCCACGGACCAAGCCGCCGACCTGGTCGCCACGCGTCACGCCGTCGAAGGCATGTGGGTTGAGCTTCGACGTCTCCAACGCACGGGCCTTCGCCGCTTCCAAGACTCCTTCGTGCCACTGTGGGAGCGCACGCGGCAGTTCCGCATTTACGAGGCGGGAGTGATCCCCGGGCTATTCCAGACAGCCGAGTACGCCAGGGCACGCATGCGTCGCATCATCGAGTTCAACGGCATACCCGACGACCTGGAGAACGCCGTCCGGGCACGAATGGACCGGCAGCGCGTTGTGCACGCCGGGGACCATACGTTCGCCGTGGTGCTCGAAGAGAACGCGCTTCACGCTCGCATCGGTGACACGGACATGATGGCGGCCCAGCTCGCCCACCTCATCACCGTCGCGGTGCTGCCAAACGTGAGCGTCGGCGTCATCCCCCGCGATGCGGACCGGACCATGTGGGCCAGTCCGGGGTTCTGGATCTACGACGACGAGCGGGTCATTGTGGAGACGCCCTCGGCGCAGCTCACTGTTACGCAGCCACGCGAAGTCGCCGTTTATGCCCGATGGTTCGTGGAGCTGTCCTCAATGGCCGTCGTTGGATCGGCCGCCCGCCGGATCATCACCGACGCGATCACGGCGCTTGACGCCTGAACCGCCGAGCAACTTCGAGAAACATCGTTCCCCTGCGCTCGCCTCGGCTCATAACGTCAACGTCACGTGGGGCTCACGCCCCGCATCGACTCCCGGTACGGCCTTTCGAGGGTTCAGCGATCTGGGAATGGGGGCGTCCGGTTGCAGCCGGAGCCCCCACTTAAGCGCGCAGAGTGGAGGCATTCATGTCGCATGCACGGGTTGGCTCCAGTGCCGTCCTGGATGCTGCGCAGGCAGTCATCGACGATCACCGCACCAGTCCCGAGTGTTTCGGCCGGTGCATGGAGTGCGGAAACGCCTGGCCCTGTGACGCGCGAGGCCGGGCGGGCAAGTCCTTTCATGACGCGGCTCGACTGCCGAGGCGCACGCCGGCTTCGCCGGCCGACCAGTGTCGGGTTGCCTGGTCGCCGGTCGACTGGTTCGGCGGCGGCAGAGTGTCCACCGCAGCGCGTGGCGGGCCGGCACCCCGTGCCTGGAAACTGAGGGTGGCTGCGGCGTGAGTGACCAGAGCCTGCCGGTCAAGGCTGGCGACATCCTGAACTTGCCGGAGGCGGAGTACCTCTACGGCTCGGCGCCCTCCAACTCCGCGTCACTGCGGCCAGCATGAGCACGGCGATGCCAGGTTGGTTGGAGATCACCGGAACGCAGATTCTCTGGAATGGTAATCGCGGCATCGAGCGCTCGGTTTTCGTCCTCCGAGACGCCGCAACCCGAGCGCTGGCAAGGGGCACGCGGTGACGGACTTCACCTAGTTCCTGCTGGGCGCTCGCCGTCCGCACCATCCAAAGCAGGGCGGCGTCAAGACATGGACTCTGACGCCGTCCGACAACCCGCGCAGGTACAGCTTGTCGCGAGCGACGCCTGCAACGGGGGAAAGGCCCGGCCAACTGCACTTCCAGGGGCGGCCGGGCCTTTTCTGGGCGCGCGTGAAATCAACGCCGTTCCCCAATTCCGTGTGCCCGAAATTCGATTCAAATCGCGCAACTACGGTCTATTGACATATGTGAATGTCTGGCTAATGTTCTTCCCAACTCCGACGGAATCGCTCGGATGAGGTACGGGAGGAACGGATGTTGAAACGAAGGCTATGCGCGGTGCTCGCCGGGCTGATGCTCGGTGCCACCCTCGTCGGCGTGCCGGCCACCGCTAGCCCGGTCGGCGGCAGCGTGGACGCGAAGGCTGAACCCGCGTACATGACGAAGCCGATCCGGGAACTCAGCGGCAAGGATCTGAAGCTCCGCATCGACGCGGACAACGAGAAGCGGAAGCAGGGTCTGCTCGGAGACCCGCCCGGCATCAGTACCCAGGGCTTCCTGAGCACCAACGGCACCACCGTCCAGTGGACCGGCGTCACGGTCGGGTGGAGCCGAGGCACGATCACGATCGATGCCTACCTGTACTACCCGAACAACACCCTCGCCGGTGAAGACCACAACACGTGCCTCAACAGCACGTCATGCACGTACCCGACGCACTGGACGGGCTGCACCTGCATCCACGGCACCTGGCAGCTCTACACCTACTCCAGTGGGCCGCAGGGCTACGGCTCGCACCGCAAGGATCTCGTCACGTAACACCTACAAGGCGGGCACGTAAGGTGGGGCAATGAGATTTACCTTCGGCCCGCATTCGGCTGAGATCGACTTTCCCGTGTGGGACGTGGTGACGGATTTGCCGCGCGACAGTCAACTCGGAAGCACGATCGACTCGGCCGACGCAATTGACGGCGTGTCTGTTGTCCGTGGGAGGCCACCACTTGAACGGGGGGATGAAATGTCACCCGGTTTCGTTGTGTGGTCCTTCGATCCGGCCGCAATGGCGCAGGATTCGAGCTACCTGACGCGAATGGCAGCACTGGCCTTCATCCAGCCCCTCGAAACACACGCCGGGGAGACCGTTCAGTCCGCAACGCAGCGCGTCATGTCGCTGATCGACAGTGCGGGCGAGCCGGCGACCCTGGCGGTCGAGGGCCGGGAGATCCCGGGCGAGATCTACGTCTTCGACGGAGTTGGGATTCTGGCGGTGCCCAAGTCGCCAGATACGAACTTCGCCGCAGCGTGCTTCGGGTTCACAAGCCCGCCGGCCTTCTGTCGGTTGGTGGTCGACGCGTAAGCGCCGGGCACGGTCCCTTGATGCTGTCGACACCAAGGGACCGCACAGTCCATGGTTACACCGTTGGCAAGAGCAGTCCCGGTCGCAGGTGTTCCGAGCGGCCGGGGCTGCTTCGTGCTGTCGCAATGACACTGCTCTCACACCTGTGAGGCCGCTCACCGACACGAGACGCGTTCCGCGACGGAAGCTGTATCGGTGCGCCAAAATAGCCCAGCGATCGTGTAACCAAGTAACCAGTTTGCCCCGTAAGGGGCAATAACCGTGTAACCAGCAATTAGTAACCAGTTATGCCCCGTAAGGGGCAAGGGTCGTGTGGCTGGGCAACCAGTAATTCGAACGATACAACCCATTACCCCTCCGTCGCAGGTACCTAGAGGTGGTGGGAGCGAAGCGAGCACCACCCCCTTACCCCCTCCATGCCTATACCCGGGGTTCTTGATTAAGAACTCCGTCTCCTGGAGGGCGGAGTCTCTATACCGGGGTTTCCGATTAACTTCGGCTCCTGGAGCCTCTCCCCGGCCTTTCGATTAACTTCCCAAGGCTTCGCCGGAACTCGTGTCCGGGTTGCGCTGTACGGTCGACGCTGACGGGTTCAAGACCGTCGAGGGGGGCCGCGTTCGCCATGGCTGCGGTAATCGCGACGAGGTGGCGTACCTCCGCTTCGCCAGTGTCTATCGGCTGGTAGCCGAATCTCAACATGCACCCGCTATCCGATTGGGCGTCGGGAAAACGCACTCGGCCATGCCGAGGCTAGCGATAGAGGGCGAGAGAATGGCGCTTACACGACTTCAGCGAGACCTGGACCGGCCCGCCAATCGGCAGCCGAACCGCTCCGGCATCGACTTCAACACCATTCAGGTCGGCTACTACCTGTACGGCGCCGACGAGATTGTGTGGGTCAAGTGGAATCGCGAAGGCTCCCGCAAGTACGCCCAGGTCCTGGAGGTCGACCTCTACAAGCGCACCGGCCGTTGGGTGTACGCCCAGGGCCTGATCAGTCGCATTGCCGGGCTCGCCGTCCTGACCGCCAGGGAGGCCGCTCGCCTCGGCCAGAAGTACGGCTGTTGCGTCGTCTGCGGTCGCCGACTGGACGACGAGAAGTCGATCACTGCCGGGATCGGCCCGGTCTGCGCCTCACGCCTGGCAGGCTGAGATGGCGCTGGTACGCCTGTCCGGGAAGCTCGCCAGGACACCGACGGATCTCAGTAGGACGCCCGTCGCAACGAGTTTCCAGGGTCCACCCGGCACCGGGAAGTCGCACTCAGCCCGCGAGTACGTCGGCGGGCCGGAGGGTGTCCTCGTGCTGGCGCCGACGCAGCGCCAGGCGGCGAACTGGCGGTCGATGGGGTGGCAAGCCCAGACAGCGCACAGCTTTCTGACGTTCCCCGCCACGACCAGCGATGGACGACTCTGGTTCCCGCCGAAGGGCGTCTCGTATGCCGGGCACCACACGGTCATCCACGACGAGATCGGCATGTACGGCAAAGACCTGGTTGACGCGCATGCCGCCGCTGCCCAAGCCTCGTTCGCGAGGCAGATCTACACCGGCGACCCGTACCAGCTTCCGCCTGTCGGGGAAGGGCTGTCGGGCATGTTCAACCTGCCCGCCGCCGTGCACCGGCTCACCGCGCAGCACCGCTTTCCCGTAGGGAGTCGCATCCACGACGTCGTCTATACGGCGCTGGAGGCGCTGGAGACGGGCCAGGACACCGCCGAGGGCATCACGTTCCGTGGCGTTGATCGACTCAACGTCGAGTCGATGCAGGCGGCTGGCGCGGTGCTGATGTTCAAGCATGAAACCCGTGTGCGCATGAACGAAGGGCTACGGCTTCGGCTTGGGTTGCCGCAGGCGCGGCCCGTTCCCGGTGACGCGGTGCGCATCCTCGCCCGCGACGACACGCTCGGGCTGCTACGGAACGAACTGGTAAACGTCCTGGAGGTCTGCGGCAATCCGCAGCCGAGGGAAGGCTCCGACGACATCCTGACCGCCGTGGTCGGCACCGTGGACGGGCGCGAAATCGAGCTACCGATGCTGATGACGGGCTTTCGCTGGTACAGGGACGACCCCCCGGAGTGGCTCGTGCCACACGGGATCGAGCCGGACAAGGGTCGATGGAACGAGTTCAAGTCGTACGAGATCGCCGCACAGGCCCTGGCGCGGCCCGGTGTCGCTGTGGCCGCCGGCTTCGGCAAGTTTGGGACCGTGTGGTCATCACAGGGGCTCGAATGGGACCACGTGGTACTCGTTGCCGACTGGGCCGATGAGCTGTGGCTTCCGCAGGACCTACGCAATAGGCACTGGTACGTCGGAGCATCGCGGGCACGCTCGCGCCTGGAGATTCTGCCCTACGTCGAGCCGGTGACGTTCCAGAGGGCGAGGAACCGGGGTGGTCGCCCCCTGGGCGGCGGTGAGCATCTCGCGCGGCTTCTCGATGTCGCCAGGATGCGGGCAGCGGGCGGCGTGGCCACGTTCCGGCGTGGCGAACTGGCAAAGCTTTTGGGCGTGCGCGCCACGAATCTGCCCAACATCGTGAAGCCCGGCATCAGGGCTGGCCTGCTTGGCGCTGGGTCCAACTCAACGAAGATCGTTCTCGCCTAACAGGAGGGCACACAACCATGAACCGCATGACGCCGTATGCGTACGTCGCGGTCGCCGCCAAGGTGGAGCGCATCCTCGCGAGCGCTGATACGCCATTGAGCGCCCGACAGGTTGCCGAGCGGATGAACTCCACTCGCACCGCGGTCCGCATCGTGTTGCAGGGGATGCGCCGGGAGGAGCGGGCCTTCTCAACGGTCAGTGACGATGGCTCGCTCCGGTGGAGCGCGGGAGGTGCGGCGTGATCGAGGCAATCGGACCGGGCGCAAACATCTGGGGCTCAGTCGCCGATGGCACTTCCACGGCCGACGTGGACCCTGTCGCCGCGCCGACGACAGACCGAACGAGGATCGCTCCGCTCACGCCTCCACAGATTCGACAAGCCCGAGAGCGTGCGGCCGGAGCCCGCGAGAGCCTGATGGATGCGCACGGGGCGTACACGCTCGCCGTGGAGTCGGGGGAGGTGCTGCTGTGCGCCGGCGCGGTGAACACGCCGCAGATCCTGCTGCTGTCCGGCATCGGCGACCCGGCCGCGGTGCGGGCCGGCGGGGTCGAGCCGGTCCACGAACTGCCCGGCGTCGGGGCGAACCTGCAGGACCACCTGTCCACGGGCATCATCGTGACGTGCCCGCAGCCGATCACGATGTTCGCCGCGGAGTCGCTCGGCAGCGTCGCGCGCTACCTGTTCGGCCGGACCGGCATGCTGTCGTCGAACGTCGCCGAGGCGGTCGCGTTCATCGCCCCGGACCGCGGCACCCCGCCGGAGATCGAGCTGATCTTCGCGCCGGTGCCGTTCGTCGAGCACGGGATGGTGCCGCCGCCCGGGCACGGGCTGACCATCGGCGTGGTGCTGCTGCAGCCGCGCAGCCGCGGCACGGTCGGCATCGCCGGGCCGACGGCCGCCACGCCACCGGTGATCGAGCCGGGTTACCTCGGTGACGAGGCCGACCTGCGCCGGCTGATCTGGGGGGTACGGGTCGCCGAACGCCTGGCCCGGTCCCCGGCGCTGGCGCCGTTCGTCGGTGCGCCGATGGCGCCGTACGCCGGGGTCCTCGACGACGACGGGCTCGCCGAGTCGATCCGCGGCAACTGCGAGACGCTGTACCACCCGGTCGGCACCTGCCGGATGGGCACCGGCGACGACGCGGTGGTCGACCCGTCGCTGCGGGTGCGAGGGCTGGCCGGGCTGCGGGTCGTGGACGCCTCCGTGCTGCCGGCGATCAACCGGGGGCACACGATGGCGCCGGTCTACATGGTCGCGGAGAAGGCGGCCGACCTGATCACCTCGGGCCGCTGACCGCGGCTCCCCGGCGGAGGGCGATGACCGTTGTCAAAGGCCAGAGCGACTGGGCGCCGGCGGCGAGCCGTTCCGCGAGCCCTACCAGTACACCTGCGGCGAGCGCTGCGCAGAAGAGCGCGACGAGGATGACCAGCCCCACCGCCCCGGCCCGCATCAGCGCCGGCGGGACCGGCTGGGGTGCGCCGCCCGGGACCCGGCTGAGCGCGGGCCACACCGCGAGGCAGGCGAACGCGAGCGTCGCCGCCAGCTGATGCGCCCCGGACGAGCCGGTGCGCGGCAACGGGAACGCGGCGACGAGGACCGTGGCGACGCCGCCGGCGGCGAGCATGAGCCTGGCCGGGGTCGCGAGCGGGCGCAGGCCGAGGGTGGTGACGCAGTGGCAGGCGCCGACGCCGAGCAGGGCCACGGTCATCACCCAGCGGTGCGCGGCGCCGTGCCCGGCGAGGGCGCTGATGGTGTCGCGCAGCGGGTCGAAGCCCGCGGGCTGCAGCGCGGCGGCGAGGGCCCAGCCGCCGATGAGCAGGACCGGTGCGGCGGCCGCGGAGGCCACCGCGAACCACCGCACCGTGTGCCGTTGGGCCGGGCGACGCATGCCAGGAGTATGCCGCCTGGACCTTCCGCGGTGCATTTAGATCGTGCGCGACTGAATAGTGTGCTACGTTTCGGTGGTGAGGGACGTCCTGGCACTTGACCAGCAGGTGTGTTTCGCGCTGTACACGGCCTCGCGGGCCGTCACCGCGCGCTACCGTCCACTGCTCGACGAGCTGGGCGTCACATACCCGCAGTACCTGGTCCTACTCGTGCTGTGGGAGCGGGACGCGCGGACCGTCAAGGAGCTCGGCGCCGCGCTGCGGCTCGACTCCAGCACGCTGTCGCCGCTGCTCAAGCGCCTGGAGGCGGCCGGCCTCGTGGCGCGGGCGCGGCGCACCGACGACGAGCGGTCCGTCATCATCCGGCTCACCGAGGCGGGCGGCGCCCTGCGCGACCGCGCCCGCGCCGTCCCCGCCCGGCTCGTCTGCGACGGCGGCCTCGGCGCCGGTGAGCTCGACGCGCTCCGGGAGACCCTGGTGCGCCTCACCACGGCCCTGACCGAACTGACCGAACCCAGCGACCCGCAAGGAGACATCCCTGATGGCAGTCCTGTACACCGCTGACGTCACCGCCACCGGTGACGGCCGCGACGGCCACGTCACCAGCTCCGACGGCATCATCGACGTCGACGTCGCGGTGCCGAAGGAGATGGGCGGCGCCGGCGGGGCGACCAACCCCGAGCAGCTGTTCGCGGCCGGCTACGCGGCCTGCTTCCACAGCGCCCTGCGGATCGCCGCCCGCCGCGCCAAGGCGTCCGTCGACGGCAGCCAGGTCAACGCCCGGGTCGGCATCGGCCCCAACGGCAGCGGCGGGTTCGGCCTCGACGTCACGCTGACCGTCACCCTGCCCGGGGTCGACCCGGCCGCCGCCCGGCAGCTCGTCGACGCGGCGCACCAGGTGTGCCCCTACTCCAACGCGACCCGCGGTAACATCGACGTGCGGCTGGAGGTCGCGTGACCACCAGCGGCAAGGTCTGGCAGCTCGCGGCCCGGCCGACCGGCTTCCCGGCGCCGGAGGACTTCCGGCTCGTCACCGAGGAGCTGCCGGCGCCCGGCCCCGGTCAGGTCCTCGTGCGCAACGAGGTCATGTCGGTCGACCCGGCGATGCGCGGCCGGATGAACGACGTGCCGTCCTACGTGGCGCCGTTCCAGCTCGACGCGCCGTTGGAGGGCGGCGCGGTCGGCACCGTCGTCGCGTCGCAGAGCCCGGACGTCGCCGTCGGCGACAGCGTCCTGCACGGCCTCGGCTGGCGCGAGTACGCGCTGCTCGACGCCCGGCACACGCGGGTCGTGGACACCACCGTCGCGCCCGCTTCGGCGTACCTGGGTGTCCTCGGGATGCCGGGGCTCACGGCGTACGCCGGCCTCCTCGACGTCGCGAAGATGCGGCCCGACGAGACGGTCTTCGTCTCCGGCGCCGCCGGGGCCGTCGGCACCCTCGTCGGGCAGATCGCCCGGCTGCGCGGCGCGCGGCTGGTCATCGGGTCAGCGGGGTCGGCGGAGAAGGTCCGGTATCTCGTCGACGAGCTCGGCTTCGACGCGGCGTTCAACTACAAGGACGGCTCGATCCGCACCCAGCTCAAGCAGCTCACGCCCGACGGCATCGACGTGTTCTTCGACAACGTCGGCGGCGAGCAGCTGGAGGCGGCGCTGTTCCGGATGAACCTGCACGGGCGGGTCGCCATCTGCGGCGCGATCTCGCAGTACAACAATCCCGACGCGACCGGCATCCGCAACCTGACGCTGCTCATCAGCAAGCGGATCACGATGCAGGGCTTCCTGGTCCTCGACCACTGGGGCCGGCGGGAGGCGTTCGTCGAGGAGATGACCGGCTGGCTGCGCGAGGGCCGGGTGCAGGTCGCGGAGACGTTCGTGGACGGCATCGACCACGCCGTCGACGGGTTCCTCGGCATGCTCCGCGGCGAGAACGTCGGCAAGATGATCGTCCGGCTCACCTGAGCGGTCCGCGCTGCACGGGGGCGCCCCGGAGCGCCCATCGCTGCGGTTGAATGGCAGGATGCTGCGAACTGACCGGCTGGTACTGCGACGGTGGCGGGACGAGGACCGGGCGCCGTTCGCGGCGCTCAACGCGGACCCCGAGGTCATGCGCTTCTTCCCGCGCCCGCTGAGCCGCGCCGAGAGCGACATGCTGGTCGACCGGATCGAGGCGGCGTTCGACGAGCACGGCTACGGGCTGTGGGCGGTCGACGTCGTCGCGCCGGGCGGCACCGGGTTCATCGGGTTCGTCGGGCTGGTCTGGCAGCGGTTCCCGGCGCACTTCACGCCCGCGCTGGAGATCGGCTGGCGGTTGGCCCGGCACGCCTGGGGCCACGGCTACGCCACGGAGGCGGCGACGGCGGTGCGGGACTTCGCGTTCCGACCCGCCGGTGAGGCCGGCGCCGGGATGGACGAGATCGTGTCCATGACCACGCGGACCAACGAGCCCTCCCAAGCGGTGATGCGGCGCATCGGCATGACCCGCGACCCGGCCGACGACTTCCGCCACCCCAACGTCGAGCCGGACCACCCGCTGGTCGAGCACGTCCTGTACCGCCTGCGCCGCCCCGCCGCCGGATTCTGACGTTGCCGCTCGCACTGCCCGCGCTGCGCGCGGCAGCCGGTGGTTGCCGTCGCGGCGGCCGGGCCGCCGTGGTGATCCAAGTCGTGTCCCGGTCGTCTGGACGACCACGGCGCGACTTCGATCAACCAGGCAGGATCAAAGCGGCGGGGCGGGATGGTCAGCCGGTGCGGAAGCCCGAGCGGAAGCGCCGGAAGAACCCGCTCTCGTAGGGCAGCGCCGGGCCGGCCGGCGGCGCGACCGCGCGCTGCCTGGCGATCGGCCGGTCGTAGTCGGTGCGGGCGATCGCGTCGACGACCTGCGGCTCGGTGAAGGTGTCCGAGCCCTCGATCATCGGCACGTATCCGAACGAGGACGCCGTCGCGCATCACCTGCGCCTCCAGGCCGGCGGTGCCGTCGGTGTCCCAGATGGCGTCGCGCCCGCCGGGCAGCGCGATGCGCACCCCGAACGCCGACAGCCCGGCCTTCGCCGGCTCCAGGTGGGCGGGGACGCCCCGCTCCCGCAGGGCGTCGACCACCCGTCGCGCCTTGTGTTCGTCCATGCGCCGAAGCTGACGCGGCACGCTGGAAGCGAACCGGGAGTACGCCGTGAACCCGCTCCGACCCGGCTGCCGCCGCCGGAGACGGCCGGAGCCGGCGCCATGACGGTGGCACCGGCTCCGGGCAACGGCCGTGCGTCCTACTTCGAGGGCTCCGGCAGGTCGCAGTTGATCTTGGGGTTGACGCCGAGGTAGTTCAGCGGGCCGGCGACGATCGTCACGAGGATCGTGCCGGTCTTCGCGCAGTTGGTGTCCTCGCTGTCGAAGTAGCCGCGCTGACCGGCCGCGATGACGCCGATGATCAGCCAGATGACGAGGATGACCCCGCCGATACCGGATCCTCTGCCCACGGGACTGCCTCCATCTATCGAACGAACTCGTCTTCTTCGAATCGACGGTTGGATACCCCGTACCCCCGCTGACGCAAACCCGCCTGGTGATCTTCGTCGCTGTCCGGTTGGCAGCAATCGGGGAGTCAACGGGCCCGGCCCGCTCGTACGGTTCTCCTCGTTTCCTGATCCACTTGAACCGCATACCTGGGAGCCACCGATATGAGCGACGACTTCACCCCCTTCAGCACCGACCTCGACGGCGACGGCGTCGAGGACCAGGCCGTCATCTACACGACCGACGACGGCGCGAACGTCATCGTCGGCGACATCAACGGCGACGGCGAGGCGGACTTCGCCGCCCTCGACGAGAACGGCGACGGCGTCTACGAGGTGTCGTACAACGCCCTCACCGGCGAGTACACCGACCTGACCGCCGACACCGCCGACACCGCCGACTACGACGGCTCGGGCGGCAACCTCGACGGTGACGTCGCGCAGTACGACGCCGAGGCCGCCGACTACGACGGCTCGGGCGGCAACCTCGACGGCGACGTCGTGCAGTCCGAGACCCAGGCCGCCGACACCGCGAGCACCGGCAGCACGGGCGGCTACTACGACGCCGCCGCCGTCTCCGACATGATGGCGATGCAGCACGAGACGAACATGGCGATCATCAACAACATCTGATCGCGCGTGCCGTATACAGAACGGGCGCGGTGCCGAGCGGCGCCGCGCCCGTTTCGTCCTGCCGCACTCCGTTCTGGTGGAGCCCAACCGTGTCCGAGCTCAACCTGCTGCTCGTCGTCGACCTCGCCGGCATCGCCGTGTTCGCGGCTTCCGGGGCGACCGCCGGCGTGGCGAAGAAGCTGGACCTGTTCGGGGTCGTGTTCGTCGGGTTCATGGCGGCGCTCGGCGGCGGCATCCTGCGGGACGTGTTCGTCAACGTGCAGCCGTTCGCGTTCGTCGACTGGCGGTACGCGGCCGTCGCGGCGGTCACCTCCGCGGCGGCGTTCTGGCTGCACCCGACGGTGAGCCGGCTGCACTGGACGGTCCTCGTGCTGGACGCCGCGGGCCTCGGCCTGTTCACGGTGACCGGCACGCTGAAGGCGCTCGACGCCGGCATCCCGCCCCTCGGCGCCTGCATCATCGGCATGATCACCGGGATCGGCGGCGGGCTGATCCGCGACCTGCTCACCGGGGAGATCCCCACGGTGCTGCGGCGCGAGATCTACGCCGTGGCCGGCCTGCTCGGCTGCGCCTCGGTCGCGGCGCTGGACGCGCTGCACGTCCAGCGCCCGGTGAGCATCGGCCTGGCCGCGGTGCTCGTCTTCGTCCTGCGGATGGTCGCCCTGCGCCGCAACTGGTCGGCCCCGACGGCCTCCTGACGGCCGCCGGGAACCCGTCCGGGAATCCTGACATGAGGTGGCAGGAACCGGCGGCAGGATGAGGGCATGTCTGGATTCGCCACGCTCATCATGGTCAACATCGACTGCGCCGAGCCGCCCGTGCTCGCCACCTTCTACAGCGAGGTCCTCGGCTGGGAGGTGACCCACACCCAGGCCGAGTACGCGATGATCAGCGACGGCACCACGTCCATCGGCTTCGGGCAGATCCCCGGTCACACGCCGCCGACCTGGCCCGAGGGGCCGGTGCCGAAGCAGTTCCACCTCGACTTCTACGTCGACGACCTGGCCGACGCCGAGGAACGCGCGCTCAAGCTCGGCGCGACCCGCCCGGACTTCCAGCCCGCGCCCGAGCGGTACCTGGTGCTGCTCGACCCGGCGGGCCACCCGTTCTGCGCCTGCCTGCGGTCGTAGCGAGGGCCGTCCACCGGATCAGCAGGTCAGCGGCTCAGCGGCTCAGCGGGTCAGCGGGTCAGCGAGGACGACGACACCGACGGGGGCCGGGCGCCGAGGAAGTAGATGCCGGGGAAGCCGGGCGTCTCGAACCCGGCGCTCGGGTTCTTCCGCAGCGTCGAGCTCTCGATCGACATCGTCCCGGTGCGGTCGTTGCTGACGAAGAACACCGCCCCGCCGCCCTCGTTCGCCTTGTTCTGCTCCACGAGCGTGCCGGCGAGCCGCACGGTGAACAGGTTGCCGTCGCAGTAGATCGCGCCGCCGCTGCCGCCCCCCGGGGTGCCGCCGCGGGCCGGGTTGGCGCCCTTGCCGACCGCCGAGTTGTACGACAGCACGCTGTTGAGCACCACCCACGACACCCCGATGCTGCTCAGCGCGCCGCCGTTGGCGCACACCCCGCCCTGGCCGGAGGCACCGCCGAAGGTGCTGCCCACGACGTACACCGGCTGGTTGTGGTACTGGCTCAGCACCCGGATCGCGGCGCCGCCGAGGTCGGGCCCGGTCTGGTCGCAGCGGTTGCGCACGAACCGCGAGTTGACGACCTTGAACCGGCCGCCGCGCACGAAGATCGCGCCGCCGCCGCCACCCTCCGTGGTGTCGCCGGTCGAGTTGCCGTCGGCGAACGTCAGGTTCTGCACCGTCAGCGACGGGTGGTCCTGGTCCTGGCAGTGCGACGTGGTCCAGCCCTGGTTCTTGTCGCACGTGTTCATGTACAGGATGCGCCGCCTGCCCTCGCCGCTGAGCGTCACCTTGCCGCCGCCGTCGAGCACGATCTTGGCGCCCTGCACGTTCCTGACCTTCGCGGTGGCCTTCATGGCGATCGTCACCGGGTCGGGCCCGCAGTTGAACGTGATGATCCCGCCCGCGCCGACCGCCGACACGACGGCCTCCGACGTGCAGCTGCCCGGTGTGCCGGTGCCGACGACCCGGGACGGCTTGGACGTGTCGACGGCCCGCGCCTCCGCCGGGACGCTCGCCCGCCCGTTCGGGTTGCCGTTGACCTGCGCGGGCGCGGCCGGCGCCGAACTGGACGGCGGCGTGGTGCCGGGCGTCGCCGGTACCGACGGCGCCGCGGACTGCGGCGAAGCGCTGCCGGCGGCCGCAGCGGGCCGTGGCTTCGCCGGTGACCCGCCGCACCCGCCGAGCGCGAGAACGACCGTCGTCAGTGCCGCTGCCAGGGCGCGTCGTCGCATCCGGCGATCCTACGACCGCCGGACGCGGCGGCGGAGAGGGTGCCGTCAGCGCAGTCCGCGCTCCCAGTCGACGGCGGCGGCCTCGAGGGTCTCCGGGTCGAGGTCCAGGGTTACCGGGTAGTCGTAGGTGCGGTGGCGCTCCTCGCCGAGCCACGGCGGCGCCGCCGCCAGGGAGAACCCGACGGTGACCCGGGGCTGCAGGTGGTCGTGCTCCTCCAAGGTGAACGTCAGGCTCGGCGCCGCGAACGACAGCCGGTCCGGCAGCTCCAGCCGGCCCTTGGCGGCCTTGAGCAGCCAGCCGCCGAGCGTCGCCGCCTCCTCCGCGGTGAGGCACGCGTCCCGGAACGTCCACGCCCGCCCGTCCCCGGCGTCGACGACACCCTCGACGACGAGCAGTCCGGCGGGAGCATCCGGATGGGGGCGCGTGCGGTCCACGACGCGCAGCTCGACGGTGCCGCCGCCCGGTGCCTCCAGCCTCACAGCGCTTCCAGCTTCACAGTGCCACCAGTTCCTCGACCTCGATCTCGACCTCGCTGCGCCCGCCGTCGCAACGGCGACGGTTGACCCAGCCCAGCATCGCAAGCCCGCCGCCCCGAGCGCACCGGACGTTCGGCCGGACGCTGGCTGCCCGGCGGCGGTCGCTACCGTGGCGGGATGACGACGCGACCACGGCTGGCGGAGCTGCTCGACCTGGCGCCGCACCCGGAAGGCGGCTGGTTCCGGGAGACGTGGCGCTCGCCGGTGACGTTCTCC
Organism: Dactylosporangium sp. NPDC050688; assembly: GCF_040654515.1. NCBI lineage: Bacteria > Bacillati > Actinomycetota > Actinomycetes > Micromonosporales > Micromonosporaceae > Dactylosporangium > Dactylosporangium sp. NPDC050688. The sequence continues at coordinate 463,788 of NZ_JBFAIC010000001.1, forward strand.
CCGGACGGCTACGACGGCCCCCGCAACGCGGCCACCGCGATCTACTTCCTGCTGCATCCGGGCGAGGAGTCGGCGTGGCACGTGGTGCGCTCCGCCGAGCTGTGGTTCTGGCACTCGGGTGGCCCGCTCGCGCTGCGCCTCGGCGGCTCCGGCGAGCGCCCCGGCGACGGGCCGACCACCCTGCTCGGCGGCGACGTCGCGGCGGGGCAGCGGCCCCAGGTGCTGGTCCCCGCCGGCGTGTGGCAGGCCGCGACGCCGACCGGTGCCGAGCCGGTGCTGGTCAGCTGCGTGGTGGCGCCGGGGTTCGACTTCGCCGACTTCCGCCTGGAGCACTGACGCCGGACGGTCCACACCGTCCGGTGTGGACCGTCCGGTGTGGACCCGTCCGCCGCCTAGACCCGCCGGGCGAAGCGGAACGCGTAGACCGGCGAGATCTTCACCCCGCCCCGCTCGGTGGAGGCGTGCACCATCCGGCCCCCGCCGATGTAGATGCCGACGTGGCCGGCCGACGGGAACACCAGGTCACCGGGGCGCAGCTCGCCGCGGCCGACCGGCCGGCCGACCCTCGCCAGGGCCCCGGTCTGGTGCGGCAGTGAGATCCCGGCCCGCCGGAACGCGGCGGCCACCAGCCCCGAGCAGTCGAACCGGTCGGGGCCGGCGGAGCCGAAGCCGTACCCCTTGCCGACCTGAGCAAGCGCGAACCCGACCACCCCGTCACCGCCGACCGCGGGCGCTCCGGTCCACAGCGCCGTGCCTGATGCCGTGCCCGGCGCGGGGCGCGGCGGCATGGTGCGGGCCGCCGGGCGGCGGGGCGCGGCCTGGTGCGGTGCCGTGCCGCGGGCCGTGGTGGCCCGGGCGGCCGAGGGGCGCTGCCGGCCGGGCACCGTGCGTGGCGTGGCCTTACCCGCCGGCCGGGCCCGCGGCCGGCCGCGGCTCGTGGCCGCCCCCGCAGGCCGGCTCCCTGCGGCCGTCTTTGTGGTCGCCCCCGTGGCGGTCGACCCCGCTGCGGGGCCGGTCACCGTGGCCGCCTCGGGCCAGGCGGGCCGGTCCGTGGCCGCCGCCGCGGTGAGCCGCTCCCGCAGGGCGGCCCGGCTCGCGGCGCGGATCTCGCGGACCTCGGCGAACGCGTCGAGTGCGGGCTGCTGGTGGTACGCGAGCGAGCGGACCCCTGGAGGCGGCGCCTGGATGCTGACGAAGGTGGTGCCGGCGGCGCCCGCGTCACCGTCGGCGCCGCGCGCCGGGCCGCTCGCGGTGACCGTGCACAGGATCGCGCAGAGCACGGTGCCGAGGCCGGTGCGCAGCTGGGTCCGGAGGTTGATCCGCGGGCGGTGCCCCCGGCCGGCGTACGAGGTCTTCGCCGCGACAAGGCCGCGGCGGGCCGCCTCACGGCGGCGTAACGGATATGTGGACAGTGCGACTCCCCGCTAGGCCCGGGGCTCACCTGCGCTCTCCGGTGACCCGGCCGCGGGGCGCACGTCGTGCGCCACTACGGCCCGGATCGCGTGCTCCGGCGGCGGAAACCGCCGGAACGCGGGGCACCGGAGACCCGGGTAATGATGGCTGGCCAGCGCCACGTTTCCACAAATTCCGGATAAGTCCGGCTTTTTGCGCAAATTGCTATTGGCGAGGGCTGTTGCCGCCGGGTACCAACCGGAAACGTGCGCGTCGATCAGCGCCCGGCCGGCGGCTCGGGATCCGAGACGTCCGCGACCGTCGCCTTCAGGGTCTCGACGGCGGCGCCGGCGTCGACGGCCAGCGCGACGCCGTGCCGGCCGCCGCCCAGCGTGATCTCGCGGCCGAGGACGCGCTCGTCGGCGATCACCGGCCACGCCGTCGTCGCGCCGAACGGGGTGATCGTGCCGCGCTCGTAGCCCGTCGCGTCGCGGGCGGTCGACGCGTCCGGCATCGACAGCCGGTTGACGCCGAGCAGGGCGCGCAGCTTCGGCCAGGAGATGACCCGGTCACCGGGCACGAGCACGAACCGGTAGTCGCCGTCGCCGAGCCGCACCACGATCGTCTTGACGACGTCAGGGACCGCCACGCCCCGCGCCGCGGCGGCCTCGGCGAGGCTGCGGACCGGTCCGTGCTCGACGACCCGGAACGCGATCCCGCTGGCCTCGGCCGCCGCCACCGCCGGGTTCCCGCCGGGGCCGGGTGCTGGATCAGGGGACATCGGCGCTCCGTTTCGTCGTTCTCCGGCAACGGTACCGGCATGCTTCAGCCGACCAGTGGGCGTACCCGCTCCGCTACGAACCGCATGAACCCTTCCGGATCGGGGTCGTCGGGCGTCGGCTGCAGGACGACGGTGTCGGCGCCCGCGTCCGCCCAGCGGTTGACGGCGTCGGCGACCGCGTGTGCGTCCCCGGCGACGGACACGTCCTGCCCGTCGCGGTACCCCCACCGGACCCGCTCGGCCGCCATCCGCTCCTCGGCGCCGGCGCCGGTGGCGGCGTGCAGGTACACCACGACCGGGTGCGGGGCGCTGCGCCCGGCGGCCTGCCGCCCCTCGTCGATGAGCCGGCGCGCCGCCCTAACCCCGTCGACGTCGGTGCCGCCGGTGAGGATCGTGCCGTCGGCCACCTCGCCGGCCAGCCGCAGCGTCTTCGGCCCGGTCGCGCCGACCAGCACCCCGGGATTCAGCGCCCGGTCGCCCCCGGCCTGACCGTCGGCTCCGTGACCGGCCGGCGGCCAGTCGAGGGCGACCCCGTCGAGCCGTACGTACGTGCCCTGGACGCTGAGCCGCTCACCGGCGAGCAGCCCGCGCAGGGCGGTCACGTACTCGCGCAGCAGCGTCAGCGGCGACCCGGCCCGCGCGCCGACCTGGCCCATCCAGTCCTGCACCCCGTGCCCGACCCCGACGAGCGCGCGCCCCGGGAACAGCCGGTACAGCGTCGCGAGCTCCATCCCGGTCAGCGCCACGTTGCGCAGCGGGACGGGCAGCAGCCCCACCCCGACCCGCAGCCGCTGTGACCAGGCGAGGGCCGCCGCCGCGGTCGCCACCCCGCTCTCGAGGAAGCAGTCCTCCCACAGCCACAGCTCCTCCAGCCCGCTGTCGTCGGCGGCACGGACCACGGCGCGCAGCCGCTCGGGCGGCAGCTGCGGCACGAACACGGCACCCAGAGTCGTCATCCCGCCATGCTGCCAGCCGCCCGCCGCCGGTGCCGCGCGATCACCCGCCGTGCTGCCGGCCTTCCGCCGCCGGTGCCGCGCGATCACCCGCCGAGCTGCCCGACGATCGCCCGTACGCGGGCGGCCCGGCCGGCCTCGGTGCGCAGCTTCAGCAACTGCAGGATCAGCAGGTACCGCTCGGTGCCGGGCAGCGCGTCGAACGCCGCCCGCGCCCGGTCGTCGGCCGCCAGGGCCTCGGCGAGGTCGGGCGGGACGGTCGCGGTGCGCTGCGACGGGTACGCCGCCGCCCACCGCCCGTCCGCCTGCGCCCTCGCCACCTCGGCCAGCCCCGCGGGCCGCATCCGGCCGGCCGCGGTCAGCGCCTCCACCTTCGCCACGTTCACCTGGGACCACGTGCTGCGAGGGCGGCGCGGGACGTACCGCTGCAGGAAATGCCGCTCGTCCAGACCCTTGCGCTGCCCGTCGATCCAGCCGAAGCACAGGGCCACGTCGAGCGCCTCCCGCACCGACAGGCTCTGCACGCCGCTGCCCTTCTTGCCGACGAGGATCCACACCTCGGCGGCGGTGGCGTGGTGCTCGGCGAGCCACGCCTCGAACGCCGCCTCGTCGGCGAACAGGACCGGCTCCATCAGGCGCCCGCGATCCCGGCGACGACCTCGAGGTAGTGCGGGTTGTGCATGACGCCGACGACGTTGCCGAACGGGTCGGTCACCGCGGCCGTCACGAACCCGTGCCCGCGCTCGGTGACCGGCTGCAGCGGCGTCGCGCCCATCGACGTGAGCCGCCGCAGGGTGCCTTCGAGGTCGTCGACGTGCCAGTACATGAACGCGCCGGCCGGTGCGGTCGTGGTGTCGTGCGGCGCGTACCGGCTGTCGACGATGCCGATCTCGTCCTGGTGGTCGCCGATGCGGAACTCGGCGTAGCCGGGCCGCTCGAAGTAGGGCTCGACGCCGAACAGCTCCGCATACCACCGCTTGGCGGCGTCGTGGTCGGCGGCGAAGAAGCTCAGGGTCGCGAATCCGCGGAACGTGGTGGTCATGGGTACGACGCTAACGACAATTGCGGAAAGGTTGGTTCCGCAATGTCTGGCAGACTTCAGCGGATGTTGGAGACCTCGGCGCGGCTGCTGCGGTTGCTGTCGCTGCTGCAGAGCCGCCGCGACTGGTCCGGCGCCGACCTCGCCGACCGGCTCGCCGTCACCACCCGGACCGTGCGCAACGACGTCGAGCGGCTGCGCAGCCTCGGGTACCACATCGACTCCAGCACCGGCAGGACCGGCGGCTACCGCCTCGGCGCGGGCACCGCGACCCCGCCGCTGCTGCTGGACGACGAGGAGGCGGTCGCGGTCGCGGTCGGGCTACGCGCGGCGGCCGCCGGATCCGTGACCGGCCTGGAGGATCCGGCGCTGCGGGCACTGATCAAGCTGGAGCAGACCCTGCCGCCCCGGCTGCGCCGCCGCGTCGACGCGCTGCGCTCGGCGACCGTCTCCGCCGCCGGGGGCGGCCCCACCGTCGACGCGGCGCTGCTCACCGCCCTGGCCGCGGCGACCCGTGACCACGAGCGGATCAACTTCGACTACAAGGACCGGCGGCGCCGCGCCGAGCCGCACCGCCTGGTCTACACGGGGCGGCGCTGGTACCTGCTCGCCTGGGACGTCGACCGGGGCGACTGGCGGACGTTCCGCGCCGACCTCGTGGTGCTGCACACCCCGACCGGCCCGCGCTTCGCCCCCCGCGAGCCACCCGGCGGCGACGCCGTCGCCCACGTGCTGCGCGGCGTCGCCTCCACGGCCTGGCGGTTTCCTGCCCGGATCCGGCTGCACGCGCCGATCGCGGAGGTGACGGCGCGGCTGGCGTCGACGGCCGGGCTGCTCACCCCGACCGGCGACGCCACCTGCGAGCTGGAGACCGGCGCGGACAAGCTGATGGATCTGGCCGGCTTCCTGGGGGCGATCGGGTTCGGGTTCACGGTGCTGGACCCGCCGGAGCTGCGCGACCTGCTGCGCGACCTTGCGGCGCGGTACCAGGCCGCGGCTGCCGAGGCCGACGGCTAGGCAGTGCTTCTGGCTTTCCCGCCGGGTGTTCTTGTGGTTTCCGTCGGGCGGCTTCGTGCGGCTCGGCTTCGTGCGGCTCGGCTTCGTGCGGCTCGGCTTCGTGCGGCTCGGCTTCGTGCGGCTTCCGGTGGGTGGCGTGGTCAGGGCGCGGTGGTGGTGGACCGCTCGATCAGGCGCGTCGGCAGCACGACTCTGCGCGCCGGCCCGTCGTCGCCGTCGAGCCGGGACAGCAACAGCCGCGCCGCGTGCAGGCCCATCTCCTCCGGGTCATGCGCGATGACGCTCACCCCGAGCACGTCCCCGAGGTCCAGCTCGTCGAACCCGATCAACGCCGTCCCGCGCCCGGCGCCACCACCCTGCCGCAGCGCCCGCAGGGCGCCGGTCGTGATCCGGTTGTTGGTCGTGAACACCGCCGTCGGTGCCGGGTCCCGGGCCAGCAGCGCCAGCACCGCCTGCTCGGCCTTGTCGACGTCGTGCGCGTCCTCCAGGAGGTACTCCCGCCAACCCGCGACCCCGGCGGCCTCCATCGCCTCCGCGAACCCTTCGACCCGGTCCTGGTGGGTGCTCAACCGCGACAGGTCCCCGACGATCCCGATCCGCCGGTGCCCCCGCTCCAGCAGGTGCTCGGCCGCCCGCTTCGCCCCGCCCCGGTTGTCCAGCAGCACCGCGTCCGCGGTCAGGTTCACCGGCGGCCGGTCCACGAACACGAACGGACTCCCGTGCCGCCGCTCCGCCGCCAGATGCCCGTGCTCCGCCATCGTCGAGGCGACGATCAGCCCACGGACCCTGCGCTCCAGCAACGAGTCCGTGAGCCGCCCCTCCCACTCCGGGTTCTCGTCGGTGCTGGCGGTGATGAGCTGCAACCCGTGCATCCGCAGCTCCCGCTCCAGCCCGCTGGCCAGCCGCGAGTAGAACGGGTTCGCCAGGTCCCCGCTGAGCAGCCCGACGAGCGTCGAGGTGTTCCCGCCCCGGCGCAGCTCCCTGGCCGTCCGGTTCAGCCGGTACCCCAACTCGTCCGCGGCGCTCTGCACCCGCGCCTTCGTCTCCACGGCGACGTACCCCTCGCCGCTCAACGCCCGCGACGCCGTCTTGACCGACACTCCCGACAGCGCCGCCACCTGTGCGAGGCTCGGCCGGCTACCCATCGGAGGATTATGGCAGCATCCACCGGCCGCCACGGTTGACGCAGTCCCGCCGTGGGACAGCGCACCCCGCACCGGCTCTCGGCGGCGGCTCTCGGCGGCGGCTCCTGCTGGCGGTTCTTGCCGGCGGCTCTTGGTGGCGGCTCTTGGTGGCGGCTCTTGGTGGCGCGGCGTGATTCTCGGCGGTCCCCGGGGCTGGGCGCTTGTCGTCGCGTCTTACGGTGACGGCATGACGCGGGACCTGTGGGCCGGGGGCGATGCCTACGAGGCGTACGTCGGCCGGTGGAGCCGCCCCGTCGCGGCCCTGTTCGTGCCGTGGCTGGCAGTGCCGCCGGGCCGGCGCTGGCTCGACGTCGGCTGCGGCACCGGCGCCCTCACCGGCACCGTCCTGGCCACCGCCGCACCGGCCGAGGTGACCGGCATCGACCCGTCACAGGCGTTTCTGACCACGGCGAAGTCGCGCCTCACCTCCGGCTCCACCGTGCCCCTGGCCACGGGCGATGCACGGACCCCCGGCTCCACCGTGCCCCTTGCTACGGGTGCGGCACAGACCTCCGGCTCAACCGTGCCCCTGGCCACGGGCGATGCACGGACCCCCGGCTCCACCGTGCCCCTTGCTACGGGTGCGGCACAGACCTCCGGCTCAACCGTGCCCCT
>NZ_JBFAIC010000001.1:470865-494201 GCF_040654515.1 Dactylosporangium sp. NPDC050688
CCTGACCACGGGCGCCGTGCCCCTCGCCACGGGCTCTGCTGGGCAGACCGCGGCTGGCTCGACCGTCCGGTTCGTCGCCGGGGACGCCCGAGCGTTGCCGGTCTCGGACGCTGCCGTCGACGCGGTCGTCAGCGGCCTCGCCCTGAACTTCGTGCCGGGGCCTGCCGCGGCCGTGGCCGAGTTCGCCAGGGTCGTGGCGCCGGGTGGGGTCGTCGCCGCGTACGTCTGGGACTACGCCGACGGCATGACCATGATGCGCCACTTCTGGGACGCCGCGACCAGCCTCGACCCGGCCGCCGCCGCGCTCGACGAAGGCCGCCGGCACTCCATCTGCAGCACGGGCGCACTCAGCGACCTGTGGTCCGGCGCGGGCCTGTCCGACGTGGCAACCCGCCCGATCGACACGACCGCCGTCTTCACCGACTTCGACGACTACTGGTCTCCCTTCCTCGGCGGCACCGGCCCCGCCCCCACCTACGTCGCGGGCCTGCCCGCGGAGCACCGGGACGAACTGCGCGACCTGCTCCGCGCCCGCCTGCCGAAGACCACGGACGGGTCGATCCAGCTGCTCACCCGAGCCCTCGCGGTCCGCGGCACGGCAACCTGAACCGCCCGCCGCTGCCGCGCACCGCCAAGCAGCGCGGCCAGGCAGCACCGCCAAGCAACACCGCCAAGCAACACCGCCAAGCAACACCGCCGAGCAGCTCAGCCGAGCAGCTCAGCCAAACAGCTCAGCCAAACAGCTCAGCCAAGCCGCACCGCCGAGCAGCGACTGCCGTTCAGCGCGCGTGCCACTCGGCCAGAATGCGGGCCTCCTCCTCTGAGGACAGACGGGCCGGCGGCGGTGGCAGCGGATGCCGGAGCGCGTGCTCGTACGTCTCCCGCACCGTCTGCCGCAGCGGCCGCGGTAACAGCCCCGCCGCATACGCCGCAGCGGGGTCCGCCGCGTTCAGGTCGGCCTCCTTGTCGAAAGCGGACCACAGCGGCAGGCTGTCGCCGTCGAGCCCGCGCTCACCCAGGAACCCGGGGTCGACCCAGGTGAGCGTCGTCCCGGGCGGCCCGACCTCGGCGACCATCGCCTCCAGCAGCTCCTCGAACGAGAACGGCGGCGCCGGGCTCACCGCGTGGAACACCCCACCGGCGGGCCGGCCGAGCAGCTGGATCGTCCAGTCCGCCAGGTCCCGCGCGTCGATGACCTGGATTGCGGCGTCACGCGGACCGGGCGCGAGGATCTCCCCGCCGCGGGCGACCCGCTCGACCCAGAAGGTGAAACGGGAAAGGTGGTCGTGCGGGCCCACGACGTACGTCGGCCGCACGATCAGCGTCGACGTCCCGAAGCGGTCCGTGGCCACCCGCTCGCACGCCGCCTTCAGAGGCCCGTACGTCGCGTCGGTGACCTCCTCGACCGCCGGGTCGGCGAGCTCCTGCACCGGCGCGTCCTCGCCGAACCCCGGCCCGACCGGCGTGTCGTAGACCGACACGCTGGAGATGTACGCGAACCGCCCGCCCCGTCCGTCCAGCGCGTCGGCGAGGGCGTGGATCTGGCGCGGCACGTACCCGCTGACGTCGACGGTCGCGTCCCACTCGCCGGCGAGCAGCCCTTCCGGCAGCGCGTTGCGGTCGGCGAGCAGGTGTGTCGCCGACGGGAACAGCCCCGCCCCGGTCTGCCCCCGGTGCAGCAGGGTCACCGTATGCCCGGCCGTGAGGGCCGCCTCCGTGATGTGCCGCCCGACGAACTGCGTGCCACCGACGATGAGAATCCGCATGCGGCCAAGCCTAAGCGCTGAAAAACGCGCCTATCCGTTCCGTAAGGTCGTCCTCACGTACCGTCGCATCGAGCTTGATCGCCAGCAGCCCGAGGGCCTGTGCCTGTACCGTGAGCCTGTCGGTGAACATCTTGTCCCGCCGCAGCAGGTTGCGCAGCGCCGCGTCGGGGTCACTGGTCTGGCCTGCGATCTTCCACAACGAGCCCCGCCGCTCGAACGCCGCCCGGCGAAATTCCGGCGTGGGCAACAACCACACCGCGTGCTCAGGTCGCGTCAGCAGCGGATGTACCAGATCAGGCAGCAACCTGAACCCCTCCACGACCACCGTGGTGGTGCCCGGCAACGCGAGGAGGTCCTCCACGATCAGCCCGAAGCCCTCACCCCGATACCAGTGGAACGTCTCGAGCATCACCTCGGGTGGCCGCAGCAGCCACCGCTCGTCCATGTCCATCGCCCTGAACGCGCTCAGCAGTGGCGCGTCGGCCTCGGTGCTCCGCCGGCTGTGGTCACCCATGACGTCGTCGGTCGCGTACAGCCGCCAGCCCCGCTCCTCGGCCAGCCGCCGCGCGATGGTGGACTTCCCTCCGCCGCTGCCCCCGCCGATCCAACGGACGTGCCGCAGTCGCTCGCGTACCCCTGCCGCCTCCACTTCCGCAGTATCACCGCGGTCCTGCAGTTTTGTTGCGAGCCGCCGCCGGCCTGCAGGCACACCGGCGCCACACGTGCCTCAGTGGACGAATTCGTCGCCGAGGTCCTGGATCTTCTCGGCAGTAATGGCCCGCTGGAGCCACGTGACGAGCTGGGCCTCATCGGTGCATTCGGCGATGAGGGCGCGGTCTTCGTCGGAGACCGCGACGTTGCGAGCCTCGAGTACCAGCAGCAGGGCCGTGGCCTCGCCTTCGGCCTTTCCCTCTCTGAAGTACCGCAGGGCGAAATCGCTCTGGTACCGGTAGCTCGTGGTGGTCATCAGTGCCTCCAGGCAGTTCCGGGCTGCCGCCGGCAGCACGGCAAATACGAGGTCAGTGTACATCTTGGCGTGTTCATGATCGATGACGTCGAGGCCCGTGAGCAGGGCTTCGAAGACTGGTTGGGGGTCCGGCTCGCGGCCGTGAGCGAGGGCCGACAGGACCGCCAGCTCCGGGTTGCGCCGGGCGGTGGCGAGGTCGGTCACAACGGGCACCTGGTCCGGGCCGACGGTCACCGGCGTCACCACCGACGCCGGTGGACCGATCCTGATCGGCTTTGAAGACCAGCGGGCGACGGTCTGGGTGGGACACAGGACCAGCAGCACAACGGGGCAGTTCAGGCGTGCGTACAGCGTCGCCACGTACACGGGCCAGCTGAGCCGCTTGCGCACGTCGGCCTTGAGCTGGACCTCGACGACGACCGCCAGGACCGTCGCATCCCTGCGGCGCAGGGTCACCACCGCGTCGGCCCGGTACTCGGTGGGGGAAACGTCGGTGAACTCGCCGGGGGACGCCCGGGCCTCGTCGAATTCGGGCACCGTGACCTTCGGAGGACCGCCCAGGAGTTCGGCGGCCAGCACCGGTCTCTCCCGGAACATCTGGATGAGCATCTCGTGCAGCTGTGTCGGCATGATGCCGCAGTCATCATGCAGTCACCGGGTCGGCCGGTCCTGTTCGCGACGGAGCAGCCCAGCCTGCACTTCGCCTCGCTCGGCGTCCCGGAGATCGCCGCGGTCGGCGTCGAGCTCGATCGCAAGCTGGCGGCCCTGCTCGACGTGCTGCACCTGCCGGTGCCCGCGTACCTGACCGCGTGACCGTCCGGCGTCAGTGCCGCGGCATCGCCGGCGACCAGCGTACCGGCAGCGTCCCCACCGCGGTGAGGGCCGCGTTGATCCGGCTGAACGGCCGGCTGCCGAGGAACCCGGTCGGATTCATCGGGCTGGGGTGACCCGCGCGCAGCAGGACGTGCCGGTCGTTGGTCACCAGCGGCGCCTTGGCCTTCGCCGCCGCGCCCCACAGGACGAACACCACCCGCTCCGCCTTCGCGTTCAGCGCCCGGATCGTGGCGTCGGTGATGTTCTCCCAGCCGCGCCCCTTGTGCGAGTTCGAGGCACCGGCGCGGACCGTGAGCACCGCGTTGAGCAGCATGACCCCCTGCCGGCACCACGCGGTCAGGTCGCCGGACGGTGGCGGGTCGACGCCCAAGTCGTCGCGCATTTCCTGGTACACGTTGCGCAACGACGGCGGCGCCGGCACACCAGGCGGCACGCTGAAGCTCAGACCGTGCGCCTGCCCCGGCTTGATGTACGGGTCCTGTCCGAGGATGAGCACCCGCGTGCTCGCGAGCGGTGACAATCGGTACGCGGCGTAGATGTCCTGCTTACGCGGGTACACCGTGGCCGTCTTGTACTCCTCGACGACGAACGACGAGAGCGCCGCCACGATTGCGGGATCGACGAACGGCGTGACCGCCTCCCGCCAGTCGTCGGGCATGAAGTCCAGGAGGTACACCGGCTTCGTCGATGCGGTCATGGCCGCAATCTATCGCCCGCCCTCGAATCCGGGTCACCGAGCACTGGTCGCGGCGATGCGGCGAGCTCCAGCCTTTGCCGGTGCAGCCGGGGTCCCGACCGGCACACTTGTGATCTTGCCCGGTTGATCGAAGTCGCGTCGTGGTCGCCCGGATGGCCGCGATGCGACTTGGATCATGACGGTGGTCCGGCCGGTGGTCCGGCTGGCAGGACGGCGACCACCGGACGCCGTGCGTGTGAGGCTGCCGCGCGCCGGCGTAGGCAGTGCGAGCGGCGACGAGCATGGAGAGCTCCCGGGGTGGGAACCCGCGGCGCCGGCCGTGCCGAAGCTCGTGCTGTGGCCGGTGACGTTGGCTGGCTTTCGGTCGTACGCCGACTCACGCCACCACCGCATCAGCGGACGGCGCGACGGTGAGCGCGGCGGGGACGGCGGCAAGGGTCCGTTGGCCGGCTGAGGCCCGCCCCACCAGCACGGAGGGGGAGCCGCTCGCCGCGAGGAACCACACCACCATCAGTGGTCACAGCACTGGTACGCCTGGTGCCTGCAACACGTTGCAGGCACGGAATCTGAACGCAGCAATTGCGGAACTTCAGTTGTTCAGATGCGGAAATCGGGCCGAGCCCGGCACGTAGATACTCGCCGCGATATTCACCAGCCGCGAGCGCGCCACTCGGGGAGGAAGGGGCGCTCGGCGCCGAGGGTGGAATCCTTGCCGTGGCCCGGGTGGAACTCGGTCTCGTCGGGGAAACGGTCGAAGATCTTCGTCGACACGTCCGTTGATCAGCGACTCGAAGTTGGCCTTGTCGCCCCACGTGTTGCCCACTCCGCCAGGGAACAGCAGCGGCGCTTGACGGGAAACAGCCGTCACAGGTCGAGGAAGTAACGCATCACCTTACGAATCTCGGCCAGATCGTTGTTGCTCACTTGTCCCAAGCGGCGCTGGAGGCGAGCCGCGTCCACGGCACGCATGTCCTCGGGTCGCGCGAAACTGGCCTGCCGGAGCCCCGACTGTCCGCCGGAGATTCGCGGCTGTGTTACTAGCCCTCGATCGTGGCTGGTCAGCGGCACTACCACGATCATGTTGATCGGTAGCGCATGGAGCCCGTTCGAGGACACGACGACGACCGGACGGCGGCCACCCTGCTCGTGCCCCACGGTCGGATCGAGTTCGGCGAGCCAGATCTCCCCGGTGCGAACCGTGGTCACTCCCACCACCCGTCGGCGTCATCGTTGCTCAGCGTGTCCCGGTCCGTGCCTGCCTGCCACGACCGCGACTCGGCGCGATCCGCGGCCCACGCGTCCGGGTCCTCGTCACGGAGTCTCGTCAACTGCTCTTGGGCGCGGGCGAAGAACGCCTGCCGCTCAAGTGCTTCGGTCGCTTCGGCCAGCAGGGCGCCCATGGTGGTCCCTCGCTCATGCGCCAAGATGGCGAGCCGGTCGCGCACTTTGGAGTCGACCTTGATGGTCGTGGTGCTCATACCGTTCAGTCTACCCGGCAGTATACCAATGACGCCACCAGTCGGGGACGCGCAGCTCCGGTCGAAGTGCTTTCGACACGTTGGTGATGAGTGAGGTGAAGTTCGAGGCCGTCCGAGCGGACGGCCTACGCCGGGATGAGGTTCTGACGCAGCTCCGGCCGGGCGCCGTGTTGACGTTCCGATTGGTGGACGGCACGGCACAGTCGTCGCCCGCTCCGTCACACGAGGTGCTGGGCCCTCCGCAGGTCCTCTTGCAACACTTATCGACCAGGGTGATCTCGTGGTGGGGGAACGTCTGTACTGGCACCGGCCGCCGCCCTGGTGTTGCCGACCTGTACAGAGGAACGCGCCGTCGCGAGCGTTGACCAATAGTCGATCGGCGCCGGCTCCGCTGTGCTGGATGCTGCCGGGTGTGCCGTCGCGCAAGGCGAACCGATCCCAGCTGACGAGCTACCAGCCTCTGGCGCGCCATTCAGGCAGCGACGGCCGCTCCGCGCCCAGCGTCGAGTCCTTCCCGTGGCCCGGGTGGAACTGCGTCTCGTCCGGGAAGCGGTCGAAGAGCTTGGTCGACACGTCGTTGATCAGGGACTCGAAGTTGGCCTTGTCGCCCCAGGTGTTGCCCATTCCGCCGGGGAAGAGGGCGTCACCGGTCCAGAGGTGGCCGTCGTGATACAGGGCGATCGACCCCGGCGTGTGCCCGACCAGGTGGATCACGGTCAGCTCGCAGTCGCCCAGTGGCAGGGTGTCGCCGTCGGCAAGGGTGCCCGTGACGACGGGGATCTCCGGGGCGTCGGCGGCGTGGGCCAGTGACGCCGCGCCGGTGGCGGCCACCACCTCCTCCAGGGCCATCCAGTGATCCTGGTGCCGGTGCGTCGTCACCACGGTCGAGATGCCCTCGGGGGAGGAGTCGATCAGCTGGAGCAGCCGCTCGGCGTCGTTGGCGGCGTCGATCAGGAGGCCTTCGCCGGTGCCCGTGCACCGGAGCAGATAGGCATTGTTGTCCATCGGACCGACCGACAGCTTCGTGAACGTAATACCGCTCATGCCGTCACCTCCGCTTCGCTCCGGCGCCGGCCTGAGCCAAGGCTGCGTCCATGATTCGCGGCTCCTCCGCTCCGCTGCGGACCGCTCATTTCCACGCCTCCAGGCTGGGCAGCTCGCCGGTCGAGCTGGTGAGGCCGGTGCCCGTGCCGCGGCCGGTGAGCCAGGCGGCGAGCTGGTGCACGGGGCCGGTGACGGTGGGGGCATCGGCGACGGTCAGCAGCTTGGTGCCGTCGTCCGAGATCAGGGTCGCCGCGTGCGGGGTGGCGGGGTCGTGCAGGATGCGCAGCGAGAACGACGCGGGCCAGTCGGCCGGGCCGTAGCCCGCGTCGAGGTCGACGTGGTGCAGCTCGACCTCGCAGATGCGGGCCCAGACCACGCGGGCGGCCGGCACCGGGTCTGACGGCACGCCGCGGGTCATGCCCCACTGCACGAGCGCCGTCCAGCCCTCGGCGGGCATCGTGTCGATCGACTCGCGCAGCAGGTCGCAGGCGGTGACGAGGTCCGCGAGCTGCTCCTCGTGGGGGCGGGAGGCACCGGCGGCGATGCCCGCCTCGCGCGCCTCGGGGCTCGCGTACGCCGGGGTCCGCACCCCCGTGCGCGCCCAGCTCAGCAGGTTGCGGTACGCGTCGGCGTTGCGGGCGAGGTGGGTCACGACGTGCCCACGGGTCCAGCCCTCGCACCGCGAAGGTGCCACGAGGCCATTGCCGTCGAGGGTGCGGACCGTGTCGAGCAGGCGGGCAGTGGCGCGGTCAAGCTCCGCGCTGAGCACGAGCGGATCAGCCGTCACCGCTAAACCCTACCGCCGCCCACCGACAAAAAACCGTCAGCGCTGCCGGACCCCGACCGCCGGGGGCAGGTCGCCGATGGCCCAGTGCAGTTCGTCCTCCCAGTCGGCGACGCTGAGGTCGACGCGCTCGAAGCTCAGTCGCGCTCCGATGGGTTTGCCCAGGTAGCCGGCGTACAGGTCGTGCACGACCACGAGCCGCTGGCCGACCGCGGCGGCCGCCGGATCCGTGCCGGCGGCGCTGCGGACTTCGAGCCGACCGTAGACGCCCATGTCGGCGTCGGTGCCGCGCTCCTCCACGATGACGTCGAGGATCTCGTCCTCCGCGCCCACGTGGAAGCCGTACGACACGCCGCCGAACGTCAGCCAGAAGCGCATGAGCGAGTCGTCCTGGCCGGGTGAGACGTGCCACTGGACGTCGGCCCGGTCCAGGCGCAGTCCGACGGCGCTGGCCAGCACATGCGAGGGGAGCACGCACCCGACGATAACCCCGATATTCGGTTTCGCGGTGTGGACGCGCTACCTACCGTGGATTTCCGAACACGGGTTCGTAAAGGATGTTCATGATTATTGACCTGTCAGCCCTGGGCTGGGACGACGCCTACGCCGCGCTGTACTCCGGCCGGTTCCACCAACCCGGTCAGCGACCGGCGCGGGTGAGCCGGGTCGACCGGGGTGTGTGCACGGCGCTCGCGTCCGACGGCCCGTTGCGCGCGAGCCTGTCGGGCGGCCTGCTGGCGCGCGGCGCCGCGGATCCCGAGTCGCTGCCGTGCGCGGGGGACTGGCTCGTGGTGCGCACATGGCCGGACGGCCGGCTGACGGCCGAGGCGGTGCTGCCCAGACGCACCGCGATCGTGCGGGCCGTCGCGGGCGAGGAGTCCTTCGGGCAGGTCCTGGCCGCCAACGTCGACGCCGTCGCGGTCGTCGAGCCGGTCGACCCGTCGCCGGACCTCGGCCGTATCGAGCGACTCCTGGCGCTGGCGTGGGAGTCGGGGGCACGACCCGTGCTCGTCCTGACCAAATGTGACCTGGCCGCGGACCCGGAGGCCCTGGCCGGGCAGATGCCGGGCGGCGTGGAGGTCCATGCCGTCAGCGCACGCACCGGGATGGGGCTCGACGCGTTGCGGCCGCTCGTGGCGTACGGCAAGACGCTGGGCCTGCTCGGACAGTCCGGCGCCGGCAAGTCCAGCCTGGTCAATGCCCTCGCCGGGGCGCAGGTCATGCAGACACAGGCGTTGCGCGCCGACGGCCGGGGCCGGCACACCACCACATATCGGGCGCTGATCCCGATGCCGGGCGGCGGCGCGGTCCTCGACACGCCCGGGGTGCGGCTCGTCGGCATGTTCGACACCGTCGCCGGGCTCGACCGGGCCTTCGCCGATGTGACGCAGCTTGCGACGCTGTGCCGCTTCGACGACTGCCGGCACAACGAGGAGCCCGGTTGCGCGGTCCGTGACGCGGTCGAGGACGGCGAGCTCAGCCCCCGCAGGTTCGCGAGTTGGCAGAAACTGCAGAAAGAGCAGAAGCTTGCATCGGTACGGCGGCTGAAACGCGAGAGCCGCGACCGGCGACGGCTGGCACGCCCGTAGCGGAGGGTTCCCCCGTTCGGGTTCGGAAAATTGTCATACCCCCTGGCTAGAGTTGTCGGCTGGCACCGAGACGGTGCCCGAACCGGACAAAATCGCTGCTGCCGGACTCTTTGCCGCTGCTGGCGGACATATTCACTGCCAAGGGGAAGCATGTCGGATCGTCTGATCATCCGTGGCGCTCGGGAGCACAACCTCCGCGACGTCAGTCTCGACCTGCCACGCGACGCGATGATCGTGTTCACCGGGCTGTCCGGCTCGGGCAAGTCGAGCCTGGCGTTCGACACGATCTTCGCCGAGGGCCAGCGGCGTTACGTGGAATCGCTGTCGTCCTACGCGCGGCAGTTCCTCGGCCAGATGGACAAGCCCGACGTCGACTTCATCGAGGGTCTGTCGCCGGCGGTCTCCATCGACCAGAAGTCGACCTCGCGCAACCCGCGCTCGACGGTCGGCACGATCACCGAGGTCTACGACTACCTGCGTCTGCTGTATGCGCGCATCGGTGAGCCGCACTGCCCGGTCTGCGGCGAGCTGATCACGCGCCAGACGCCGCAGCAGATCGTCGACCGGGTCCTCGCGATGGAGGAGGGCACCCGCTTCCAGGTCCTCGCCCCGGTCGTGCGCGGCCGCAAGGGCGAATACCTCGACCTGTTCCAGGAGCTGCAGTCCAAGGGCTACGCCCGGGCCCGCATCGACGGCGTGGTGCACCCCCTCACCGAGCCGCCGAAGCTCAAGAAGCAGGAGAAGCACACGATCGAGGTGGTCGTCGACCGGCTCTCGGTGAAGGCCTCCTCCAAGCAGCGGCTCACCGACTCGGTCGAGACCGCCCTCAAGCTTGCCGCCGGCATCGTCATCCTCGAGTTCGTCGACCTGCCCGAGGGCGACGAGCACCGCGAGCGGCTCTTCTCCGAGCACCTCGCCTGCCCCAACGAGCACCCGCTGTCGATCGAGGACCTCGAGCCGCGGTCGTTCTCGTTCAACGCGCCCTACGGCGCCTGTCCCGACTGCACCGGTATCGGCACCAAGAAAGAGGTCGACCCGGAGCTGATCGTGCCCGACCCCGAGCAGACGCTGCGCGGCGGTGCGATCGCGCCCTGGGCCACCGGCCACACCCTGGAGTATTTCCTCCGCCTGCTCGAGGCCCTCGGCGCCGAGGAGGGCTTCGACCTGGACACCCCGTGGCGGGCGCTGTCCTCGCGGGCGCAGAAGGCGATCATGTACGGGTCGGACGACCAGGTCCACGTGCGCTACCGCAACAAGTACGGGCGCGAACGTTCCTACTACACCGGCTTCGAGGGCGTGGTGCAGTGGATCGAGCGCCGGCACGCCGACACCGAGAGCGACTGGTCCCGCGACAAGTACGAGGGATACATGCGCGACGTGCCGTGCGGCACCTGCGGCGGCAGCCGGCTCAAGCCGGAGATCCTCGCGGTCACCATCGCCGGGCACAGCATCGCCGACATCTGCAACCTGTCCGTCGGTGACTGCGCCGAGCTGCTGGGCGCGATGACCCTCACCGACCGGCAGAAGCTCATCGCCGAGCGGGTCCTCAAGGAGATCAACGCCCGGTTGCGGTTCCTCGTCGACGTCGGCCTCGACTACCTGTCCCTCGACCGCGCCTCGGGCACCCTGTCCGGCGGCGAGGCGCAGCGCATCCGGCTCGCCACGCAGATCGGCTCCGGCCTCGTCGGCGTGCTCTACGTGCTGGACGAGCCCAGCATCGGCCTGCACCAGCGCGACAACCACCGGCTGATCGAGACCCTGACCAGGCTCAAGCGCCTCGGCAACACGCTGATCGTGGTCGAGCACGACGAGGACACGATCCGCACCGCCGACTGGATCGTCGACATCGGCCCCGGCGCCGGCGAGCACGGCGGCCGGGTCGTGCACAGCGGGCCCTACGAGGAGCTGGTGACCGCCGAGGAGTCGGTGACCGGTGCGTATCTCTCCGGGCGGCGCAGCATCCCGACGCCGGAGATCCGCCGCCCCCGCACGCCGGGGCGCGAGCTGGTCGTCGTCGGCGCCCGCGAGCACAACCTGCAGAACCTGACGGTCCCGTTCCCGCTCGGCCAGTTCGTCGCGGTGACCGGCGTGTCCGGCTCCGGCAAGTCGACCCTGGTCAACGACATCCTGCACGCGGTGCTGGCCAACGTCGTCAACGGCGCCCGCCTGGTGCCCGGCCGGCACACCCGCATCTCCGGGCTCGAGCAGGTCGACAAGGTCGTCGGCGTCGACCAGTCGCCGATCGGCCGCACCCCGCGGTCCAACCCGGCGACCTATACCGGCGTGTTCGACAACGTCCGGAAGCTGTTCGCTGAGACCACCGAGGCCAAGGTCCGCGGCTACGGCCCGGGTCGCTTCTCGTTCAACGTCAAGGGCGGCCGCTGCGAGGCGTGCGCCGGCGACGGCACGATCAAGATCGAGATGAACTTCCTTCCTGACGTGTACGTCCCGTGCGAGGTCTGCAAGGGTGCCCGGTACAACCGCGAGACGCTTGAGGTGCACTACAAGGGCCGCACGATCGCGGAGATCCTCGACATGCCGATCGAGGAGGCCGCGAGCTTCTTCGAGGCGATCCCGGCGATCCACCGGCACCTGAAGACGCTCAACGACGTCGGCTTGGGCTACGTACGCCTCGGCCAGCCCGCCCCGACCCTGTCCGGCGGCGAGGCTCAGCGCGTCAAGCTCGCTTCGGAGCTGCAGAAACGTTCCACCGGGCGCACCGTGTACGTGCTGGACGAGCCCACCACGGGGCTGCACTTCGAGGACATCCGCAAGCTGCTGATCGTCCTGCAGAGCCTGGTCGACAAGGGCAACACCGTCATCGTCATCGAGCACAACCTCGACGTCATCAAGTCCGCGGACTGGATCATCGACATGGGTCCGGAGGGCGGCCACAAGGGCGGCACCGTCGTCGCCGTCGGCACGCCCGAGGAGGTCGCGGAGATCACCGAGAGCCACACCGGCCAGTTCCTGCGGCCGGTCCTGGGGTTCAAGGGCGCCGCCGGCGACGGCACGCCGCGCGACACCACGGCCCGCGACCGGGCGGCGAAGGCCAACGGTCCCGCCGCGGGGACGGCCCGTTCATCGTCGGCGCGCAGGTCAACGGCGCCGCGGACCCGCTCGACGGCGACCACGGTCGAGCCCGACGACCTGCCGCCCGCCGGCGAGCCGGCCGCGCCGCCGTCGCGCCGTACCGCGAAGGCCGCGAAGGCTGCGCCGGCCAAGAGCACCACGGCCCGGGCCGCGGCGGCGAAGGGTGCGGCCGGGGCGAAGGCGCTCCCGGCGGCGGCCCCCGCGAAGCGCGCTCCCGCCAAGAAGGCGGCAGCGAAGGGCTGATCCTCCCTCGGCGGTCGCCTCCGCACCGGTTGTCCGGTGCGGAGGGTGGTCGATGGCCGCCCGCCGGGTGTCGTCCGGTGCGGCGGCCGGTGGGTGCCTGGCCCGTGGGTGGTCTGCGGGCCGGTCCGCGCTGGTCGCGGCCGGTCCGCGCTCCTCGCGGCTGGTCCGCCGCGAGGAGCCGGCGGGCCGAGGGCGGCGGCCGGTGGGTGCCTGGCCCGTGGGTCCGCGCTGGTTGCGGCCGGTCCGCCGGGAGGGGGCGGCGGACCGAGGGGCGGCGAAGATCGTGCGCTGCTACGGTGGCCGCTGGCGAGGCCTGACCCCAGGAGGAAGACGTGCCAGTCGAGGACGTGTTCAACCCGTGCTCCGCCCGGCGGGCGCTGTTGCTGGGCGCCGGTGCGCTCGGTGTGGTGGTGCTGGCCGGCTGCGGCGACGATGAGCAGACCCCGTCGGCCGCCGGCAGCCAACCGGCGCCTTCGGCCGCGCCGAGCACGGCGGGCAACCCGTTCGACAACACCGCGCCCGCGGCCGGACCCAGCGACGCGGCCCCTCCGGCGGGTGCGCTCGTCGCGGTCAAGGAGGTCCCCGTAGGCGGCGGGGTGATCGCCAAGGACACCATCCTCGTGGTGCAGGCCAAGGAGGGGACGTTCAAGGCGTACCAGGCCGGCTGCCCCCACCAGGGCGTCCTCGTGGAACCTCCGACGCCCGGCGCGACGACGATCATGTGCCCGGGGCACAACTCGCACTTCAAGATCGCGGACGGCAGCCTGGCGCGCGGTCCGGCGACGCGTGGGCTGAGCGCGGTGCCGGTGAAGGTGCAGTCGGGGTATGTCGTGCAGGTCTGACTTGTCCTGAAAGGTCACGCGGAGGTAACGGATTATCAGAGTTTGTTGAGCATTGAACCGTACCCTCCATGATCTCTGTATTTCCTGGCGTAGCCAGCAGGCCAACGACCTTGGAGGAGCCTATGAGTGACACGACTCGCCGCGCGGTGCTCGCCGGCGCGGCCGGTATCACGGCCGCGACGGTGCTTGCTGCCTGTGGAGACGACAGTGACGACAACGGCGGCAGTGGTTCGACGGGGGACAAGAGCACCGGCGGTGCCGCCGCGGGCGTCCTGGCAACCAAGGCCGACATCCCCGTCGGCGGCGGCAAGATCTTCAAGGACGGCGGCGGTGTTGTCGTCACCCAACCGGAAGCCGGCCAGTTCAAGGCCTTCAGCTCGATCTGCACGCACCAGTCATGCGTCGTCACCGACGTCGCCGCCGGCGCGATCAACTGCAGGTGCCACGGCAGCGTGTTCTCCGCCGCCGACGGCTCGGTGAAGAACGGCCCGGCGACCAAGGCGCTGGCCGAGAAAGCGCTGAAGATCGACGGGGACAACATCTCCCTGGCGTAGTGCCCGGTGCCGGTGCGGCACGGGAGTTCGACACGGAACGGGGACGGCCGAGAGGGGGCGGCCGACCCCGTTTCTGTCGTACCCCCCGGATACGCTCGAAGCGTGCCAGATCCGTCCACGTATCGACCGGCGCCGGGGACCATTCCCGACACGCCGGGGGTCTACCGGTTCCGCGACCCGTCGGGTCGCGTCATCTACGTGGGCAAGGCCAAAAGCCTCCGGCAGCGGCTCAATTCCTACTTCGCCGACGTGTGGACCCTGCACGCCCGCACCCAGCAGATGGTCACCACCGCCGCGAAGGTCGACTGGGTCACCGTCGGCACCGAGGTCGAGGCGCTCCAGCTCGAATACAACTGGATCAAGGAGTATGACCCGCGGTTCAACGTCCGTTACCGCGACGACAAGAGCTACCCGTATCTGGCGGTGACCCTCGACGAGGCGTATCCGCGACTGCAGGTGATGCGCGGCGCCAAGCGCAAGGGCGTGCGCTACTTCGGCCCCTATGCGCACGCCTGGGCGATCCGCGAGACCCTCGACCTGCTGCTGCGGGTGTTCCCCGCGCGGACCTGCTCGTCCGGCGTGTTCAAGCGGGCCGGTCAGATCGGCCGCCCCTGCCTGCTGGGCTATATCGGCAAGTGCTCCGCGCCGTGCGTCGACCGGGTCAGCGAGGAGGAGCACCGGCGCATCGTCGAGGACTTCTGCGACTTCATGGCCGGCAAGACCGACACCATGGTCAAGCGGCTCGAGCGGGAGATGTATGCGGCGTCCGACGATCTCGACTTCGAGCGCGCCGCCCGCATCCGCGACGACCTCGGCGCGCTGCGCCGGGCGGTGGAGAAGCAGGCGGTCGTCCTCGGCGACGGCACCGACGCCGACGTGGTCGCCTTCGCCGACGACCCTCTGGAGGCGGCGGTCCAGGTGTTCCACGTGCGGGGCGGCCGGGTCCGCGGCCAGCGCGGCTGGGTCGTGGAGAAGACCGAGGACCTCGGCGCCGGCGACCTCGTCCACCACTTCTGCAGCCAGATCTACGGCGCCGAGGCCGGCACCGACCCCGCCGACCTGCCCAAGGAGCTGCTCGTCCCCGAGCTGCCCGCCGACGTCGACGCGCTCGCCGACTGGCTGAGCAAGCTGCGCGGCAGCCGGGTGGCGATCCGCGTGCCGCAGCGCGGCGACAAGAAGACCCTCGCCGAGACCGTCGCCCGTAACGCCGAGCAGGCCCTCCAGCAGCACAAGCTGCGCCGCGCCGGAGACCTCAGCACCCGCAGCAAGGCCCTGGAGGAGATCGCCGAGGCGCTCGGCATGCAGACCGCCCCGCTGCGCATCGAGTGCTACGACGTGTCCCAGATCCAGGGCACCGACGTCGTCGCCAGTATGGTCGTCTTCGAGGACGGCCTGTCCCGCAAGAGTGAGTACCGTCGCTTCGCGGTCAACGGCGCCACCGACGACGTGTCCGCGCTGTCGGAGGTGCTGCGCCGCCGGTTCGCCCGCTATCTCGACGCGAAGGTCGAGCTCGACGAGCTCACCACCGGCGACGGCGCGGACGACGCCGACCCGTCCCGCCCCGGCATCGATCCCACCACCGGCCGCCCCCGCAAGTTCGCCTACCCGCCCCAGCTCGTCGTCGTCGACGGCGGCCAGCCCCAGGTCAACGCCGCCGCCCAGGTCCTGCTCGACCTCGGCATCGACGACATCACCGTCTGCGGCCTCGCCAAGCGCCTCGAAGAGGTCTGGCTCCCCGACGACGAGTTCCCGGTGATCCTGCCCCGCGCCTCCGAGGGCCTCTACCTGCTGCAGCGCGCCCGTGACGAGGCCCACCGGTTCGCCATCACCTACCACCGCCAGAAGCGCTCCAAGCGGATGACCGCCTCCACGCTGGACAACGTGCCCGGCCTCGGCGAGATCCGCCGCAAGGCGCTGCTGCGCCATTTCGGCTCGCTGAAGCGGCTCAAGGCCGCCAGCGTCGAGGAGATCGCGGAGGTTCCGGGCATCGGCCGCCGCACCGCCGACGCGATCCTGGCCGCGCTCAACGGCCCGCCCGCCACACCGCCGACCGCCCCGGGGGCCGCCACACCGCCGACCGCCCCGGGGGCCGCCACACCGCCGACCGCCCCGGGGGCCGCCACACCGCCGACCGTCCCGGGGACCGCCCCGGCACCCGCTGCGCCGGAGACCGCAACACCGCCGACCGCCCCGGCTCCCGCTGGCGCGTCGAAGGTCGGGGCGTCGAAGGTCGGGGCGTCGAGGGCCGGGGCATCAAAGGCCGGGGCGTCGAAGGCCGGGGCGTCGAAGGCCGGGGCGTCACGAGCCGGGGCGTCGAAGGTCGGGGCTTTGGGTGAGGCGTCTGCGGCTGCGGCGTCGCGCGGTACCGCCGCTGCTGTGTCAGGGGTTCCGGAGCCCGAGGACCGTGCCGGCCGTGAAGACCCGGCATTGTCCGAGCAGGTCGTCGAGCAGGTGTTCAAGGTGCCGGTGGCGCGCACCGACGACCCCGACGACGTTTCGGTCGCCGTGATCGGGCTGCTGACGGAGGAAGCCGAGCTCAGCGAACTGCCGCCGGGCCGCGCCGAGTTCACGGGACTGGTGCCGGGTCGCGCCGAGCTCGGCGAACCGCTGTCGGACCTCGCTGAGCTGACCGACCTGGTGCCGGGCCGCCTCGAGCTCGGCGCACCGCTGCCGGATCTCGCCCAGCCGATCATCGCCATCGAGGCCAGTTCCATGGGCGGCGCCAGCCCCGACCGAGCGGCGGCGCAGGAGGTTTCCGCCGCGGTGCCGGACGCAGCTGTGGGAAACCCTGAAAAGGTACAAATCGACCGAGCTGCCAGGTCGGCGGACGGCACGACATAAACTCGTCGGCGTGGTGAGCGAAGAAGCGCCGGCAGCGCCCGACCGCACGGAGACCGACCTGGTCATCGTGACGGGGGTCTCCGGCGGTGGGCGCAGCACGGTCGCCCGGGCGCTGGAGAACGTCGGGTACTACGTCGTGGACAACCTGCCGCAGGCGTTGCTGCTCGACATGGCCGAGCTGGCGTATGCGGCGAGGGGAGCGGCGCGGCGGACCGCGATGGTGCTGGACGTGCGCAGCCACGCGTTCTCCACCGACCTGCCGGGCGCGGTGAAGTCGCTGCGGGAGCGGGGGTTCAAGCCGCGGATGGTGTTCGTCGACGCCGATGACGAGGTGCTGATCCGGCGGTTCGAGAGTGTGCGCCGCTCGCACCCGCTGCAGGGCGGCGGCCGGCTCTCCGACGGCATCGCCGCCGAGCGCAAGCTGCTGCAGGAGGCCCGCGAGCAGGCCGACGTGCTCATCGACACCAGCCACCTCAACGTCAACCAGCTCCGCGGGCGCATCGAGGAGATGTTCGGCGAGGAGGACACGACCCAGATCAGGGTCACGGTGCTGTCGTTCGGGTTCAAGTACGGCCTCCCGCCCGACGCCGACTTCGTCCTCGACGCGAGGTTCCTGCCGAATCCGTACTGGGTGCCCGAGCTGCGTGAGCACACCGGCCGGGAGACCGACGTCAGCCGGTACGTGCTGGGCCAGCGCGGGGCGGTCACGTTCGTGGAGACGTACGCCAGGCTGATCAACGCCACGGCGCCCGGGTTCGAGCGGGAGGGGAAGCGGTACCTCACGATCGCGGTCGGCTGCACCGGCGGCAAGCACCGCAGCGTGGCGATCGCCGAGGAGCTCGCCCGCCGCCTGCGCGAGATGCGGCTCGCCGCCGCGCCGCAGCACCGCGACCTGGGGCGCGAATGAGCGTTGCGCGGCGCCGCGAGAACGGCGCGGCAGACGACCACAGCCCAGCCGCCGGCAACAGCGCGGCAGACGGCCACGGCCCGGCAGGCGGCCACGGCCCGGCAGGCGGCCACGGCCCGGCAGGCGGCCACGGCCCGGCAGGCGGCCACGGCCCGGCAGGCGGCCACGGCCCGGCGGCAGCCGGCCACAGCACGCCGAATGGAAGCCGCCCGGCAGCCGCCACCAACGCGCCGGATGGAAGCGTCGCGCCCCAGAGCGGCAGCACGCCACAGAGCGGCAGCGCGCTACAGAGCGGCAGCACGCTACAGAGCGGCAGCACGCCACAGAACGGCGTCGCGCCACAGAACGGCAGCGCAGGCCGGCCGGTCAGGGTCGTCGCGTTCGGCGGCGGTCACGGCCTCTCCGCGTCCTTGCGCGCCCTGCGCCGCATCCACCGCGACACCCCCCTCGACATCACGGCGGTCGTCACCGTCGCCGACGACGGCGGCTCCAGCGGCCGGCTGCGTGCCACCCGCGACATCCTGCCGCCCGGCGACCTGCGCCAGGCCCTCGCCGCGCTCGCCGACGAGGAGGCGATCGCCGAGGTGTTCCAGCACCGGTTCACCGGCACCGACGACCTGGCCGGGCACCCGGTCGGCAACCTCGTCCTGTGCGCGCTGATGGAGCTGGCCGGGGACCCGGTCCTCGCGCTGGACCAGGCGGCGGAGATGCTGCGCTGCGACGGGCGGGTGCTGCCCATGTCGCGCCAGCCGCTGCACATCGAGGCGGATCTGTCCGAGGGTGGTGAGACCGTCACGGTACGCGGTCAGCACGCCGTCGCCGTCACGTCGAAGACGATCGACCGGGTCCGGCTGGTGCCAATTGCACCCGAGGCGTGCGCCGAGGCGGTACGGGCGACCAGGGACGCCGACTGGCTGCTGTTCGGGCCGGGGTCGTGGTTCACCAGCGTGATCCCGCACCTGCTGGTGCCGGAACTGGCCGCAGCGATCTCCATGACTGCGGCAAAGCGGCTGGTCACGCTGAACCTCGCGGCCGACAGCGAAACGGCTGGATTGACCCTGCCGGAACACCTTGCCGCCCTGCGTCGTTACCTACCTGGGTTACACGTCGATGTAGTTCTTGCGGACGGGAAAGCCGTAGGCGACCCCGAACCGGTCCATCGTGCGGCAGAATCGCTGGGTGCCCGTCTGGTGCTCGCGCCGGTGGCCGTCGCGGACGGGGCACCACTGCACGACCCGCACGCGCTGGCCACAGCCTTGGAACCACTGCTGAGCAGCGCACCGACAGTTCGATTGAGCCCCGCGAGGTGACGACAGAATGGCGATGACCGCTGCGGTCAAGGACGAGCTGAGCAGGGTGGACGTAGCCAAACCCTGCTGCCGGCGCGCCGAGATGGCCGCGCTGCTCCGCTTCGCGGGCGGGTTGCACATCGTCTCCGGCCGGGTGGTCGTCGAGGCCGAGCTCGACACCAACGCGGCGGCCCGCCGGCTGCGCCGTGAGGTTTCCGAGGTGTACGGGTATCAGAGCGAGATCCACGTGCTCGCCTCCGGTGGGCTGCGCAAGGCCAGCCACTTCATCGTCCGGGTGGTCAAGGACGGCGAGGCGCTCGCCCGGCAGACCGGCCTGCTCGACGTGCGCGGCCGGCCGGTGCGCGGGCTCCCGCCGCACGTCGTGTCGGCCAACATGTGCTGCGCCGTCGCGGCGTGGCGTGGCGCGTTCCTGGCGCACGGCTCGCTGACCGAGCCGGGCCGCAGCTGCGCGCTGGAGATCACCTGCCCCGGGCCGGAGGCCGCGCTGGCGCTCGTCGGTGCCGCCCGGCGCATCGGTATCACCGCGAAGGCCCGCGAGGTGCGCGGCGTCGACCGGGTGGTGGTCAAGGACGGCGACGCGATCGCCGCGCTGCTCACCCGCATCGGGGCCCACCAGAGCGTGCTGACCTGGGAGGAGCGCCGGGTCCGCCGCGAGGTCAGGGCCACCGCCAACCGGCTGGCCAACTTCGACGACGCCAACCTGCGCCGCTCCGCCCGCGCCGCCGTCGCCGCCGCCGCCCGGGTGGCCCGCGCGATGGAGATCCTCGCCGACAACGCCCCCGAGCACCTGTTCAGCGCCGGTACGTTGCGCCTGGAGCACCGGCAGGCGTCCCTGGAGGAGCTCGGCGCTCTCGCCGACCCGCCGCTGACGAAGGACGCGATCGCCGGTCGTATAAGGCGCCTGCTGGCCCTGGCCGACAAGCGCGCCCGCGACCTCGGCATCCCCGACACGGAGTCCGCCGTGACGCCGGAGATGCTGGTCAGCTGAGGTTCTGACACTACCCGCCCCGCCGGGCCGGGCCGCCACGGACGGACCTGCGACGGGGCTCGTGGGACCCGTGGGGCCGGTGGGGACATTGAAACGACGCTGTGTGCTCAGACACCCCCGCGAGAGTTCGATGCCGTGCAGGCGATAGGGTTTTCCTGTTCGGCGACGACGCCGTCCGTATGCCGCTCCATGCGGCCGCTCCCCGCTCATGGGCCTCAGCGATCAGGCCCCCGACCGGGCGAGCCATGATCACTCACGGGCGACCGGCATCGGCAACGGCCGGCCGCGACGAGGCGAGGAGATGTGTCGAAGTGACCATCCGGGTTGGCATCAACGGCTTCGGCCGCATCGGCCGCAACTTCTTCCGTGCTGCGCTGGCCAAGGGCGCTGACATCGAGGTTGTGGGCGTCAATGACCTCACCGACAACGCGACGCTGGCGCACCTGCTCAAGTACGACAGCATCCTGGGCCGCCTGCCCTACGAGGTGAAGGCGACCTCCGACGAGATCACGGTCAACGGCAAGACGTTCAAGGCGCTCGCCGAGCGCGACCCGTCGAAGCTGCCGTGGGGCGACCTGGGCGCCGACGTCGTCATCGAGTCGACCGGCATCTTCACCGACGCGGAGAAGGCCAAGGTCCACGTCGGCGCGGGCGCCAAGAAGGTCATCATCTCGGCGCCGGCCAAGGGCGAGGACTTCACGGTCGTCCTGGGCGTCAACGAGGACAAGTACGACGCGGCGAACCACACGATCATCTCCAACGCGTCGTGCACCACGAACTGCCTCGCGCCGATGGCCAAGGTCATCAACGACACGTTCGGCATCGAGCGTGGCCTCATGACCACGATCCACGCGTACACGCAGGACCAGAACCTGCAGGACGCCCCGCACAAGGACCTGCGTCGCGCCCGCGCTGCCGCTCTGAACATCGTGCCGACGTCGACCGGCGCCGCGAAGGCCATCGGCATCGTGCTGCCGGAGCTCAAGGGCAAGCTCGACGGCTACGCGCTGCGCGTGCCGATCCCGACCGGCTCCGCCACCGACCTGACCGTCACGGTCGGCCGCGAGACCACGGTCGACGAGGTCAACGCCGCGGTCAAGGCCGCCGCCGAGGGCCCGCTCAAGGGCATCCTGACCTACACCGAGGACCCGATCGTCTCCAGCGACATCGTGACCGACCCGGCGTCGTGCATCTTCGACGCGGGCCTCACCAAGGTCATCGGCAACCAGGTGAAGGTCGTCGGCTGGTACGACAACGAGTGGGGCTACAGCAACCGCCTCGTCGACCTCGTCACGCTGGTCGGCACCGGCCTGTGAAGACGCTCGACGACCTCCTGAGCGAGGGCGTCGCGGGTCGGCGCGTGCTGCTGCGCGCCGACCTGAACGTCCCGCTCGACGGGGAGAAGATCACCGACGACGGGCGCATCCGGGCGGTCCTGCCGACGCTCAACGCGTTGCGTGAGGCCGGCGCGCGGGTCACCCTCGTGTCGCACCTGGGCCGCCCGAAGGGCGAGCCCGACCCGAAGTACACGCTGCAGCCGGTCGCCACCAGGCTCGGCGAGCTGCTGGGCAAGCCGGTCGCGTTCGCCACCGACACGGTGGGGGAGTCGGCCCAGGCGGCCGTCTCCGGCCTCGGCGACGGTGATGTGGCACTGCTGGAGAACCTGCGCTTCAACAAGGGTGAGACCAGCAAGGACGAGGCCGAGCGGGGTGCGTTCGCCGCCCAGCTCGCCGCGTTCGCCGACGTCTACGTCGACGACGCGTTCGGTGCGGTGCACCGCAAGCACGCCAGCGTGTTCGACGTCGCGGCGCTGCTCCCGCGGTACACCGGCGGCCTGGTCCAGCGCGAGCTCGACGTGCTGTCCAAGCTCACCGGCGACCCTGAGCGGCCGTATGTGGTGATCCTCGGCGGCTCGAAGGTCTCCGACAAGCTGGCCGTCATCGAGGCGCTGCTGCCGAAGGTCGACAAGCTGCTCATCGGCGGCGGCATGTGCTTCACCTTCCTCAAGGCCCAGGGCCACGAGGTCGGCAAGAGCCTGCTGCAGGACGAGATGGTCGCCACCTGCGCCGACCTGCTCGCCCGAGGCGGCGACAAGATCGTGCTGCCGGTCGACGTGGTGACCGCGGACAAGTTCGCGGCCGACGCGAAGACCCAGGTCGTCGCCGCCGGCGCGATCCCGGCCGACGAGCTCGGCCTGGACATCGGCCCGGAGTCGGTGGCGCTGTTCGCGCAGGCCGTCGAGTCCGCGAAGACCGTGTTCTGGAACGGGCCGATGGGCGTGTTCGAGCTGGCGCCGTTCGCGGCCGGCACGCGCGGCGTCGCCGAGGCGATCACCAAGATCGACGGCTTCAGCGTCGTCGGTGGCGGTGACTCGGCCGCGGCCGTGCGCGCGCTCGGCATCCCCGAGGACGGGTTCAGCCACATCTCGACCGGTGGTGGCGCGTCCCTGGAGTACCTCGAGGGCAAGGCGCTGCCCGGCATCACGGCACTGGAGGGCTGAGCGATGGCAGAGGCAACCGGACGCAGGCCACTCATGGCCGGCAACTGGAAGATGAACCTCAACCACCTCGAGGCCATCGCCCTGGTGCAGAAGCTGGCGTTCAGCCTCAACGAGCAGCAGCTCAACGACGTCGAGGTGGTCGTGCTGCCACCGTTCGTCGACATCCGCAGCGTGCAGACGCTGGTCGACGGCGACAAGCTGCTCATCGGCTACGGCGCGCAGGACCTGTCGCAGCACGCCTCCGGCGCGTACACGGGCGAGATCTCCGGAGCGATGCTGGCGAAGCTCGGCTGCCAGTACGTCGTCGTCGGGCACTCCGAGCGCCGCCAGTACCACGGCGAGGACGACGCACTCGTCAACGCCAAGGTGAAGGCGGCCCTGGCCAACGGCATCGCCCCGATCCTGTGTGTCGGGGAGGGCCTGGCGGTCCGGGAGGCCGGCGAGCACGTGGGCTACACGCTTGCGCAGCTCGACGCCGCGCTCGAGAAGATCAAGACCGACGAGGTCGAGAAGATCGTCGTGGCGTACGAGCCGGTGTGGGCCATCGGGACCGGCAAGGTCGCGACCCCGCAGGACGCGCAGGAGGTCATCGGCGCGATCCGGACCCGCCTGGCGGAGAAGTACACCGGCGGCACCGCCGACCGCGTGCGCATCCTCTACGGCGGCTCGGTCAAGCACGACAACGTCGCCTCGATCATCGAGCAGCCCGACATCGACGGTGCGCTCGTCGGTGGCGCCAGCATCGACGCGGAGGGCTTCGTCCGCATCTGCCGTCTCGGGAAGTAACTGCTTCGACAACGCAGCGTCGCGCGGTCCGGTTCCGGGCCACGCCGTCCTCGCTCAACTCTGTTGAGGTGAAGAACTCGAGTCGCCGTATGCCAAGTGTGCGTAGCTCGTCA
>NZ_JBFAIC010000002.1:0-12975 GCF_040654515.1 Dactylosporangium sp. NPDC050688
GGATCAGGATGTTGTCCGACCACAGCATCAGGCCCGACTCGGGCGCGACGAACTTGACGTCCTCGTTCTCGGCGCTGAGCTGGATGACGTCGCCGGACCACGCGATGCAGGCCGCGATGTCGCCCTTGTTCAGGTCTTCCTTGTAGTCGTTGCCGGTGAACTTGCGGATGTGGCCGGAGTCCACCGCCTTCTTCAGCGTCTCCAGCGCGGCGTCGAACTCCGCGTCGGTCACGGTGCCGGGGTCCTTGCCCTGCGACATGAGGATCAGCCCGACGGTGTCGCGCATCTCGGAGAGCACCGCCACCTTGCCCTTGAGGTCGGCGCGGGTGAGCAGCTCGTCGATGGTGCGGACCTCTTTGGTGACCTTCGCGTTGTACGCGATGCCGGTGAGCCCGGACTGCCACGGCGCGGCGAACTTCATGTCCTTGTCCCACGCCCGGTTGCGCAGGGTCGCGAGGACGTTCTTGGTGAAGTTCGGCGTCTTGGCGTTGTCGAACTGCTGGACCCAGCCGAGCCCGACGACCCGGGAGGCCATCCAGTCGGTGAGCACCATGATGTCGCGGTCGATCGACTGGCAGGCCTGCAGCTGGTTGCGGACCTTGCCGAAGAACTCGTTGTTGTCGTTGACGTCCTCGTTGTACGTGACGGCGATGCCGGTCTTCGCGGTGAACGCGTCGAGGGTCGGCCGCTTCGACTCGTCCTTCTCGTCGACGTCGACGTACAGCGGCCAGTTGGAGAAGATCAGCTTCTTCTCGGTGGCGGAGACGTCGGTGGCGACGCACGCCGCCTTCTCCGCCTCGGTCTTCTTGGCGGGCTTCGTGCCGCAGGCGGCGAGGCCGCCGCCCGTCGCGATGAGGGCACCGCCGGCGAACAGGCCACGCATCAGGGTCCGGCGCGACAGGCCGGTGGCGTTGAGGACCGCGGCCGCTTCTGCGGAGAGCGGCGGGCGAGAGGGGTTTCGCACGAGGGCTCCTACGGATCTCGGGCCGGAACCATGGGGGGCGGTAACCGACGACCGATCCTGACACGATGTGCCACCACAGACAAGGGATTCCGTTGTCACGATCGGGCCGCACAACGAAAAGCGCCACGTGGTCAATCCGAGGTTACGGTCGTCACCCCGCTGAAACACAGGGCAGCACCACGACCGCTTCCTACGACATCACGAATCCGCAGAACGGCCGTGATCCAGCTATGGAATTAGTTGCCAACGGCCCGGCATTGGGCAAGAATCCACACGTGACCGAGCCCGTCCTTGACGACGTCAACAAGCGGATCATCGAGCAGCTGCAGCGCGATGGTCGCATGTCCTACGCCGCCCTCGCCAAGGTCGTCGGCCTGTCCGAGGCGGCCGTGCGCCAGCGGGTGCAGCGACTGCTGGACACAGGGGTGATGCAGATCGTGGCTGTCACCGATCCGCTGACCCTGGGCTTCGCCCGGCAGGTGATGATCGGGTTGAAGGTCGAGGGCGACCTTCGCCCGGTCGCCAAGGCCCTCGCCGCAGTGCCCGAGATCGACTACGTGGTGATCTGCGCCGGCGGCTACGACCTGCTCGTCGAGCTGGTCTGCACCGACGACGAGCACCTGCTCAACCTTCTCAACGACACGATCCGGAGCATCCCTGGCGTCACCGCCACGGAGACCTTCGTCTATCTCAAGCTCGCCAAGCAGACCTATGCGTGGGGGACCCGATGACCGATCAGCAGCCCGACGCCGCGCGCCTCGACCAGGCCGCCCGCGATCACCTCTGGATGCACTTCACCCGCCTGTCGGCCTACGCCGAGGCCCCCGTCCCGGTGATCGTCCGCGGTGACGGGCCGTACATCTACGACAGCAACGGCAAGCGCTACCTCGACGGCCTCGCCGGGCTGTTCGTCGTCCAGACCGGGCACGGGCGGCACGACCTCGCCGACGCCGCCGCCAAGCAGGCCTCGGAGCTGGCGTACTTCCCGCTGTGGTCCTACGGGCACCCGAAGGCGATCGAGCTGGCCGACCGGCTCGCCGACCTGACCCCCGGCGACCTCAACCGGGTCTTCTTCACCACCGGCGGCTCCGAGGCCGTCGAGAGCGCGTGGAAGCTGGCCCGCTCCTACTTCAAGCGCACCGGCAAGCCGATGAAGACCAAGGTGCTGTCCCGCTCGATCGCCTACCACGGCACGTCGATGGGCGCCCTGTCGATCACCGGCATCCCGGTGCTCAAGCAGGAGTTCGAGCCGCTCGTGCCGGGCGCGTTCCGGGTGCCGAACACCAACTTCTACCGCCGGCCCGACCAGTCGATGACCGAGGAGCAGTTCGGCGTCTGGGCCGCGGACCGCATCGCCGAGGCGATCGAGTTCGAGGGCCCGGAGACCGTCGCAGCCGTCTACCTGGAGCCGGTGCAGAACGCCGGCGGCTGCTTCCCGCCGCCGCCCGGCTACTTCCAGCGGGTCCGTGAGATCTGCGACCGCTACGACGTGCTGCTCGTGTCCGACGAGGTGATCTGCGCGTTCGGCCGGCTCGGGGAGTACTTCGGCGCCAAGCGCTTCGGCTACCAGCCCGACATCATCACCGTCGCGAAGGGCCTCACCTCCGGCTACGTGCCGCTGGGCGCGATGCTCGCCTCCGAGCGGCTCGCCGAGCCGTTCCTGGAGGGCGCCAACTGGTTCGCCCACGGCATCACCTACGGCGGTCACCCCGTCGGCTCCGCGGTGGCCCTGGCCAACCTGGACATCTTCGAGCGCGAGGACCTCAACGGACACGTGCGGGCCAACTCCCCGATCTTCCGGTCCTACCTGGAGCGCCTGTACGACCTGCCGATCGTCGGCGACGTGCGCGGCGACGGGTACTTCTTCGGCATCGAGCTGGTGAAGGACAAGGCGACGAAGGAGACCTTCAACGACGAGGAGTCCGAGGCGCTGCTGCGCGGCTTCCTGTCCAAGGCCCTCTTCGACGCCGGGCTCTACTGCCGCGCCGACGACCGCGGCGACCCGGTGATCCAGCTGGCGCCGCCGCTGATCTGCGACGAGAGCCACTTCGCCGAGATCGAGCAGATCCTGCGCTCGGTGCTGACCGAGGCATGGGCGCGCCTGTAAGCCGCACCAGCGTCCGCCGGCTTCCCGAGCTCCAGGTCGACGATCCAGCGGTGCTGCACGGCATTCTCGACGCGGGGACGGTCGCCCAGGTCGCGATCGTCCAGGATGGACAGCCGTACGCGATTCCCGTCGCGTACGGCCGGTCCGGCTCCTCGGTGCTCTTCCACGGATCCACCGGCAGCCGCCTGTTCCGGACCCTCGCCGGCGGCGCGCCGTGCTGCTTCACGGTGACCCTCCTGGACGGCCTGGTGCTGGCCCGCAGCGCGTTCGAGACGTCGATGCACTACCGGTCGGTGATGGCCCTGGGCCGGTGCACAGTCGTCGAGGACAAGGCGCCGGCTCTGCGCACGATCAGCGAGCACATCGCGCCCGGCCGGTGGGCCGTCGTGCGGCCGCCCTCACGCAAGGAGCTGGCCGCCACCCTGGTCCTCGCACTGCCCCTCACCGAGGTCTCCGTGAAGGTGAGCGCCGGCCCGCCGGGCACTTCCCCCGAGGACGCGGGATACGACGTGTGGACGGGGGTAGTGCCGTTTCGCGTTGAACGCGGCGAACCGATCGAGTGCGAGGAGGAATCATGAGTTTCTGGATGTCCGTGCTTCCTTCGGTGCCGCCGCGTGCCCCGTTGCCCGGCGACGTCGACGCCGACGTGGCGATCGTCGGCGCCGGGTACACGGGGCTGTGGACGGCGTACTACCTCGCCAAGGCCGACCCGGCGCTGCGCGTGGTGGTCCTGGAGGCGGAGACCGCCGGGTTCGGGGCCAGCGGGCGCAACGGGGGCTGGTGCTCGGCGCTGTTCCCCAAGTCGGTGCCGGCGCTCGCCCGCACCCACGGTCTCGCCGCCGCGCTCGCGCTCAACGCCGCGATGGAATCCACAGTGGACGAGGTCGGGCGGGTCTCGGCGGCCGAGGGCATCGACTGCGACTACGCCAAGGGCGGCACTGTCGTGCTGGCGCGCTCGGCGGTCCAGCTGGAGCGGGCGCGGCACGAGGTCGCCGAGGCCCGGGAGCTCGGGATCGACCTGCGGCTGCTGTCGGCCGACGAGGCGGTCGAGCGGGTCGGCGCGACCAGCGTGCTCGGCGGCACGTACACGCCGCACTGCGCGGCGATCCAGCCGGCGAAGCTGGTGCGCGGGCTGGCCGCCACGGTCGAGCGGCTCGGGGTGCGCCTGTATGAGCAGACCCCGGTCACGGCCATCAGCGCCGGGCGGGCCGACACTCCACACGGGACGGTCCGCGCGCCGATCGTGGTGCGGGCCACCGAGGGGTTCACGCCCCGGCTGCCGGGGCTGCGCCGGGCGATCGCGCCGGTCTACTCGCTGATGATCGCGACCGAGCCGCTGCCCGCGTCGTTCTGGGCGTCGGCCGGGCTGGCGCACCGCGAGACGTTCTCCGACCACCGGCACCTCATCATCTACGGCCAGCGCACCGCCGACGACCGGCTCGCCTTCGGCGGGCGGGGCGCGCCGTACCACTTCGGGTCCGCGGTCTCGCCGTCGTTCGACGCGTCGCCGCGGGTGTTCGCGGAGCTGCGCCGGGTCCTGGTCGAGCTGTTCCCGGCGCTCGGCGACGCCGAGATCGGGCACACCTGGGGCGGTCCGCTCGGCATCGCGCGGGACTGGATGGCGTCGGTCGGGCTCGACCCGGCCACCGGGCTGGCGTGGGCGGGCGGCTACGTGGGCGACGGGGTCGGCACGTCCAACCTTGCCGGCCGTACCCTCGCCGACCTCATCCGCAAGGTGGACTCGCCGCTGGTGAGCCTGCCCTGGGTGGGCCACCGCTCGCCGCGGTGGGAGCCGGAGCCGCTGCGCTGGCTGGGGGTCAACACCAGCCTGCGGGTCATGACCGGCGCCGACGCGTCGGAGTCGCGGACCGGGCGGCCGTCGCGCCGCGCCGCCCTCATGTCGCGCGTGCTGGGCGGCTGACGTGCTACGGCTCGAGATCCTCCGGCGCCACCCCGAGCAGGTTGGCGACCTGCTCCAGGATCACGTCGTGGACCAGGTCGGCGAGGTCGTCGTGGTCCGCGGCGCGGAACTCCAGCGGCCGGCGGTAGAGCACGATGCGCGGTGGCACGCCGTGCCGGCCGGGACGGCCGGGCAGCAGCCTGGCCAGCGGCACCTCGCCATCCTCCAGGACGTCGGAGTCGTAGACGTTCAGGTCCGGCGGGACGTCCTCGACGGCGAACTCGACGCCGGCCAGCTCGTTGGCGAAGCGCTGCTCCAGCTGCTCGACGGAGTCGAGGACCAGGTCGTCGAACATTTCCGCGCGGGTGCGGGACATCGGCAGGGAGGCGGGCACCAGCCGGCCGCGCAGCCCTCGACCGTGCCGGTCGCGGCCACGCCGTCCCGGGCCACTGCGTCGTCGATCGGGGCTCGCCACGCTGTCAGCGTAGCGCCACGACCGCAGCGGCAGTGGTACGGCGCCACCGTGCGATCCTCCATGCCACTTCGGGGGGCCGTTCGTCAACCGGACGGGCGTGTCGGCGTGGTCACCACGGCGTGTCGTGAGGCTTCGGGGTTGGGCTGCGGCCCACGGAGCGATACGGTTCGGCCGTGAGGACCCCACGTCGATGCTCGCGCAACGGATGCCCCCGACAGCCCGTTGCGACGTTGACGTACATTTATGCCGAATCGACCGCAGTCGTCGGTCCGCTCGCGGCGTTCGCCGAGCCGCACTCCTATGACCTGTGTGAATCGCACGCCCGCGGTCTGACCGCACCCCGGGGCTGGGACCTGGTCCGGCACGAGGGTGAGTACGGTCCACCGCCACCGTCCAACGACGACCTCGTCGCCCTCGCCGAGGCGGTCCGCGAGGCCGCCCGCCCCGCGCCGCACAAGGAGGACCCCGGCAACCACCCGCACCAGCAGGGCCGCCGCGGGCACCTGCGGGTCATTCCCCCGGACGCGTAAAGGGCGCCGGCCCTGTGGCCGGCGCCCCTCACAAAACCTGCGACCTGCTAGGCGGCGCGTCGCTTGAGCTTGCGACGCTCCCGTTCCGAGAGTCCACCCCAAATCCCGAAGCGCTCGTCGTGCCCCAGCGCGTACTCAAGGCAGTCCGCCCGCACCTCGCAGCGCGAGCAGATGCGCTTGGCCTCTCGGGTCGACCCACCCTTCTCCGGAAAGAATGCCTCCGGGTCGGTCTGCGAGCACAAAGCGCGTTCTTGCCACTCCGGAGCGTTACCCAGCAGGTCGGCCACGACTGGTCGGCCGTCCATCAGCGTGCCTCCTTCTTGCGCGCCGGCGGCGATGCCGGCGCAACCCCCCACGCGGAAGGCGCATGTCCTACAAGGTTGCTGTTCCTCGGCGCGGTGTTCTTTATGTCCGAAAGATGGCCCAACTTTCGGTCATCCCCTCGAACATCCCCCGTGAAATTACACGCGTGTAATGCGTGCGTCGTCAAGCCGAACCTGATAAATAGGCCCGCTCGGGCGATCGCTTGCACCCCGTGCCGTACCCATACCGAGCAACCCCCACCGGAGGTAACGGGCGACACGCCGGACGCGCCGGAAGACACCCCGAGAGTCTCCTGAAGGTTTTGCTCAGGAGCGCCGATCCCCCGCCGAAATACGCCGATGTGCGGGGAAACCTGGAGTTCGGCGCGGCAGTGGCTCGACCCGGGGTACTGTCGTGATCAGGCGGCTGCTGCTCGGCGCCGCGGTCACGATCGTGCTGTTCACGGTCGGCGTCGCCGGCCTGGGCTGGAAGCCCTACGTGGTCATGTCGGAGTCGATGTCGCCGGCGCTGCACACCGGCGATGTGATCCTCGTCGATCCGAATGCCCATTCCCTTGCCGTCTACGAAATCGTCACCTACTCCGACCCGCGCGGGCTCGTCACCCACCGGGTGATCGCCCAGGCCGAGGACGGCACGTTCACCGTCAAGGGCGACGCCAACCAGCGGCCCGACACCCGTCCGGTCGAGCGAAGACAGGTGGTCGGGCCGGTCCGGCTGATCCTGCCGCACGTGGGCTGGCCCGTCGTCCAGGTCCGCACGCACCCGTTCAAGGTCGCCGGTGGCGCGCTGATCCTGGCACTCGTCTGGCCACGCCGCCGGGTGCTGCGGATCGTCGTGCTCGGCGGCCTTGTCGCGATCGTGGCCATGGTGCCCACCACCGGCGCGCTGCCGCCCGCTCCGTCTGCCGCGCCGCCGCCCGGCGCGTCGTCGCTCGGCGTGCTGCCCGCTCCCCCGGCCGCGCTGCCGCTTGCTCTGCCCGCCGCGCCGCCGTCCGCTGCGCCGCCGTCCGCTGCGCCGCCGTCCGCCGCGCCGCCGCCCGCCGCGCTACTGCCGCCCGGCGCCTCAGGTACGGGCGGTGACGTGACCGTAGGTGGTGGTGCGCTGCCGCACCGGGCGGCCGGCGGCCTTGCCGATCGCCTCCAACTCCTCCTGGGTGCGCGAGGATCCGTGCTCGGAGCCCGCCATCCTGGAGATGGTCTCCTCCATCAGGGTCCCGCCGATGTCGTTGGCGCCGCCGTTGAGCATGGCCACCGTGCCCTCGTCGCCGAGCTTCACCCATGAGCACTGGATGTTGTCGATCCTGCCGTGCAACAGGATCCTGGCCATCGCGTGCACGGCCCGGTTGTCGCGCCACGTCGGGCCCGGCCGGGCGATGCCGGCGAGGTAGATCGGCGCGCTGTGGTGCACGAACGGCAGCGCCACGAACTCCGTGAAGCCGCCCGTGCGGTCCTGGATGCCGGCCAGCACCCGGAAGTGGCCCAGCCAGTGGCCGGGGTGGTCGACATGGCCGTACATCATCGTGGAGCTCGACCGGATGCCCAGCTCGTGCGCGGTCGTCACCACCTCCACCCAGGCCGAGGTCGGCAGCTTGCCCTTGGTGAGCACCCAGCGCACCTCGTCGTCGAGGATCTCCGCGGCGGTGCCCGGGATCGTGTCCAGGCCCGCCTCCTTCAGCTGGGCCAGCCAGTCGCGGATCGACACGCCGGCCTTCGACGCGGCCGTCACGATCTCCATCGGGCTGAACGCGTGCACGTGCATGCCCGGGACCCTCGCCTTGATCGCGCGGACCAGCTCGGCGTACGCGCTCACGGGCAGCTTCGGGTCGATGCCGCCCTGCATGCAGACCTCGCCGGCGCCGGCGTGCCAGGCCTCCTCGGCGCGGTCGGCGACCTCCTCGTAGGACAGCCGGTAGGCGTCCGCGTCGCGCTCCCGCTGGGCGAACGCGCAGAACCGGCAGCCGACGTAGCAGACGTTGGAGAAGTTGATGTTCCGGTTGACCACGTACGTGATGTCGTCGCCGACGGCGTCGCGGCGCAGGTCGTCGGCGATACGCGTCAGCGCCTCCAGTCCCGCACCGTCCACATTGAACAGCGCGAGCGCCTCGGCCTCGTACCGTGGCAGCAGCAGGCTTTTCGGGTCCTCCTCGGCGAGCTTCAGTCCACTGTGGACCTCGCTGCCGAGGCGGGCCACGGGGGCGCTGGTGACCCGGCCGGCGACCTCCTGCCAGTCGCCGTAGACAGCGTCGAAGTCGCCGCGGCGGTCGCTGGTGCGGCCCTCGGTGTCGATGGCCTCGTGCAGGTCGGTGCGGCCGCTGCTCTCGATGCCGCCGTCGGGCTCCTGCCAGGGCAGGCCCTCGGGCTTGACGCCCTCCAGGGCGAGACCGGTCCCGGGGTCCATGAGCGCCGCGACGTGGGCGGCCAGCCTGGCGTCGAGCCAGGGGACGCCCTTCTTCGCGTACTCGGGGTAGACGGTGAGGCGTTCCTTCAGCGTGAACCCGTGCTGCTCCGATCGCTCGGCCAGCTCGTCGATGGCCGGCCAGGGGCGCTCGGGGTTGACGTGGTCGGGGGTCACCGGGGAGACGCCGCCCCAGTCGTCGATGCCGGCCCGCAGCAGCAGGCCGTGCTCCTCGTCGATGAGGTTGGGCGGGGCCTGGATCCTCGCCTTCGGCCCGAGGACCAGCCGGGCGACCGCCACCGTCGCGGCCAGCTCGTGCAGCTCGGCGTCGGGCATGCCGCGCATCGCCGTGTCCGGCTTGGCGCGGAAGTTCTGGACGATGACCTCCTGGATGTGCCCGTACTCCCGCATCGTCCTGCGGATCGCGAACAGCGCCTCGGCGCGCTCCTCGATCGTCTCGCCGATGCCGATCAGGATGCCGGTCGTGAACGGCACGCCGACCCGGCCCGCGTCGTCCAGTACCCGCAGCCGCACCGCGGGCTCCTTGTCCGGCGAGCCGTAGTGGGCGCCGCCCGGCTCCGACCACAGGCGGGTCGCGGTGGTCTCCAGCATCATGCCCATGCTCGGCGACACCGGCTTCAGCCGCTGCAGCTCCGCCCACGACAGCACGCCGGGGTTGAGGTGCGGCAGCAGGCCTGTCTCCTCCAGCACCGCGATGGCGCAGGCGCGCAGATAGTCCAGGGTCGAGTCGTAGCCGCGCTCGTCCAGCCAGCGTTTCGCCTGCTCCCAGCGGTCCTCCGGCCGGTCGCCGAGGGTGAACAGGGCCTCCTTGCAGCCCTGGGCCTGGCCCTCCCGGGCGATCGCGAGGACCTCGTCGATCTCCAGGTACTCGCTCGGCAGCCGGTGCGGCACCGTGGCGAACGTGCAGTAATGGCACCGGTCCCGGCACAGCCGGGTCAGCGGGATGAAGACCTTCCTCGAGTACGTGACGACGCCCGGCCGTCCCGCATCGGCGAGTCCCGCGTCGCGGACCGCGCCGGCGATGCCGAGCAGCTCGTCGAGGGCCTGGTCCCGGGCGGTGAGCAGCACGGCGGCCTCGGTCACGTCGAGGGCACGGCCGTCCGCCGCACGCCGCAACGCCCGGCGCATGGCGTTGCCCTCGGTACCTCTGACTACAGACGTCACGCATTGCAGCGTAGGCCGCCGCCGGGCCGATCGACCCGCACACCCGATGTGACTGTTCTCCTTGCGTGCCGCTCACGGCCGCGGGCACCCGCCGTGATCGACGGGTGCCCGCGGGGTGGTGCCTGCTCCTGCGTGCCGGTCAGGACTTCGGGGGGATCACCTGGGTGCGCTGGGTGTCGTCGCCGTCGTCCTCGTTGCCGTGCTGCCCGGTGCCGGGCTGCTCGGCGGCGGCCGCGGGGGGCGTGAACGCCGTGGTCGCGTCGGGGTCGGCCACCGGGTGGGCCTGGGTGGCCTCGGCGTCGTCCGTGTGCGCCTGGGCCGCGGCCGGCTGCTCCTGCGCGGCGGCCGGCTGCTCCTGGGCCGGCACGGGTCCGGTGACCTGGGTGGCGGCCGGGTTGGCCTCCTGGGTGGCGGCCGGGTTGGTGGCTGTCTGCTCCTCGGCGGCCGGGGTGGCCGTGACCAGGGTGTAGGCGGCGGTGGCGTCGGGGTCGGCCTCCGCCTTCGCGATGCTGACCGGGGCTGCCTGGGCCGCCTGGGCTCCCTGGGGCTGGTCCCCGGTGGGGAACGCGCCGGTCTTGCCGAACGGCGACGCCGCGCCGCCCGTGTCCTCGCCTGCGCCGACGGCCCCGCCGGTGCCGGTCTGCTCCGTCCCGGCGGCGGCGCCCGACGTGGGGTGGGTCGAGGAGCCACCTGGCCAGCCTGCTGCGGCGAAACCACTCGATGGCGTCGCCCCACCGTCACCGGAGGACCCGGCCGGGGGTGCCGAGACCGGCGGCGCGACGGGCGGGGCCGAGACCGGCTGGGCGGCGGGCGCCGTGTACGCCGCGAACGGCGAGCTCAGCGGCGGCGTCGACGCGGGGGCGGCGGAGACCGGCTCGGCCGGCTCGGTGGCCGCGGCGGGCTGCTGGGTGGCCGGGGGCTGCTGGGCGTACGCGGGGGCCCCCGACGCCGGGGCGGTGAACGCGGGGGCGCCCGTCGACGGCGCGACGAACCCGGGCGCGCCGGTCGCCGCCGGGTTGTACGGGGCCTGCTGCGCCTGCGGGTTGTAGCCGGTCGCCGGGGCAC
The DNA here is from genome assembly GCF_040654515.1 of Dactylosporangium sp. NPDC050688. Lineage (NCBI taxonomy): Bacteria > Bacillati > Actinomycetota > Actinomycetes > Micromonosporales > Micromonosporaceae > Dactylosporangium > Dactylosporangium sp. NPDC050688. The sequence goes on from NZ_JBFAIC010000002.1 coordinate 10,945, forward strand.
CGGCGGCGGGCGCGCCCGAGGCGGGAGCGGCCGCGGCGTAGTTGATCGGTTGCGTGGCGTACGCCTGCTGCTGGCCCGCCGCGGGCACGACCTGTCCGGTACCGGTGGTCGCCGGGTTGGTCCAGCCGCCGGTCTGCGGCTGCTGCTGGTAGCCGGGGTGCTGGGCGTACTGCTGCTGCGGGTACTGGTAGCCCTGCTGGCCGTACGGGTACGCGGGCTGGCCGTAGACGCCGGGGGCCGGTTTCGGGGGCGCGTAGGCACCGAGGTACACCCGGATGACGAGGAACAGGCCGAGCCCGACGAGCGCGAGACCGCCGAGGCGGGTCAGGAAGATCGAGAGCGCGACGCCGGCACTGAGCGAGGTCTCCGGGCGCAGGTCGCCGATCAGGCTGGCGAGCAGCATGACCAGGCCGAACAGGGCGGCGACCGCGTATTCCACGAGGGCGATCAGGACGATGGTCTTCGCCTTCGGCACGACCGGGTCGACGTGGGTCGCGAGCAGCACCGCGAGGATCGGCAGCGCGGCCGTCTCGATCGAGACGAACGCGCCGAACGAGCCGCCCGCGTTGCTCAGGAACTGGCTGGTCAGTGTGGACAGCAGGGCGAGGAACCCGGCGAGCAGGAACGCGCCGGCCACACCCAGCAGCACGAACGCGGCCAGCTCGCGATACGGCATGGTGAGCGCGCGGGCCTTCTTGACGTCGACCGGCGCGGCGCTCTGCGGCTGCGGGGCGCTCAGCGGCTGTGGCTGCGGCTGCGGCTGGAACGACGAGGTGGCCGGGCCGGTGGCGTAGGCCGGGTGTGGCGCCGCCGAGGACGTCGGCTCGGGTGGCTGGGTGCTCACTGGCTCTCCCCAAGTTCTAGCGGTCACGCGACAGGTCGCTCGCAGCCTAGCCCTCGAACGGAAAATTCGCGTGCGTGGACGGGTCACGGGCGGCACGGGAACTGTCGTACCCGTGCGGCAGGATGAGGGTATGCGGATCGTGGTTCTGGCCGGTGGGATCGGCGGCGCGCGCTTCCTCCTCGGGGTGCGCGCCGTGGGGCAGGAGTTGGGCGCGGAGGTCACCGCGGTGGTCAACGTCGGCGACGACGTGACGCTGCACGGGTTGCGGATCTGCCCCGACCTCGACAGCGTCATGTACACGCTCGGCGGCGGCGCCGATCCGGAGCGCGGCTGGGGCCGCGTCGGCGAGACCTGGACCGTCAAGGAGGAGCTCGCCGCCTACGGCGCGGAGCCGACCTGGTTCGGCCTCGGCGACAAGGACATCGCGACCCATCTGGTGCGCACCCGCATGCTGGACGCCGGCTATCCCCTGTCCGCGGTCACCGAGGCGCTCTGCGACCGCTGGCAGCCCGGCATCACGATGCTGCCGGCCAGCGACGACAGGGTCGAGACGCACGCCGTCGTCGAGATCGACGGGGCGAGCCGCGCGATCCACTTCCAGGAGTGGTGGATCCGTCACCGGGCGGAGGTCCCGACGTCGCGGTTCGTGTTCGTCGGCGCCGAGACGGCCAAGCCCGCCGCGGGCGTGCTGGAGGCCCTCGCCGCCGCCGACGTCGTGCTGGTCGCCCCGAGCAACCCGATCGTGTCGATCGCGCCGATCCTCGCCGTCCCCGCGGTCCGCGAGGCCGTCGCGACCGGCACCGCCCCGGTCGTCGGCGTGTCGCCGATCATCGGCACCGCCCCGGTGCGCGGCATGGCCGACAAGTGCCTCGCCGTGATGGACGTCGAGTGCAGCCCCGCCGGCGTCGGCGGCCTGTTCGGCGCCCGCTCGGCCGGCGGCGTCCTCGACGGCTGGCTGGTCGACGAGACCGACGCGGGGGTCGAGGTGCCCGGGCTGACGGTCCGCGCCCGGCCGCTGTGGATGACGGATGTGGCGGCGACCTCGGCGATCGTCCGCGAGGCGCTGTCGGTGGCGGGCGTGGCATGAGCGGCCCCGCAGCGCAGCGGAGGGCTGCGAATCAGCAGCTCAGGGTGGAGCTCAGGCCGACACCGGAGCGCAGCGGAGGTGGCGGCATGAGCGGCCCGCA
>NZ_JBFAIC010000002.1:13074-158955 GCF_040654515.1 Dactylosporangium sp. NPDC050688
GCCCGCAGCGCAGCGGAGGGCTGCGAATCAGCAGCTCAGGGTGGAGCTCAGGCCGACACCGGAGCGCAGCGGAGGTGGCGGCATGAGCGGCCCGCAGCGCAGCGGAGGGCTGCGAATCAGCAGCTCAGGGTGGAGCTCAGGCCGACACCGGAGCGCAGCGGAGGTGGCGGCATGAGCGGCCCGCAGCGCAGCGGAGGGCTGCGAATCAGCAGCTCAGGGTGGAGCTCAGGCCGACACCGGAGCGCAGCGGAGGTGGCGGCATGAGCGGTTCGGAGGTCGGCGTGGACGGTTCCGTGGTTCGGGCCGGTGGCGGCTCGGGCGCGGTGCCGACGGTCGGGTTCGAGGTGCGGCCGGTGCTGGGCATCGGCGAGGTGCGGCCCGGCGACGACCTGGCGGCGCTGATCACGGCCGCCGCGCCGTGGCTGGCCGACGGGGACATCCTCGTCATCACCAGCAAGGTGGTCAGCAAGGCGGAGGGCCGCCTCGTCGACGTGCCGCTCGACGAGCCGGCGCGCGAGGCCGCCCGCGAGGCGGTGCTGCGGGCCGAGACGGCCAGGGTAGTCGCCCGCCGGGGCGCGACGCAGATCGTGCAGACGCACCACGGGTTCGTGCTGGCGTCCGCCGGGATCGACGCGTCCAATGTGGAGCCGACCCGGCTCGTGCTGCTGCCCAAGGACCCCGACGCCTCGGCCCGCTGGCTGCGCGACGAGCTGCGCGAGCGCTTCGGCCTGCGGGTGGCGGTCGTCGTCACCGACACCATGGGCCGCCCCTGGCGGATGGGCCTGACCGACGTCGCCATCGGCGCGGCGGGCATCGACGCCGTGACCGACTACCGTGGCGTGCTCGACGTGCACGGCAACGAGCTGCAGCTCACCCAGATGGCCGTGATCGACGAGATCGCCGCCGCCGCCGACCTGGCCAAGGGCAAGACCGGCCAGGTGCCGGTTGCGGTCGTGCGCGGCCTGCCCGTCCGCCCCGACGGCCACGGCGCCGGCGCCGCCGCCCTGATCCGCGGCGCCGACGCCGACCTGTTCTCCCTGGGCACCGCCGAGGCGGTCGCCAAGGGTCTGCGCGCAGCGGCCGCGATCCGCGACAGCCCGCCGGTCGAGTTCCCCGAGCTGCCCCTGGGCGTCCTTCCGGCGGACGCCGCCGCGGCCGACGCCGCCGCGGCCGACGCCGCCGCGGCCGACGCCGCCGCGGCGGGCGGTGCTGCGGCGGGCGGTGGGGCGGCGGGTGAGCGGGTGTTGCTGGTCTGGGCGCCGGCCGGTGACCTGCGGCGGGCGGCCGAGGCCGGTATGGAGGTGCAGCGGATCAGGGCCGGGCTCGCCGCCGACGGGGTGGCTTCAGGGTGGCTGGAGGTGGATCAGGTCGACCTTTCCGGGGTCGTCGTGCCGGAAGGGGGCGTGCCCCTCGGTGTGCTCGTCGTCGGGCGCGGTAGCCTGCCGTCACTATGACGACGCTGCACGATGACGCACTCGCGGTGCTGACCCAGTGGAAGGCTCCCACGCAGGAGGCCGAGGAGACCCGGCGGCGGTTCATCGAGTTCGTCCTCCGGGACCCGTCGACGATGTGGCGGGAGCACCCCGGCGCCCACGTCACGGCGAGCGCCCTGGTCGTCGACTCGACCGCGGAGCGGGTCCTGCTGTGCCTGCACGGGCGGATCAAGCGCTGGGTCCAGCTCGGTGGGCACTGCGAGCCCGGCGACACGACGGTGGCGGCGGCCGCGTTGCGGGAGGCGACCGAGGAGTCGGGGATCGCCGGCCTGCGGATCAGCGAGGCGCCGATCGACCTCGACGTGCACCACGTCCAGTGCGCGGGCGTGCCGTCGTTGCACTACGACATCCGGTATGCGGCCATCGCCCCCGCCGGCGCGGTCGAGACCGTGAGCAGCGAGTCGTCGGCGCTGGGCTGGTTCGCCCCCGACGACCTGCCGACGCCCCTGGCCGGCGCCACCGAGCCACTCGTCGCGCCGGCGCTGGCCTGGGCCCGCAGCAGCTGACCCGGCCGCGCCGGAGTCCGCCCAGCCACACACCCCGGGCTTCGCGCGACTCTGCCCGGCCACCGAAAACCCGGCCGGCCACAAACCCCCGCGCTTGGCGCGACTCCCGGCCCAGCCGCCAAATCCCGGCCGGCCACAAACCCCCGCGCTTGGCGCGACTCCCGGCCCAGCCGCCAAATCCCGGCCGGCCACAAACCCGCTCAGCCGCCGGAACCGGTCAGCCCGCCCGTAACCGGTTCAGCCATCGAAACCCGCTCAGCCTGCCCGAAACCTGCCGGAACCCGGAACCTGTTGAAGCCGCCGGCGCCGCAGAGTCGGGTCACGCGGCGTTGCCAGCCGAGCCGACCGGAGCACCAGAACTCGCCGGCGCGGCACAACCCGGTGGATCCCTGCTACCCGGTGGATCCCTGGCGTGCCAGCCCCACCGATCGACCGGGTAGTGCGCTGCCGCGTGGCGGACGGCAGCGCACCAAAGGTCACAGAAGCTCTACGGAGCCGCGCTCCTTCAGGCTGTCCACGAGCTTCTTCACGTCCTGGGCCCGGGAACGGGGGCAGACCAGCAGCGCGTCGGGGGTGTCGACGATGATCAGGTCGCTGACGCCGACCGCGGCGACGAGGCGGCCCGACTGCGGGACGACCACGACGCGCTCGGCGTCCTGCATGAGCACGCCGGTCTGGGCGGCCGGGTCGAGGTTCACGACCACGTTGCCCGCGGTGTCGGTCTCGAGGAGCTCGCCGAGGGTGTGGAAGTCGCCGACGTCGTTCCAGCCGAACTGGCCGGGGACGGTGCCGACGAGGCCGGCGACGCCGGCGCCCTCCATGACGCCGAAGTCGACGGAGATCTTGGTCAGGTTGGGCCAGATCTCGGCGAGGGTCTCTTCGCGGTCGGGGGTGTCCCAGGCCTCGGCGATACGGATGAGGCCGTCGTGCAGGGAGGGCTGCTGGCGGGCGAGCTCGTCGAGGAAGACGTCGACCCGCCAGACGAACATGCCGGCGTTCCACAGGTACTCGCCGGACTCGACGTACGCCTGGGCGAGGGGCAGCGCGGGCTTCTCCTCGAACGACGCGACCTTGCAGATCTCGCCGGTGCCGGTCGGCTCGCCCACGTGGAGGTAGCCGTAGCCGGTCTCGGGGTGGGTCGGGGTGATGCCGATGGTCATGAGCAGGCCGTCCTCGGCGCCGCGGATGGCCTCGCGCAGTACCTCGGTGAACGCCGGCACGTCGCGGACCAGCTGGTCGGCGGCGAAGGCGCCCATGACGGCGTGCGGGTCGCGCCGGGCGATGACCGCCGCGGCGAGGCCGATCGCGGCGCACGAGTCGCGGGGTGTCGGCTCGACGAGGATGTTGCCCTCGGGGAGGCCGGGGAGCTGCCGGGCCACGGCCGCCGCGTGCGCCACGCCGGTGACCACGAACGTCGTCGCCGGCGTCGCGAGGTCGCTCAGGCGCCCGTACGTCGCCTGGAGCAGCGACAACGGCGTGCCGGTGAGCGCGTGGAGAAACTTCGGATGACCGGCTCGCGACAACGGCCAGAGCCGCGTGCCACTGCCTCCTGCTGGGATGACCGCGTAGAACACAGCCCCATCATGCCCAGGCGAGGACGCATTAGAGCAACTCGACGGTGTCATGTCCATTACCAAAATCGCCTGACGGGATTTCAGAAGGTGACACCGGGCGACGAAGCTCGCCGCCCGGCCGCGCAGGCGCGGGCGGCGATGCGCACCTGCACTCGCAGGCCGGCCGCGCACGCCCAGGCAGCGTGGTGCACCTACATCCGCGGGCCGGCCGCTCTCGCCCAGGCGGCAAGGTGCACCTCAGCGCTGGACTCCCAGGTGAACTCCTTGGCGCGGGCGGCGCCGGCCTTGGCCAGGGCGTTGCGGCGCTCGTCGTCGTCGAGCAGCGCGGCGAGGTCGCGGGCGATCTCGTCGGTGCCGGGGCCGGTGTAGGCCACGGCGTCCCCGCCGACCTCGGGCAGCGACAGGCGCGGCGTGGTGAGCACGGGCGCGCCGCAGGCCATGGCCTCCAGGATGGGCAGGCCGAAGCCCTCGCCGAAGGACGGGTACGCCGCGACGACGGCACCGCCGAGGAAGCCGGGCAGGTCCGCGTAGCGCAGGTAGCCGGGGCGCAGCAGCCGCAGGTGGCTGGGCACCTCGCTGAGGGCGCCGTCGATCTCGTCGTCGTGACCCTGGCCACCGGCGATGACGAGCGCCGGCGGGTCGGGCCGGTCGCGGACGGCGGAGATCCAGCCGCGGATGAGGCTGGGCACGTTCTTGCGGGGCTCCTTCGCGCCGAGGAAGGCGATGTACTCGGTCGTGCCCAGCCCGAGCCGGGCCCGGACGCGGGCCTTCTCGTCCTCGCTCGGCGCGTGAAACGCGTCGGGGTCGACCCCGTGGTAGGCCACGTCGATGCGGGTCGGATCGGCGTCCAGCAGGCGGATCAACTCGTCGCGGGTGGCCTTGCTGGGCACGATCACCCGGCTGGCGCGGCGCAGCGACGTCTTGATCGCCGAGCGGAAGAAGGTGCGGCGGGACTTGTCGTAGTGCTCCGGCTCGGTGAAGAAGGTGGCGTCGTGGACGGTGACGGTCACCGGGCAGCCGGCGCGCAGCGGGCAGGTGTAGAACGGCGAGTGCAGCACCTGGGCGCCGACCTGCTGGGCGAGCATCGGCAGGCCGGTCTGCTCCCAGGCGAGGCGGGCCGGGCGGTGCGCCGCGGCGGCCGGTGCGGCCATGATCCGGGCTCCGGGCAGTAACCGTCCGTAACGCTCGGCGTCGGTGCGCTGACAGACCACGGCGAGGTCCGCGTCGAGCGCGGCCAAGGCGCCGAGCAGCCCGTCGACATAACGCCCAACACCGCCTCGGTCGGCTGGGACACTCGTGGCGTCGACTAGCACGCGGGGCGGACGGCCGGGGGTCACTGGGCGTCTCCTTCGAACACTCGCGGACTCGATCACTCGCGGACTCGATACGTCAGGCAAAGCCTACGCCCGATCCTCGGGTGATCGATGTCCACGACGCGACTCGCGATCGAGGAAACCGAGGATTCAGCTCAGCGGCATCGGGATGTCGCCCTGTGCGCCCACGTCGTAACCGCCCGCGCCGCGGATGTCGTACCGGCCGTCGTGGAACACCGCCGGGTCGGCCCGGCCGTCGCCGTCGTACTGCGCGACGACCGGACGCACGGTGGGGCCTGCGGCGCCGAAACGGACGGCGGGCTGGCCGTCGATGGTGAACTGCTGGCTGGCCGGGGACCAGGTCGCCGGCTCGACGATGCCGTCGCCGTCATAGTCGGCAGGGGCGGCGAACTCGCCGGGCCCGCCGATCTTGAACTCGCGCAGCGCCTTGATCGCCCACAGCCCCGTCGACGGGCGCCAGATCGCGACCTCGGCCCGCCCGTCACCGGTGTAGTCGGCCGGGACGGGCACGTCGCCGGGCTGGCCCAGCACCACCTCGCCGGCGCCCTTGATGTACCAGACCCCCGTCGCCGGACGGAAGACGGCCAGCTCGGCGGTGCCGTCGCCGTCGAAGTCGGCGGGGGCGGGCAGATCGCCGGGCAGGCCCCACTGGACGGTTCTACGGCCCTCGCCGGACAGCAGCATGCTCCAGTTGCCGGTCACGGGTGACCAGGTCGCGACGTCCGCCCTGCCGTCGCCGTTGTAGTCGGCGGCGACCGGGATCTCGTTCGGGGCGCTGGTGAACACGGGTTCGGGCACGCCCTGTAGGCGCACGGTGCCGTCGGCCGGCCGGTACACCGCCAGCAGGGTGCGCACGACCTCCGGCTTGACCATGTCGCCGGTCAGCGCGCCGGCCCGCTCGCGGATCCAGGGCAGCGCGGCAACGCCCTTGTCACCGGGGCACTCGGTCCGGTTGGTCTGCCGGTGCGGGAAGACGCGGGGCGCCGTGACGGTGGTGCCGGTCGGGTACCGCGACGTCGACCCGCCGCCGGTGAGGCTGACGGTGCCGCGCGGGTCGATCGCCTGCCGCAGTGAAAGTTTCCACGCGGTGTACTGCGCGGTGGCCTCCTGGACGACCTGCGGCACGTTCACCGTGCGGAAGTCTCCGATCATCGCCACGCCCGCGGTGCCGGTGTTGAACCCGCCGGCCTGCGCGCCGACGACGGGCCGGGACAGCCCGCCGGAGCGGCCCTCCCACAGCCGGCCGAAGCGGTCGACGAGCACGTTGTAGCCGATGTCGCCCCAGCCGCGGCTGACCGTCTGGTACTGGTAGATCGAGCGGAGGATCTTCGGAACGTCCTCCGGGCTGTAGTCGTTGCCGGTGGCGGTGTGGTGCAGCGCGACGGCCTTCACGTACTGGGCGTACTGCGGCTGCCAGTTCATCTGCTGCTCGTTGGCGCCCCAGGCGGCGCGGCGCAGGATGGCCGGCATGAAGGGCCGCAGCCCGACGAGCTGACTCTCCGTGACCGGCGGGGCCGGCGGGGTCTGTGCCGCGTCGCCGGGCGCGTCCGTGGGGTCGATGAGGTCGGCGGTGATGTCGTGCGGCGCGGGCCCGCCGGTGGTGGTGACGGCCAGCTGGACACCGTCGGCCTTGCCGGTCCAGACGAGGTCGGCGCCGCCGCGCTGCTGCCGGCCGGGGGCGAGGTCGCGGTCCGCCTCGCCGGTGTCGGCGGTACGCCAGGCGCTCCAGCCGCCGCCGGGGACGTGGTGGCGCACGGCGACGGTGACGGTGCCGACCCGGCCGACCTCCCGCCAGGTGACGCCGACGGCGCTGAACGGCCCGGTGGACTGCCGGGTGACCGACAGCGTGCGGACCTTCTTGGCGCGCCGGTACCGCTCGGTGACGCTGGACGGCGCGGCCTCCGGCAGGCCCGCACGGGCGGCCACGCCGGGGGCCGGCTTCTCGAAGCTGCCCAGCGGGATCCGGGTCACCTGCGGGGTGACGCCGGCGCCGCCGGGCGCCGTGGCGGCGGGGTTGGCCCACCGGAGCGGCTCGGTGAGGTTCTCCGGCGGCGGCAGGAACGGGATGCGCGGGTCGGCCGTGGCACCGCCGGTGCTGAGCAGGGCGACGGCGATGCCGACGACGACGACCAGTTTGAGCCGACGGTATCGTCGCATTGCCCATACCCCCATCGCACACCACAGAGCTACGCCCGATTGGAGATGCTATGGGAGGATTTTCCGGCCATATGGGAAATACAGTTCCTTCACTCTTTGCGGGAATTGTCGGAAGTGACCCGTCACTTCCGCTGCTGACCTTCTATGACGACGCCACCGGTGAACGGGCCGAGCTGTCCGGCGCGACGCTGGGCAACTGGGTCGCCAAGACCGCGAACCTGCTGGTCGACGGCTGTGGCCTGGGCCCCGGCGACACCGCCGGGGTCTGGCTCCCGCCGCACTGGCAGACCGCGGCGGTGCTGCTCGGCGCCTGGTCGGCGGGGGTCACCGTCGCGTACGGCGAGCCGAGCGCGGCCGGCACCGACGTCGAGTTCGCGTCGCTGCGGGCGGTCGAGGCGGGCGTGCCGGTCGGCCCCGCGGACCGGTTCGTGCTCGGGCTGGCGCCGATGGGCATGCCGCTGCGCGAGGTCCCGGCCGGCTGGGCCGACTACGTCGCCTCGGCCCGCCAGCACGGCGACCACTTCCCCGGCGCCCCGGTCACCGCGGACACCGGCGCGCTGGTGGAGACCGACGGCTCGCTCGACGGCCACGCCGCCCTGCTGGTGCGCGCCCGAGCCCGCGCGGCCGAGCTCGGCATCACCGGCGGCCGGGTGCTCATCGACGCCGACGTCTACCCGTACCCGCTGGACTGGCTGCTCGCGCCGCTGGCCGCCGGGGCGAGCGTGGTGCTCAGCGTGCACACCGACCTGTCGAAGCTGCCCGCGCGGGCAGCCTCCGAGCAGGCCGGGCACACCGTCGGCCCTACCGTTTAGCCAGCCGGACCGCCTCGAAGTAGCGCAGCGACTCCGGGTTGGCCAGCGCGCCCTTCGCGGCGGCCTGGTCCACGGGCGTGCCGGTGAGGATCCGCTTCACCGGCACCTCCAGCTTCTTGCCCGACAGCGTCCGCGGCACCGCGTCGACCTGGAACACCTGGTCGGGCACGTGCCGCGGGGACAGCGCCGTGCGCAGCTCCCGGGCGATCAGGGCGCGCAGCGCGTCGTCGAGCGTCAGCCCCGGCCGCAGCACCACGAACAGCAGCAGCTCCCCCGCGCCGCCCTCAGGGTCCTCGAGGTGTACGACCACCGAGTCGACCACCGCGTCGAGGGCCTCCACCACGGAGTAGAACTCGCTGGTGCCGAGCCGCACGCCGCCCCGGTTGAGGGTCGCGTCGGAGCGGCCGGTGATCACGCAGGCGCCGGTCTCGTCGATGGTGATCCAGTCGCCGTGCCGCCACACGCCGGGGTACGTGCCGAAATACGCGTCGGCGTACCGGGAACCGTCGGTGTCGCCCCAGAAGCCGACCGGCATGCTCGGCATCGGCGCGGTGATGACCAGCTCACCGAGCTCACCGATGACCGGGGTGCCGTCGGCGGCGTACGCCTCGACCCGCGCGCCGAGCGCCCGGCAGGCGATCTCACCGGCGCGGACCGGCAGCAGCGGCACCCCGCCGACGAACGCCGTGCACACGTCGGTCCCGCCGGACGCGGAGGCGAGCAGCACCCGGTCGGAGACGGCCTCGTACACCCACTCGAAGCCCTCCGGCGGCAGCGGCGCGCCGGTCGAGCCCACCCCGCGCAGCGCCGACAGGTCGGCCAGCTCCTTCGGTACGATGCCGACTTTGCGGCAGGACAGCAGGAACGGCGCCGACGTGCCGAAGTAGGTGGTCCCCGACTCGGCCGCGACCCGCCACAGCCAGCCCAGGTCGGGGTGGGCCGGGTTGCCGTCGACGAGGACGACCGCGGCGCCGACCGCCGGGCCGGACACCAGGTAGTTCCACATCATCCAGCCGGTGGTGGTGAACCAGAAGAACCGGTCGCCGGGGCCGAGGTCGTGGTGCAGCGCCAGCATCTTGAGGTGTTCGAGCAGGATGCCGCCGTGGCCGTGCACGATCGGCTTCGGCAAGCCCGTGGTGCCGGAGGAGTACAGCACGTAGAGCGGGTGGCCGAACGGTACCGGCGCGAAGGTCAGCGGCTCGTCGGTGTCGTCCCACACCTCGCCGGCCCCGTGCAGGTACGGGATCTCGACGAACGCCTCCAGCGACGGCAGCGCCTCCCGGATCGCCGCGACCTCGGCGCGCCGGTCGACGGCCTTGTCGCCGTAGCGGTACCCGTCGACGGCCACCAGGATCTTCGGCTCGATCTGCTGCCACCGGTCGACCACCGACCGGGTGCCGAACTCGGGCGCGCAGCTGGAGAAGACCGCGCCGAGGGCTGCGGTGGCGAGCATGAGCACGAACGTCTCGGGGATGTTGGGCGCGTACGCCGCGACCCGGTCGCCCTGCGTGACCCCGAGCCGTCGCAGCGTCGCCTGCGCCCGGCGGACCTGCTCACGCAGTTCGGCGGCGCTCAGCGTGACGGGCGGGCGGGTCTGCGAGTACGCCAGCACGACCGGCTCGGCGTCGGCGACACCCGGCATCCGCAGCACATGCTCGGCGTAGTTGAGGCGGGCGCCGGGGAACCAGTCGGCGCCGGGCATCCGCGCCTCGGGCAGTGCCGCGACCGGCGGCTCGTGCGAGACGACCTCGAAGTGGTCCCAGATCGCCTGCCAGAACACTGCGGGCTGGTCGACCGACCACTGCCACAGGTCCTGGTACCCATCGAACTCCAGCCCCCGCTCGCTGGACAGCCACCCCAGGAAGGCACCGATGCGGGTGCGGTCGCGGACGTCTGCCGGGGGGTGCCACAGTTCCTTCGCCATCCGACCATCTTCCTGTAGGCCCGAACGATCGCTCAGTGTGGGTCGCCGACATCTGCTGCCGGGTTTCCGTGTGGCCGCACGCGGGTACCCGAAGCCGACATGACGCTGTCGTTGCCGCACCACCACCGCCCGCAGTGGATCGGACTGGCCGGGTTCGGTGCCGCCGCCGCGGCCGCCGCCCTGATCGGCGGGCTCGGCGTCGCTGGGACCGCCGATGAGTACAACGCCCTGACCCAGCCGTCGTGGGCGCCGCCGTCCTGGCTGTTCGGGCCGGTCTGGACCGTCCTGTACTGCTGCATCGCCGTCTCCGGCTGGCTGGCGTGGCGGCGCTCCGGATGGAACACAGCCCTCACCGTCTACGCCGCCCAGCTGGCGCTCAACGCCGTCTGGACGCCGCTGTTCTTCGGTGCCGGCCTGCGCGGCCTCGCGCTGGCCGACATCGTCGCCCTGTGGGTGCTGATCTGCGTGAACGTCGTGCTGTTCTGGCGCCTGTCACGCGCGGCGGCGGTACTGCTGCTGCCCTACTGGGCGTGGGTCACGTTCGCCACCGCGCTCAACGCCTCGGTGTGGTGGCTGAACCGGTAGCACCCTTCGCCTTCATGAGCGGTCGTCTGCGGCGGCTACTTCTGGCGGTGGCGCTGGATGGCGTCGCGGCGGGACAGGCGGTGCGCGCGGCGGATCTCGGCCTCCCGCCAGCGACCCTCGTTCTCCGGCGAGTCGGGCACGACCGGCGGCACCTGCCGGGGCTTGCCTTCGGCGTCGACCGCGACGAACACCAGGTATGCGGTCGCCACGACGACCGGGTCCGCGACCTCGTCCCAGCGCTGCGCCACCAGCCGGACCCCGACCTCCATGGACGTCGACCCGGTCCAGTTGACCTGCGCGTACGCGTGGACCAGATCACCGACCCGCAGCGGCTCCAGGAACACGATCTCGTCGATCGCCACCGTGACCGCGGTGCCGCCCGCGTGCCGCGCCGCGGCCGCACCCGCCACGTCATCGACGAACTTCATGATCACGCCACCGTGGACCGTCCCGTACAGGTTGACGTCCACGACGGTCATGATCCGGCTCAGCGTGACCCGCGAATACGCGGTCGGTCGGCCAGTGTGCTCCTGCATGACACAGACGGTACGGTGCGAACCATGCGACACGTGGGAAGCCTGATCGCGGGGATGCTGATCGCCCCGATCGCGTGGCTGCTGATCGCCCTCGGGCAGCAGAAATCCACCGAAACGGTGGCCAAGTGGGTCGAGCGGGGCGCCTTCGACAGCGTCGACCTCATCGCGCCCGCCGCCTACCTGCTGGGCGCCGGCCTCATCATCGGTCTCATCGCCACCCTGCGCATCTCCCCGGTCGGCCCGATCGTGGCCGGCCTGGCGCTGCTGGGCCTCTACGTGAGCCTCTTCATCGACCCGCTGGGCGCCCTCGACGGCCTGCCCGCGGACTACAAGCTCGCCGGCCTCACCATCAACCTGCAGCTGCCCATCGTGAACGGCACCACCGCCGTGCTCGGCCTGGCCCTGCTGGTCGCCGCCGCGAGCGTCAAACGCTGGCGCGCCTGGCCGGCCGCCGCCCCGGTGATCGTCACCGGCGGCGAGCCGCTCGACCCGCACGAGTTCCCGCTCGGCCAGGGCCCGAAGGCGCCGCCGCAGGTCGCACCCCGCACCGGTCACGCACCGGCGACCGCCGAGTTCTCGTCCCCGGCCGGCGCGACGTCGGTCCTGCCGTCGTACGGCGCTGGTCCCGGCGCTCCCGGTGCCACGTCGGTGCTGCCGCCGTACGGGTCGGCTCCGGGCGCAGGGTCCGGTCCCGGGATGCCCACCGACGCGACGCAGCCGGTGCCGATGCCGCCGCAGTCCCGGTCCGCGTCGGGCTACCCACCGCCGGTGACCTCCGCGCCGCCTGCCTCTTCCGCGCCGCCTGTCTCTTCGCCGCCGGTGTCGTCTGCGCCGCCTTCCTATGCGGCGCCCGCTTCCTACGCGGCGCCGGTCTCGTCGGCTCCGCCCGTGTCGTCGGCGCCGCCGTCGTTCGCGAAGCCGGTGGCCTCTGCGCCGCCGGTCGCATCCGGGCCACCTTCCTATGCGGCACCGGTTTCTGCGCCGCCGCCGGTTTCGTCCGCGCCGCCGGCCGGGCCCGTGTCGGGTCCCGGCTCCGGCTTCGGTGCGCAGCCGCCCGCGGCGGGCCGCCCTGGTCAGCAGGGTGGACCGGCACCGGTCTCGGCACCCGCCAGCAGCACCGCCCCACCGGCGTGGCTGACGCCCGACTCGACCGCCGCACAGCCTCCGGTCGCGCAGCCACCTGCCGCCCAGCCGCCGGCCGCGCAGTCCCCCGCCGCGCCGTCTTTCGGGCAGCCGGCCGCGCCCGCTGCCGGTGCGCCCGCTGCCGCGACGCCGCCCGGGCCCTTCCCGCCGTCGCTCGGCGGGCGGGGTGGTCCGCCGCCCGCTCCCGCGCCGCAGGCTCCCGCCGCGCCGCCTGGGCCGTTCCCGCCGGGTGGGGCGCCGGGGTCCGGTGCGCAGTTCCGGCCGACTGGGACCGGGGGTGGGCAGGCGCCGCCGTTCGCTCCGCCGGGGGCCCGTCCCGCGTCCGCCCCGCCGGCTTCGCAGCCCGGGGTGCCCGGGCAGCCCGCGTCCGCACCGCCGGCGCCGCAGGCCGGGCAGCCCGCGTCGGCACCGCAGTTCGCAGCACCCGGATCCGGGCTGGCGTCCGCGCCACCGGCACCGCAGTTCGCGGCGCCCGGGTCCGGTCCGGCGTCGGCACCGCCTGCGCCGCCGTTCCCGCCACCGCCGGCGGCACCGCAGTTCACCGGGCCTGCGGCCGGTCATCCGTCCGCGCCGCCGGCGCCACCATTCGCGCCTCCCACGGGTGCGCCGCAGTTCACCGGGCCCGCGTCCGGTCCTGCGTCCGCACCGCCGTTCGCGCCGCCTGCCGTTGCGCAGTCGGCGCCGCCCGCGCCGCAGTCCGCTCCGCCGGCACCGCACTCCGCACCGCCCGCACCGCACTCCGCGCCGCACTCCGCACCGCCCGCGCCGCACTCCGCACCGCCAGCGGCGACGGCTCCTCAGTCTGCCCCGCCTGGGCAGGGGTTCGGGGGGCAGGACGTGCCGCCGTTGCGGGCGGCCGGGACCGGGGCACCGGCGGCGACGCCGTGGTCGGGGGCGCCCGGTGGGCTGGTCGCCGGGGCCGCCGAGCAGGGCGACGAGCTGCCGACCCGGCCGTTGACGCAGCCGACGTCGCCGCCCGCGCCGTACGGCGGGGGCACCAGCGGTCCGTTGCTTCCCTCGTCCGAGTCCGTGGCGCCCGCGTCGGACGTTCCGCAGACCAGGTACGGGCGGCCCGCCATGAGCGAGGCGGCCACCGAACAGTTCGCCGCGCAACCGCCGGCCGCCGCCCAGCCGCCGGCCGCACCCCCTGCGCCCGCCCAGCCGCCGGCCGGTAGCGGTGCGCCGTTGCCGTCGCGGGCGGCGCGGACCGAGGTGGTGCGGGAGACGTCGATCCTGGCGGGGCCGTCGTTCGACGGGTTCGCCACCGGGCGGCGCGGGGTGCGGGAGGAGGAGACCGAGGCGTTCCACCCCGGGCGACAGGCTCCGGTGCCGTCCCGCCCCCGCCACGCGGCGCCGAGCGAGACCGGTGAGCACCCGATCGTCGACGGCCCCGCGGAGGGTCCGACGACCCGGTTCATGCCGATGCGGGCCACCGACCCGATCGAGGAACCCGCCGCGGACCAGCAGGCGACGACCCGGATCGGGCCCGTCGACCCGGACGTGACCACGCGGCTCGGCGCGCCCAGCGCCGCTGAGCAGGCGGAGCGCCGGGCGGCGTTCGCGCGCGGCGAGGCGGAGCGGCGGGCCAACGCCCAGGCCGACCTCGACCGGCTCGCCGCCGAACGAGCCGCCGACGAAGCCGCTGACCGAGCCGCCGGCAACGCCCCCGGCACAGTCGGCAGCAGCGGCGACGAGCCGCCGACGTCGCCTTGGTCCGCGCCGCCGCGCGACCGCAGCTGATCCGACCAGCCGCACCCGAAGGGCCGTCACCTTGTTGGTGGCGGCTCTTTTGGTCGTACCGGCGAAGAAAATCGCTGGAAGAGGACTGCGGCGACCAGGGATGATGGTCGGCGTGTGATTCGAGGGACGTGTCGAACCGCCTGACCGGGATGCCGGCCGGGCACTGTTCCCGTCCGCTCTCACACCCGTTGCGAGGCTCTCGTGCTACGTGCTGTCTCCCTGTCCAAGCATTACGACGCCGAGCTGCTGTTCGAAGGCGTCGACCTCACCCTGAACGCCGGTGACCGGCTGGGGCTCGTCGGGCCCAACGGTGCCGGCAAGACCACGCTGCTGCGGGTGCTGACCGGTGCCGAGCGGCCGACCGGCGGGCACGTCGCGCTCGCGCCGGGGCGGCGGATCGGGTACTTCGCTCAGCAGGTACCGGATCCGGGGCTTTCTGTTCTTGAGTTCCTGGCCGACGGCGAGGTCGAACGGCTCGCCCGGCGGATGCGCGAGCTCGAGGCCCGCCTGGCGGACGACCTGACGGTGCTCGATGAGTACGGGCGGATCCAGGACCGCTGGACGGCCCTGGAAGGCTGGAAGGCTCAACAGCGGCGCGCCGAGGTCCGCGACCGGCTCGACATCGCGCACCTGCCCGACGACCTGCCGCTGCGCGACGTCAGCGGCGGCGAGCAGGCCCGGCTGATGCTGGCGCGGGTCCTGCTGTCGACCCCTGACGTGCTGATCCTCGACGAGCCGACGAACCACCTCGACGCCGCCGGCACCGCGTGGCTCGGGGAGTTCCTCGCGGGGTTCCGCGGCGCGGTCCTCGTCGTCACCCACGACCGGGCGTTCCTCGACCGGACCGTGACACGCATCGTCGAGCTCGACGGCATCCACCCGCGGCCGCAGTGGTACGAGGGCGGCTACACCGACTACCGTGCCGAGAAGACCCGCCGCTGGCAGAAGCTCCTGCTCGACCACGAGGCGCAGGAGAAGTTCCGCCGGCGTCTGGAGGCCGACATCGCGACCACGAAGGACCAGGCCCGGGGCGTCGAGGAGTCGGTACGCTCAGGTCTCGGCTCCGACCGGCTCCGGCGGTACGCGAAGAAGGTCGCCAAGAAGGCCAAGGCCCGCGAGCGGCGGCTGACCCGGCAGCTGACGTCGGCTCGCTGGATCGCCGAGCCGGAGACCCGCCCGCCGCTGACGCTCGCGTTCCCGCCGACCGGCGACGCCAGCGTCATGACCGCCCGCGGCCTCACCGTGAAGCTCGGCGCCCGCCGCATCCTCGACGACGTCGACCTGGACGTCCGCGGCCGCATCCTGGTCACCGGCCCCAACGGCGCCGGCAAGACCACGCTGCTGCGCGTCCTGTCCGGCCAGCTCCCTCCTGACGCGGGCACGGTCACCACCACCCACGAGGTCGCCGTGCTCCCCCAGACCCACGACGACCTGCGCGGCGACGACCGCACGGTGCTGGCCTACTTCCGTTCCAGGGTTCCGGTGTACGTCGACGACGCCGAATCCCTCCTCGCCGCGCACCTGTTCGGCCCGGACGAGTGGGACCGCCGCCTGCGCGATCTCAGCGCCGGTGAGCTGCGCCGCCTGCTGCTCGCCGTCATCGTCAACACCGGCGCCGAGATCCTCTTCCTCGACGAGCCCACCAACTACCTCGACTTCGAGGCCATCGACGTCGTCGAGGAGGCACTGCGGGCGTACCACGGCACCCTGGTGATGATCACGCACGATGCGTACTTCGCGCGGAACGTGGGCTTCGACCAGCGCTGGGAGATGACCACCGGCCACGTCACGGCGTTGTGAGGGGCGAGCGTGCCTGCTCCGGCGCGGGGCTGCGGGTCGGCGCGTCGATCGGGGGCGAGTGGCGGGTCGGCGCGTCGGCCGGTGCGGGTGACGGTTGGCGCGTCGGCCGGTTCGACGTGGCGGATGGGCGCATCGGCCGGTGGGGCGCATCGGCCGGTGGGACGTGGCGGGTTGGTGTGTCGGGCGTTGTCGCCGGTGGCCGGAGGAACGCCGGCGTGACTGGAATGGGTGGGCCCGTGGAGCCTGTGCGCTGACTGGGGCGGTGAAGACGGCGGGCCGTGGGGCCGGTTCAGGCGCTGGAGCCAGCAACGTCGCCGATGCTGGTGGACCTGGTCGAGCTGACGGCGGTGTCGAAAGTGGCACGGTTGCTCGCGGTGCGGAAGGCAGGGAGGCCAGCGCCAGAGGCGATGTCTGAGCCGGAGGGCGAACCGCAGTGCGGACCAGCAGGCGGGACGGCGGGCGGGACGGCGGGCGGGACGGCCGGGTCCTTCGGGCGGCGCAGGGTCGGGGGCAGGACGGCGAGGGCGGTCGTGGCGGCGAGGCAGGCCGCGAGCAGGAAGGTCAGACGGACGTGGGCGGCGTCCCACTGAGGGCTGGCCACCGGCACGAACACGACCACGCGGCGCGGGACGAAAGCCAAGGCGGCGAGGACGGCCAGCGCGCCGGGTGCCGCGGCCGGGCTGACGATGCCGCGGGGGGTGAACCGCCAGGTGGCGACGGCGGCGGTGATGGCGACCGCGGCGAACGTCGCGGCTTCGAGGGTCAGGCCGGGCAGCGGGAGGTGGTCGGCGGTGCCGGCCTCGGCGCCGACGCGGGTGATGGCGACGGCGGCGGCCCACCAGGTGGCGGTGGCGGCGACGGCGGTCAGGGCGCGCAGTGCGATGCCGCGCCAGGCGGGGGTGGGGGCGGTCGCGGTGGTCGGCTTCGCGGGATCGTCGAACAGAAACGCCAGGCCGATGGCGGCGCACGCCGCGCCGAGGCGGAACAGGACGGCCAGGTTGTCGGGGCTGAGCTCGACCGTCATCACGGCCGGCACGGTGACGATCGCCAGGCCGGTCGCCATCGCGCCGAGGACGGGCGTCTTGCGGGTCGACCGCAGCGTCGGCCACACGAAGGCGAGGTGCCTCATGCGAGCTCCATCCGAGAGGGCGTCGATGTGGATGAACCGGGTCGGCACGCACCGGTTGCCCCGCCGGCGAACGGCACGGGAACGACGCGCGCCGCCGGCGCGGAAACGAGGCAAGCAGCGGGAGCAGCGACAGCACGAGCAGAGACGGCGCCAGCGACGAAGGACGCGCTGGAAAGCCGCGGGACAGCAGTCGCGGGCACGCGGGTCAGGAGGCGCATGTGGTGCGCTCCTCGAGTGGGGGTTCGGGGGCGATCGGCACGCCGAGCAGGGCGGCGAAGCGGTCCGCCGGGGTTGCCGGGTCGGTGAGCTGCGACCACTGGGCCGCGACCAGGGCGGCGACCTCCGCGGCCGGCCGGTGCAGGGCGGCGAGGGCCGGGGCGGCGTCGCGGTCGGGGACGCCCAGGCCCACGGAGGTGCTGGCGTCGGTGAGGGCGAGGGCGCCGGAGCTGGAGGCGTCCAGGCGGTGCAGGCCCTTGGCGGTGGCCGGGGTGGCCTGGCCGACGAGCCAGACGAGCAGGGCGCCGCGGGCACCGCAGACGGTGACGCCAGGGGTGAAGGAGCTGCCGGTCATGAGGCGCAGGGCCACGGCGGCGGCGAAGGTGGCCTCGGAGATGTCGTCGCCCCAGGTGGTGCCGACGGGCACGGCGGCGGGGGTGCCGGCGGCGGCCGCGGCCCGCTCCCATGCGGTGTCGCGGGCGTCCTCGACGGTGAGGCTGGTGACGCTTCCGCCGGTCGGGTAGCCGTAGGCCCAGACGCGCTGGCGGACGGTGAGCTGCGGGCCGGTGACGGCGGCGGCGGGGACGGCGCGGCGGACGCCCCGCACGACGGTGTCCCAGCCGGTGATCCAGGCGGTGAAGTCGTCGAAGGGGCAGTAGGTGACGTCGCCGCGGCGCTGGCAGGTCTGCAGGGCGGCGGGGTTGTCGGTGGCGGTGACGGCGGTGCGGCGCAGGGCGGGGTCGGTGCGGAACTGGGCGGCACCGGAGCCGGCGGTGAGCAGCACGGCGAGGGCGGCCGCGATGAGGACGCGACGGCCTCGGGCGCCGGAGCGGGCGACGGCGGCGACGACGAGCAGCGCGGTGAGCCCGGCCAGGTACGCGAGATGGCGCAGCGCCGGGCGGTCGACCACGTCGGCGGGCAGCGCGAACGGCAGGTCGGCGAACATCACCGGCAGCAGCAGCCGCAGGACGGCGTTGCCTCTGGCGGCGGTGACGAGGGCGACGAATGCGGCGACGGCGAACGCGAACATCGCCAGGGGCGCGACGACGGCGGAGCGCACCAGTTTCGCGAGCAGGACCCCGGCGGCGGCGAAGAGCAGCACGACGACGGGGATCGTGATCAGCTCGGCCGGGTCGGGGCGGCCGGCGGCGCCGGGCAGTAGGGCGAGGGCGCCGATGCGCGCCGAGACGACGGCGGCGACGACGGCCGCATACGGCAGCGCGGCGAGCATGAACGCCCCGGTCCGCCACGGGTCGGGCAGGACGAGGACCGAGTAGAGCGCGTCGGTGTGGTGGCGGTGTGCGCGCAGCGCGTTGAGGTTGGCCACGACGAGGGCGCCGCCGCCGAGCAGGAAGATGCCGGCCGTCTGCATGCCGACGGCCTTGTCGTGCAGCACCGGATAGCGGTCGGTGGTGCCGGTGGCCAGGTCGTAGACCCACGGGGCGACGAAGAGCAGCAGCGCCGCGACGGTCAGCGGGTGGTGCAGGAAACGCACCGCCTCCGCCCGGGCGAGGGCCAGCATCGCCCGGCGGCGCGACACGTGGACGGCGGCCGGCGTGGTGGCGCGGGCCGCGACGGCCGCCGTCACGAGGCACCGTCCAAGGTGGACGCGGTGGGCGTGGCGGTGAGGTCGACGAGCATGAGGTAGCCGTCCTCGATGGTGGGTGGCAGCAGCTCCGCGCCGGGCGGCGGGTCGCCGACGTGGCGGTGCAGGCCGGTGCCGGTACGCCAGGAGGCGAGGGCGCCGGGCTCGCGGGTGGCGCTGGTCCAGACCCGGCCGTCGGCGAGGCCGGCGAGGTCGGCCGGGGTGCCGCTGAAGCGCACGGTGCCGCGGTCGATGACGACGACCTGGCGGCACAGCGACATGACGTCCTCGGTCTGGTGGGTGGACAGCAGCACGGCCCGGTCCTCGCCGAGGTCGGCGAACAACTCGCGGAAGCGCATCCGCTGCTGCGGGTCGAGGCCGACGGTCGGCTCGTCGAGGATGAGCAGGTCGGGGTCGCCGACGAGGGCGGCGGCGAGCGCGACCCGCTGGCGCATGCCGCCGGACAGCGCCCGGATGCGGGTGCGGCGCTGGTCGTCGAGGCCCACGGCGGACAGGACCCGGCGGACCTCGGCGTGCCGGTCGCCGCGGTGGGTGAGCTCCTTGAGGATCGCGACGTAGTCGACGAACTCGAACGCGGTGAAGCCCAGGTGGAAACCGGGGTCCTGCGGCAGATACCCCAGGCGCCGGCGGACGGCGAGCCGGCCGGGCCCGGTCAGCGGGTCGTGGCCGAGGACGCGCAGCGAGCCGGCGTCGGGCGTGAGGGCCGTGGCGAGGATCCGCAGCAGGGTGGTCTTGCCCGCGCCGTTGGGGCCGAGCAGGCCGGTGACGCCGGTGCCGAGGGTGAGCGTGACGCCATCGAGGGCGGCCTTGCGCCCGTAGCGCAGGGTCAGGCCGTCGGCGCGCACGGCGGCGCCGGTGCTGTGCGGCCGGCGCGGTGCGGCGGCGTCGATGCTCATCGGAACCTCCTTGGGGTGGTGCGCGGGAACAGCCGGGTCGTGTCGAACGCCGCCGCCCGCCGGGCGAGGGCCGCGGCGGCGAGCAGCACGGCGACGGCGACGCCGGACTGGCCGGCGGCGGTGAACAGGGCGCCGGCCGCGGCGGCGACGAGGCAGATCCAGCCGGCGCCGACGGCGCAGGCGGCGACGACGGTGCCGAACCTCGGGGCGAGCAGCAGCGTGAGCACGGTCAGCGCGAGCGACGGCAGGAACCAGCCGGCGGCCCGGAACCCGGCGTCGGGCATGGCCAGGCTGGCCAGCGCGCACAGCACGGTGGTGGTGGAGACGACCGCGACGCACCGCAGCAGGAGCAGCCGGAAGGACTGGATCGGCGCGACAAGGGCCATCTCGTAGGTGGGGTCGATGCCTGGGCCGAACGACACGGCGACGCCGAGCAGCGGCAGCAGCGGCGCCGAGGCGAGGAACACCATCGGGTCGGCGAGCCGGGCGATCGTGGCGGTCATGGCGAGGGTCAGGGCGACCGCGACGAGCCAGGACAGGCGCAGCGCGTGGGTCGCGGCGAGCAGCCGGGCGGTGTGGTCGGGCACGCCGAGCAGCAACAGCAGCCGCTCGACCGGGCCAGGGACGGGCGCGTCGAGGGCCGCGTCGACGCGGGCCCAGCCGGCCTCGGCCAGCCGCGGGTCGGCGGCGGCGGTGAGCCGGTCGCGGCAGTCTGCGCAGGCGCCGAGGTGCGCCTCCGCCGACCACAGCAGCGGCCCGGCGAGGCCGCCGCCGGCGTAAGCGCGCAGGTCTTCGTCCTGGAGGTGCCAGGTGCCGGTGCGTCGCTGTCTCATGCCGTCACCTCCGCTGCGCTCCGGCGCCGGCCTGAGCTCCACCCTGAACTGCTGATTCGCAGCCCTCCGCTGCGCTCCGGGCCGCTCATGCCAGCTCCTGCCGTAGTTGCCGGCGGGCCCGCATCGCCCGCGTCTTGACCGTGCCGGGCGGGATGCCGAGCAGCACCGCGGCCTCGGCGGTGGTGAGCCCGTCCAGGACCGTGGCCTGCACGACGGCCCGCAGCTCCGGGGAGAGGCGGGCCAGGGCGCCGGCGAGGTCGCCGTGCTCGACGCCGCGCAGCACCTGCTCCTCTGCGGACGGCTCGTCGCGCCCGCGCAGCCGGGCGAGGAGCCGGCCGAGCCGGTGGCGGGCGCCGTGCCGCCGCAGCGCGTCGACGAGCCGGCGCGAGCCGATGCGCCACAGCCAGCCGGCGACGTCGCCCTCGGCGCGGTAGCGCGCGGCGCCGCCGTGCCACAGCTCGAGGAACGTCTCCTGGACGACGTCGTCGACCAGGGACTCGTCGGCACACCGGTACCGCAGCCGCAACGTCAGCCAGACGGCGTGCCGGCGATAGAACACCTCGAACGCCGCCCGGTCGCCGGTGGCGGCCAGGGCGAGCAGATCGGCGTCCTCAGGGGGTGGTCTCACACCTCATCATCGGATCTGACCCGCCGATCGGTTCACCCTCCCAAAAAACAACTACGGAGCGGCGTTGAGCAGATCCACCGCGCTGTGCTGGCAGCTGTGGTTGGTGGCGGTCCGCGGCCCGGCCCAGTGGCTGCCGTAGGCGTCGATCGTGTCGCGGTCGTTGAGGTACGCGCTGTCGGCGTTGCGCTGCAGGTAGCCCGCGTACGCGCCACCGGTCGCCGTGTTGAGCACGCCGAGCCCGCGGACCGCGGCACCCTTGAACGACACGCCGTCGCCGGCGCAGGTGTTGCTCTCGTTGGGCTCGCGCAGGATGCCGCCGGGCGACAGGTAGCCGCTGCCGACCAGCGCGTCCCCGATGCGCCGCGCGGTCGCGAGGGCCGCCGCGTCGCCGGTGAGCCGGTTGAGCTGGACCAGCGCGTTGATCAGCACGCCCTGGTTGTACGTCCAGGTGACCCCGCCGTTGTTCCGGCAGGTGCTGAGGCTGATGCCGTCGTTGACCAGGTTGGACCCGTTGAGCATGCCGGTGCCCTGGAACCAGGTCCAGGCCGCCTGGGCCCGCCCGCGGTAGACGGTGTCGCCCGGGATCCGCGCCGACAGGGCCGCGTTGAGCTGGATGTAGAGGCTGTTCTCGATGGCGTTCTTGTGCTGCCGGTCGGTCCTCCACCACACGCCGCCGCCGCAGCGGGTGGTGTCCCAGTAGGCGTACATGTGCTCGGCGCCGGCCCGGGCCGTGGCCAGGTACCGGCCGTCGCCGGTGACGTCGTAGGCGGCCACCCAGGCCAGCGCCCACCAGCCGGTGTCGTCGAGGTACTCGTTGCGGAACTGGCCGAGCCTGGCGTTGACCTGCTTGTCGTAGGTGGTGGCGATGGCGTGGCGGTAGCTGCCCATCCCCGAGCGCCGGATGTTGTCGATGATCGCGGTGAGCGCGTTGGCGCTGGTCCACCAGTCGTTGTTGCCGAACAGGCCGGTGCCGGGGTTGTACTGCATCATCAGGGCGGTGGCCGCGGCGGTGCGCCGGTCCCACGCGTTCCAGGTGCTACGGGCCCACGCGGTGCAGGTGATCTCGGGCCGGTCACCGGCCTTGCCGCAGGCGCGCAGCGCCCCGACGCCGTTGACGGCCCAGTGGTCGACGTTGAACTGCGCGGTGCGCCGGCTGGTGGCGCCGGCGGCGACGGTGGCCGCGCCGATGCGGCTGTCGGGCCAGGTGCGGCCGCCGTCGAAGGAGCGGTCCAGCCACACCTCGTCGCCCGCCTTGCCGTTGTCGAGGCTCGCCCAGGCCATGGCGTCGGTGTCGTTGACGTGCAGGGTGAAGCGCCGCCCGTACAGGGTGCTGGAGACCGGCTGCCGGTCCGACGGGGCGAGCGCGGCGTCGCGGCCGTCGCAGTAGCGGTTGCAGATCGTGGTGGCGGCGTCGGCGGCGGGCGCGGGGAGGGACACCACGGCGGCCAGGGCGAGCGCGGGCACGGCGAGCAGGCGCGGGGACACATTGCCCTCCCGGGGACGGGGAAGCGTGGCCCGGACCGCCATCCGGTTTTCCATCGACGATCCTCCACACAAGAGGTTCCGTCAACTCTTGACACAACCGGAGAGACGCTCAGGGGCCGCCCCAGCCGGGCGCGGTGTCCTCTTCGTCATCGACGACGAAGCCGGGACCGATCCGGTCGCGCAGCAGCTGCGGGTCGATCGGCTCCCACCGGGTGCCGCCGACCGCGCGCAGGTAGCTGAACCCCGCGCCCCACCAGCCCGGCTCGTACGCGACGACGTCGACCCGCTCGCCGACGAACCGCAGCCGCACCTGGTCGGCGACGACCCCGGCCTCGTCGTCGAGGTCGGAGCCGGCGACGGTCAGCAGGGCCAGCAGGCCGCCGTCGCCCTCCCGCCAGGCCCGCAGCCGGCCGCCGCGACGCATCTCGCCGCAGCCCGCCACGTGCACCGTGTAGGTGAAGCCGTCCTCGTCGTGCACCAACTCCGCAACCACGTCTATCGATGTTACCCGGAGTAGGGCCGCTACGGTCAGCGCATGCCGCGGTACGCGCCGCGCAGGCGGTCGAGGCGCTGGCGCTGCTCGTACGTGGCGCCGAGCGCGATGAGCAGCAGACCGGTGCCGCCGAAGAGCAGCAGGAGCATCCAGACCGGCAGGCCGATGCGCAGCAGCTCGTTGACGGTCGCGATGATCGTGACGGCGGAGCCGACCGCGACCGGGGCCTTCTGCTGGCGCACCGCGCCGATCGCCACCGTGATGACCCCGGCGAGCAGCAGCAGGACGCGGCGCACCTCCGGGGAGTTCTCGCTGGCGACCGCGAGGGCGAGGCTCGGCGCGAAGCCGGCCACCAGGGCCGGACCGTAGGCGAGCCAGCTGCCCAGCTCGGGGCGGCGGCGGATCTCCAGCAGCCCGGTGATGAGCGCGAGCACCGCGAAGGGCAGCGTGTACGCCTCGATCACGGCGACCTTGACCGTGATGAGCAGCAGCCAGATCGCGATGAGCTCGGCGACCGACGCGGCGATGATGAGGACGACCCGCTGCTGGCCGCTGCGGCCCTTGCGGGCGGCGGACAGGCCGAGGACGGCGCCGAGCGCGGTGAGGGCGGCCGCGGTGTGCGCGGCCGAGCCGAGGGTGAGCAGGACGGCGACGACCGCGCCGGCGTAGCCGGCCGCCTCGACCGTCATCGCCTCCCGGTTGATGCTGTTGCTGGGCCGCAGCCGCGGCAGCGCGGCGCCGAGCACCAGCAGCATCGTCGCGACGATCAGCAGCGGGAACGCGCACTGCCGCAGCGCCAGGCCGGCGGCCAGGCCGGCGGCGAGGGCGAAGCCCTGCGCGGTCGACGCGGCGACGTGCCAGCCGAGCATGCGGCCGTTGGGCGTGCGGCCCCAGACGCCGGCGACCGCGCCGACGACGACCGACCCGGCGAGCCAGGTCAGGGTCTGCTGCTTCGTGGCGAGGCTGCCCGCACCGCCGGCGCCGGCGGCCAGCACGGCGATGGCGAAGACGAGCCGGCGGGCGTTGATGAGCATCCGGCCGTCGGAGCTGTCCGCCTCCGGCGGGACGGTGAGGGCCAGGCCGAGCCCGGCGATGGTGGCGACCAGCAGCGCCGCCGTCGGCTGCCACGGCCACGGGGCGTGCAGCGCCGCCGGGGCGATGAGCATGGTGAGCGCGCCGCTGGGCACCACGATCGCGACGGCGCGGCCGGCCACGGCCTGAGCGGTGCCGCCGAGACCGACCGCCATGAGCGCGCCGGCGATGGTGAGCAGCGCGGCGGCCAGCACGTGCGTGCCGTCGCCCGCGTAGCGGCCGAGGGCGCCGAGGTCCGACGCGGTCGCCGCAGTGCCCGTCCAGGGCTGCTGGATCCACTTGTACGGGCCGACGAGCGCGGCGTACACCGACGGCGCCACGAAGATCACGACGATGAGCGCGGGCAGTCCGGCCGCGGCGGCGACCCCCAGGGTGTACCCGCGGGGCGCCCGGACCTGCCGCCACCGGCCGGTGGGCGCGCCGGCGTTGTCGGGGCGGAAGCCGGCGGCCGGGACCCACTCGACGCTCGGCTGCCAGGTGACCCGCAGCAGCTCGGCGAGGACCCCGAGCAGCGCCGCGGCGGCGGCGTACACGGCCGCGCCGTCACGCTGGACGAACAGCGCGACGACGGCCGTGGTGGTCGCGCCGCCGGCGACGCCGACGGTCACGTACGGCAGGTACCCGGGAGCCTGCTGGGCTCCGGTCGCGGCGGCGGCCAGGCCGACGCCACTGGTCGCCAGCGCGGCGATGAGCACGGTGCTGACCTGGCCCGGGTGCAGCCCGCCGGCGGCCGCGGCGGCCGCACCGGCCATCGCGAACAGGGCGGCGGCGACCCCGGACCCGCCGACGAAGGTGAGCGGGCCGTCGAAGGGGTTGCCCCGGCGGATCGCGGTGGCCCGGGCGAACCCGGCGACGCACACGCCGCTGACCGCGAGCGCGACCAGGGTGCCGGCGGTCGCGCCGGGGCGCACGAGGCCCGCGCCGGCGGCGAACATGCCGGCGATCAGTGCCGCGCCGAGCCTGGTGTACGCGGCCCGCCAGCTCTTCGCGGTGGCGGCCCACACGCCGATGCCGGTCGCGGCGATCCACCCCACGACCATCGGCGACTGCCAGCCCAGGCCGAGGCCGACGGGCGCGCCGAGGGCGGCGAGGGCGGCCGCGGCGGAGGCGGTGTCGTCGCCGTACGGCTGCGGCAGCGCGATCGCGGCCGCCCCGGCGAGCAGCAGCAGCGCGATCGGCACCTGCCAGCCGTACGTGGCGAGCTGCTGCGCGTTGGCGAGCCAGCGGTCGTCCAGCACGGCCCGCCACGGCGGGTTGGCGGCGCGGATGACGCCGACGGCGCCGATGACGGACATGGTGCCCGCGTACAGGCCGGTGCAGACGCCCACGGTGGCGGCGCCGGCCACCGGGCCGCGGCGCCACTCGTCGGGGAGGCTGCGGGCGGCGACCGCGACGGCGAACACCAGCAGCGCGAGGGTCACCACCTCGATGCCGTCGGAGGCCAGCGACACGGCCCTGGCCACGGCGCCGATCCCGGCGATCGTCACGGCAGCGGCCGCGGCGTCGGCGCCGGTGAAGTCGGCGCCGAACGTCTGCCGGTCGTCCATCCGCGGCGCGGCCCACAGCATCAACGCGGCGATCAGCATCAGCAGGCCGATCACCAGGTCGATGGTGGTGGCGCCGTCGGCGCGCAGCACGGCGACGGCGACCGCGACGGCACCGGCGGTCGCGCCGATCAGCAGCGGCGGGCTCTGCGCACCCCGGGCGACCTGCGTGATCGCGGCGTACCCGAGGCTCACCGCGAGCGCGAGGAAGCTCATCACCAGCACGACGGTGGCGCCGCCGGGCAGGTCGCCGAAGAGGATGGCGGCGCCGGCCGCGGCCGCGCCAGGCAGCGCGAACAGGGCACCGCCGGCGGCGGCGTCGGCCACCCTGCGGGTGACGAAGTCGCCCTCCGCGTCGGCGCGGTGCGGCCGGGGCAGCAGCGCGATCGCGGCGCCGGCGCCGGCGATGACGAGCAGCGTCAGGGCGGTCGCGGACGGCCGGGCGAGGCTGGCGGCGGCCGCATACAGGCCGAGGACCAGGGCGGCGCCCAGGCAGACCCAGGCGGTATGGGCCTCGGGTACCCGCATGGCCAGGGCGCCGGCGGCGACCGCCCCGGAGACCGCGAGGGCGGGGATCATCAGCCAGCTCAGGCCGAATGCGGCGGGCGCGACGAGCAGCAGCAGGGCGGCGCCGATGACGACGACGTCGAGGCGGAAGCGCTCCGGCGGCGGGACGGTGACGAAGGCGCCGCCCCGCCGCACGCCGGTACGGGCGCCGGTCGCGGCCGGGCGCGCGGCCGGCGGCGGCGACGCCGGCCGGGGCTCGTCCCAGACCCCGGTGCGCGGGCCGCTCTCCGCGCCACCCAGCGGGCCGGGCCACAGACCGGGCGGCGGGGCGGGCGGTGTGAGCTGCACCGTCTGCCGCCGGCCGAACACCGCACCGAGGCCGGCGCCCGAGCCGAGCGGCACGTCGACCGGCTCGGTGCGCCCGCTGAGCATGAGGACACCCGCGGCGGTCAGCAGCAGCACCGCGAGGACGGACTGCCAGCCGTCCGGCCCGACGGCCGCGTCGACGTCCGTGCGGTACGCCGTGAGATCGGCCCGCCACGCCGGCCACGCCGCGTCCAGCGGGGCGGCGAGCGCGGGCAGGACGGTGACGAGCAGCAGCAGGGTGGTGGCCGCGGTCGCGACGGAGACCGCGTAACGGGGACCGCGGCGGGCGTCGCCGGGCAGCAACGGCACGCCGGCCGCGGCGAGCGCGCCGGCGAGGGCCAGGAACAGCAGCGTGGAGCCCGGGAACGCGACGGCGCCAACCCTGGCGAACGCGGCGATGACGGCGGCCGTGGCGATGCCGGCGGCGATGTCGGGCACGGCGCCGCGCCGCCACGACAGGGAACCGGTGACGCCGATCGCGGCCGCGACGAGGGTGACGGCGGCGGCCCGGACGGTCTCGCCGAGCGCCTCGGTGGTGGCGAGGGCGGCGGTGCCACAGATCAGGGCGGCGCCGAACGTGACCGTGAACAGCACCCAGGCCGCGTCGCGCATGAGGGTGTCGGCGAACCGGTCGGTCTGCACGGTGTGCGCGTGCTCGGCGGGCGGCTGGTCGCCGGCGGCCTGGTCCTGCGCCTGGTCCTGCTGCTCGAGGCGACGGCGGACGGACTGGCCCAGGGCGACGCCGAAGCCGAGGTTGATGAGGGCGACGCCGGACAGGGCGAGCGACCAGCCGGCGGGGCCACGGATGAAGTCGTAAGCGAGCAGCGGCAGGACCGGCTGCAGGGCCAGCAGCGTCGCGTACCGCGAGGCGATGAGGTGGCTCTGCATGCTGTACACGGCCGCGATGCCGGCGGTGGCGGCGCACACCACGCCCATGTAGGTGGTGGTCTCCAGCAGGTCCGCGCCGAGCAGCCCCTCGGAGCGCAGGACGTAGCCGTCGAGCAGGACGAGCAGCAGCGCGACCGAGGCGACGGTCTCGGCGGTGGCGGTGAGGCCGCGGCGGACCAGCATCAGCGGCAGCGCGAGGGCGCCGGCCGTGATCAGGGCGAGCAGCACGACCCGCCCGACGGTGCCGATCGCGCCGAACGCGTCGGTGGTGAGCACGATCGCGGCGCCGGCCAGGAGCAGGCCGCCGAGCGCGAGGACCGACGCCTGCATGCTCGACGTGGTCGCCTCGGGCTCGTCGACCGGGGGGTGCGGCCCGCCGCCGGGCGGGCGGCGCATCTGCGGCAGCGCCGCGGTCCGCGACCGCAGCGG
This sequence comes from Dactylosporangium sp. NPDC050688, assembly GCF_040654515.1. Classification (NCBI taxonomy): domain Bacteria; kingdom Bacillati; phylum Actinomycetota; class Actinomycetes; order Micromonosporales; family Micromonosporaceae; genus Dactylosporangium; species Dactylosporangium sp. NPDC050688. The sequence goes on from NZ_JBFAIC010000002.1 coordinate 40,791, forward strand.
CGCGATCACCGGCCGGCGGTCCGGCGACGGCTCCGCCAGCGCCGTGTCCGGCTGCTGGGGCGCCCGGGGCGAGTACACCTGCTGGTCCGGCGGCGTCGCGCGCTGCGGTGCCTGCCGGGCGGCGGGCGGGATGCTCTCGATCTTCGCGGCGCGGCCGAGCCGCGGCCGCCGGGTGCGGCCGGCCTGCTCGTGGTCGAGGGACTGGCGGACCTTGCGGCGCAGGGAGTCGCGCTGAGCGGAGGCGTGGGCGAGCTGGCGGCGCAGCTTCTGGCTGTCGTCCGTCAGGTCGCGCTTCTTCTGCTCCAGCGCGGCGACGGTGCGCTGGAACAGGGCGAGCGCGGCGGCGTCGGGGTCGTGCGGGCGGCCGCAGTCACGGCAGCCGGTGACCTCACTGGCCGGTCCACCACACGCCGGGCACGGATACGTCTCCACGCGACTCCTCCCCACGGGCCGCAGCCCGGGGTGACCGCGCTCGCGGCCGCCCCGGGCTGTTCACGCCCTACTGGGAAGAATGCCTTGTTTCGACGTGTCGCGAAAGCGAAGCGCCCGTTCGGGAGATTCCGTCGCTTAAGCGACGGACGGCTTGCCCATGCCGCGGTACTCCCAGCCGGCCGCGACCCACACGGCCTGATCCAGGCAGTTTCGCCCGTCGATGACCCGCTTGCCGGCGACGAGGTCGCTGAGCGTGTTGGGGTCCGCGTTGCGGAACTCCTCCCACTCCGTCAGCACGCAGACCAGGTCGGCGCCGGAGACGGCGTCGGTGAGGGTCTTGGCGTAGGTCACGTCGTCGACGTCGTTGCGGGCGTTGTCCATGCCCTCCGGGTCGTACACGGTGACGTCGGCGCCGGAGCGCGACAGCTTGCGGACCACCGACAGGGCCGGCGAGTCGCGCACGTCGTCGGAGTTGGGCTTGAAGGTGGCGCCGAGCACGGTGATCCGGGTGCCGGCCAGGTCGGGGCCGGCCGGGCCGTAGCCGCGGCCGAGCAGCTCGGCGGACAGCTGCACGATCTTCTGCCGGCGGCGCTGGTTGATCAGGTCGACCTCGTGCAGGAAGCGCAGCGCCTCGCCGACGCCGAGCTCCTGGGCCCGGGCCTGGAACGCGCGGATGTCCTTGGGTAGGCAGCCGCCGCCGAAGCCGACGCCGGCGCGCAGGAACTTGTTGCCGATGCGGGCGTCATAGCCGATCGACCGGGCGAGCTGCGTCACATCGGCACCGGCGGCCTCGCACACCTCGGCCATCGCGTTGATGAAGGAGATCTTGGTGGCGAGGAACGCGTTGGCGGCGACCTTGACCAGCTCGGCGGTGGCGAAGTCGGTGACCACGACGGGGACCTCGCGGTCCTCGGTGAGCGCCAGGTCGAACACGCCCTTGTGGGCGGCGTAGAGCATGCCGGTCGCCCACTCGCTCTTCACGCCGAAGATGATCCGGTTGGGGCGCAGCACGTCCTCGACGGCGACGCCCTCCTGCAGGAACTCGGGGCTCCACGCGACCTCGACGCCCAGCTCGGCGGGGGTGTGGCGGCGCACGAGCTGCTCGATCCACTCGGCGGTGCCGACCGGGACGGTCGACTTGCCGGCGATCAGCGCCTTGCGCTTGAGCAGCGGCGCGAGGTTGGTGACGGCGCTCTCCACGTGGGAGAGGTCGGCGGCCATGCCGTCGGCGCGCTGCGGGGTGCCGACGCAGATGAAGTGGACGTCGCCGAACTCGGCGACCTCCTCCCAGGAGGTGGTGAAGTGCAGCCGGCCGGCCGACAGGTTCTTGCGGAGCAGCTCGTCGAGGCCGGGCTCGTGGATCGGCACGTCGCCACCGGCCAGCTTGGCGATCTTCGCCTCGTCGACGTCGAAGCCGAGCACCTCATAGCCGAGCTCGGCGAAGCAGATGGCGTAGGTCGCGCCAAGATAGCCAGTGCCGAGGAAGGTGAGCCGTGGGCGCGGGGCGCCGGAGGGCGCGACCGCTACGGGTGGGCTGCTCGGGTACGCGATGGTCACGCCTGTGTCTCCGCTCTGTTCCCGTTTCCTCAAATACCCGCATCGCGGACATTTGTGGCGTATAGGGGTGGGTCTTGCCGACGTTGCTTCGGCGAGAGTAGTCCCTCGCTGGCGACCGCGCCTCCGGCTCCTTGGTTACTCATCGGTATGCTCATACTCGGAGGTGCCTGAACGGCGGTTCAGGGTGAGGACTTACGGGACAAGGGGCCTGCCGTGTTCGATGTGTACGACCTGCCGGAGGAGCACGCCGCGATCCGTGAGGCGGTGCGTGCGGTGTGTGACGGCAAGGTGGCGCCGAACGCCGCCGCGGCCGACGAGCACGGCGAGTTCCCCCAGGCGTCCTTCGACGCGCTGCGCGCCGCGGACTTCCACGCCCCGCACATCCCGGAGGAGTACGGCGGCGCCGGCGCCGACGCCCTCGCGACCGCCATCGTCATCGAGGAGGTCGCCCGCGCCTGCGCGGCCTCGTCGCTGATCCCCGCCGTCAACAAGCTCGGCACCATGCCACTGCTGCTGGCCGGCTCCGACGAGCTGAAGCGGCGCTACCTGCCCGCCGTCGCCGCCGGCGAGGCCATGTTCTCCTACTGCCTGTCCGAGCCCGACGCCGGCAGCGACGCGGCCGGCATGAAGACCAGGGCCGTGCTCGACGGCGACGCCTACGTCCTCAACGGCGTCAAGCGGTGGATCACCAACGCGGGGGTCAGCGAGTACTACACCGTGTTCGCCGTCACCGACCCGGCCGCCCGCTCCCGCGGCATCTCCGCCTTCGTGGTCGAGAAGTCCGACCCCGGAGTCAGCTTCGGCGCACCGGAGAAGAAGCTCGGCATCAAGGGCTCCCCCACCCGCGAGGTGTACCTCGACAACGTCCGCATCCCCGCCGACCGCATGATCGGCGCGCCGGGCACCGGCTTCGGCACCGCCATGCAGACCCTGGACCACACCCGGGTGACGATCGCCGCCCAGGCCGTCGGCATCGCCCAGGGCGCGCTGGACTTCGCCCTCGGCTACGTCCAGGAGCGCAAGCAGTTCGGCAAGGCGATCGCGGACTTCCAGGGCATCCAGTTCATGCTCGCCGACATGGGCATGAAGCTCGAGGCCGCCCGCCAGCTCACCTACGCCGCCGCCGGCAAGTCGGAGCGCGGCGACAAGGACCTCACCTACTTCGGCGCGGCCGCGAAGTGCTTCGCCTCCGACGCCGCGATGCAGATCACCACCGACGCGGTACAGCTGCTGGGCGGCTACGGCTACACGAAGGACTTCCCCCTGGAGCGCATGATGCGCGACGCGAAGATCACCCAGATCTACGAGGGCACCAACCAGGTGCAGCGCATCGTCATGGCCCGCCAGCTCCTCGCCGGCTGACCGGGGCGTTTCCGCGGAATCCTGCCAGCCGCGTTGCCCGCTACGCTGCGGGCGTGGAAACCATCTCCGCGACGCTGATCCACGACGCGGACGACGGCTGGACCGTGGTCGTGCCGGGAGCCGGGCAGGTGACGGTCACCGATCCGCGGCTGGCCGACTTCGAATGCCGTCAGTTGCTGCAGCGGCACCTGGGAATCGACTGGCTCGCCGTTGAAGAGCTCGACGTCCGCCTCATGGACGGTGCGGGCGCGCCGCTGTACGTCTTCGACCTGCTGTGCACCGGCTCCGTCGAGCCCGGCCGAGTCGCGGTGCTGGCGGCGGCACCGCCTGACGGGTGCCGGGCCCGCCTGGTAGGGCTCTCCACCGACGACCTGGTGGCGTTCGTCCGCACAACGATGGGCTGAGCCAGCGCGGACTGGAGCGCACCGGCGCCGAGGCGAGGCCAGCTCGAACTCGGGATCGCAGGATTGCCTCCGTCAGCCTTGGCCGGTCACAGGATGAGCAGAGACAGCAGCGGAGCAGGCACCGCCCAGACCTGGCTTCTGGTGTCGAGGATGGTCTTGGTGGCAAGGATTCCCTGCCCGTACTTGCCGTCGATGGATCGGGCCTCGCCGCGCCAGCCGTGATCTACCCACTTACTCTCCAGCGGAACGGTCGTGACCGGTCCGGCAGCGGACGGGATGGACACCGGCGCGAGGTCGATCTCGTTGCCAGACGCAGTCCTGACGTATCCGATGGTGTCGCCGCTGACCCAGCGACCTTCATCGAGCTGGTCGATGGTGCGGGCCAGGCTCACCCCGAGCGTGGATTCGGTCAACCGCGTCATGTCCGGCGTTGCCAGGCCCGCTCGCAGGCGCGACGGCAGCCAGGCCAGTAGTGGGTCTGTGAGGTACAGCTTCGATTGAGAGCCTGGGACGAGTTTGTCGCTGTCGCGGCGCGCGCAGATCAAGGCGGCATGGCTGGCGATGAGTCGCCGCAACCTGAGATCGAATACATCCCGTCCCGAGTGTCCGAGATCTTCGGCGGTCGAGGCGATGTTCAAAGGACTCGAGGCGCGATGGGACAGCGCATCGAGCAACCGCGGCAGAGACTCCGGTGCGGCACCAGGGTCTACGTCGCGGCGCAGCCAAGCGGCAAGGTCGCGGATGTAACCGATCGAGACATCCCCGGTCCGGCTGTGTCCGGCGACTGCTCCGGGAAAGCCGCCACAGCTGAGGTATGCCTGCCAAGCCAGGTCATAGGCATCGACGTCAGAAGCGACCCTGTCGAGCGCGGCCGCCACGCTCGGGTCCTGGAGCCGGGACGGATCGACCGGGTCAAGACGGTGCAGCTGCGGCCGGGTTGCAGCGATGTAGTCGCGGAAGCTCATCGGCAATAGCAGGCGCCTGCGCCGGCCAGGTCCTGTGCCGGCTCGGCCGGCCATGAGGTTGCCCTCGATGTCCTCCGTAGCGGCCCATCGACTACCGGTTGCGACAACCGTCTCGTCACCTATTTCGGTGCCGTCGCGAGCAGCCTTGAGCACTGCAGACCAGCCAGCAACCGCGCCAGCGGTTCCGTGAGCGCTCCCGGAACCGACACCCACAAAACACCGCAACCGCGCGTATCCGGATCCTTGACAGGCGTCGATGTCCACTCTGAGACTGGGAGCGTTCACGGAACCGTACCCGAAGGAGTTCCTGTGCGCCGAAGTCCCCGCCTTGCCGCCCTGCTGGGCGTGCTCCTGCTGGGCGCCGCCGCCCCAGCGCTGACCCCGGCCGCGCCCGCCAGTGCGGCCACCACCCTCACCATGCGTGGCGCGGACGTCTCGTCCCTGCGGCGCAGCGTCGACCTGGGTGCCAAGTACTACAACGCGGCCGGTGCCCAGGCCGATCCGCTCGACATCCTCAAGTCGGCCGGTGTCAACTACGCGCGGCTGCGTATCTGGAACAACCCTGCCAGCGGCTACAACAATCTGGCGAAGGTGCTGCTCGACGCGCAGAAGGTCAAGTCCAAGGGGCTCGCCCTGATGGTCGACTTCCACTACTCCGACACGTGGGCCGATCCCGGCAAGCAGTACAAGCCGGCCGCCTGGGCCAGCCACAACATCAGCACGCTGCAGTCCGACGTCTACAACTACACGTACCAGGTCTGCACCGCGCTCAGGAACCAGGGCACCACGCCCGACAGCATCCAGATCGGCAACGAGATCAACGTCGGCATGCTGTGGAACGACGGCAAGGTCGTCAACAACGACTTCACCAACCTGAGCCTGCTGCTCAAGGCCGGCTACAACGCGGTGAAGGCCTGCAACAGCGGCACGAAGGTCATCATCCACACGGCGAACGCCGACAACGTCGATCATGCCCGCTGGTTCTACGACGGCATCAAGGCCAAGGGTGTCACGTGGGACATCACCGGGCTGTCCTACTACTGCATGTGGCACGGTGACCTGGCCAACCTGTACTACGTCATCGGCGACACGAAGTCCCGCTACGGCAAGCCGGTCGTGCTGGCGGAGACCGCGTACCCGTTCACCGCCGCCAACGCCGACAGCGAGGCGAACTCGGTGAACGGCTCCGCGCCCTGCTCCGGCTACCCGGCGACCTGGGCCGGCCAGGCGACCAATTTCACCCACGTGCAGAACACCGCCCGCAACGCCGGGGCGATCGGCGTCTTCTACTGGGAGCCGACCTGGTACGCGGTGCCCGGCAACGGCTGGGACCCGGCGAACATCAACGGCACCGGCAACCAGTGGGACAACATGGCGATCTTCAACTGGACCGGGCAGGTCAACCCGAACGTGGTCTGGACCCCGTAGCGGGGCGCAGGTAGACGGCGGCGGTGGCGCGCAGGACGAGGGCCAGGTCGGTCTGGGCCGCGAGCGCGTCACCGGACGCCGGGTCGGGCAGGTCCACGACCGCGAGGTCGAGGTTGAGCCGGTCCAGCGTGGCGTGGGTCAGCGGTCCGGCGTGGCTGCCGCTCGGCGTGCGCACCCCGCCGACCAGCACCACGACCGTGGCCCGGTTGCGCACCGCCGCGGCGACCGCCGGCACCGGCGTGACAACGGTCAGGCCGGGCACGTCGTCGAGCAGCCCGGCCAACTCGACCGCCGCGCGGCCACCGGACAGGCCGATCGCCGTGCCCGGCGTGACCAGCGCGGCCGCCTCCTGCGCCGACACCACCCGGCGGGCCACGTAGAGGTGCTCCGGTTGTCCTTGCGGCAGCGGTACGGCGCCAGCGCCGGCCGGCAAGCGGGCCACGACGCGCTCCGGCCGGGCGGGTGCCGCGAGCACGACCGCGCCGCCGTGGACCCGGCGGACCAGGCCCTGGTCGGCGAGGGCCGACAGGTCGCGGCGGATCGTCGGGATGGACACCGCGAAGCGGTCGCTCAGCTCGCGCAGGCTGACCCCGCCGCGCTCGCGGGCGTCGGCGAGGATCTGCGCGCGGCGCAGGTCGCCGAGCACGTCAGCCCTCCTCGACCACGGCCACGGCGCCGGCCTCGACGGTGACGCCGTGCACCTCAACGGGGGCCGTGCCGTGGTTGATCGCCAGCAGGAACGGCGGCCGGCGCACCACCTCCACCGTCTCGGGCAGGTCCGGGCGGGCGTCCAGCCCGGCACCGTCGTACACCTGCCGCATCAACCGCCCGAGGTCGGCGCCGGCGAGGCGGGTGGAGACATACCAGGCCGTGCCGCGGCCGTGCTGGTGGCGCGTGACGGCGGGGCGGCCGGGTGCCGGGCCGTCGACGTAGTGCAGCACCGCCTGTGCCCCGGCCAGGACGACGTCCTCGGCCCACACGTCGGCGCTGAAACCTGCGCCAGTGCCGTCGCTGAGCTCGACCCGCTCGCCGGCGCGCAGCGGCAGGAACTCCTCGACGGTGAGGCCGAGCAGGTCACGCAGCGCGCCCGGGTACGGCCCGTCGGGCACGGTGTCGTTGGCGTCCACGATGCCGGAGAAGTACGACACCAGCAGGGTCCCGCCGCCGGACACATAGGCGTCGAGGTTCTTCGCGGCGGCCTCGGTCGTCAGGTACAGCGTCGGCGCCACGACCAGGCGGTAGCGGCCGAGGTCGGCCTCGGGGTGCACGAAGTCGACGGTCAGGTGGTCGCGCCACAGCTGCCCGTAGTAGGCCTCGACCCGCTCCCGGTACGTGAGGTCGACCGACGGGCGCCACTCCAGTTCGAGGGCCCACCAGGACTCCCAGTCCCACACGACGGCGACGTCGGCCGCGACCCGGGTGCCGCGCAGCGCGCCGAGGCCGGCCAGGCGCCCGCCGAGCTCGGTGACCTCGCGCCAGATCCGGGTGCCGGTGCCGCCCTGCGGCAGCATCGCCGAGTGGAACTTCTCCGCGCCGAAGCGCGAGGCCCGCCACTGGAAGAACAGCACCCCGTCGGCGCCGCGGGCCACGTGGGCCAGGCTGTTGCGGGCCAGTTCGCCGGGGCGCTTGGCGATGTTGCGGGGCTGCCAGTTGACCGCGCTGGTCGAGTGCTCCATCAGCAGCCAAGGCGCGCCGCCGGCGAGACTGCGGGTGAGGTCGGCGCACATGGCCAGCTCCACGTGCCGGTCGTCGCGGGCCGCGTCGAGGTAGTGGTCGTTGGCGACGATGTCGACCTCGCCCGCCCACTTCCAGTAGTCCAGCCACTTGCAGTTGGCGATCATGAAGTTGGTGGTGATCGGCACGCCGGGCGAGTGCCGGCGCAGCGCGTCGCGCTCCCGCCGGTAGTTGGCCAGGTGGGTGTCGGAGCAGAAGCGCAGGTAGTCCAGCTGCTGCGCGGGGTTGACGGCGGTGGGGGCGACCCGCGGCGGCTCGATCTGCGCCCAGTCGCCGTAGCGCTGGCCCCAGAACGTGGTGCCCCACGCGGCGTTGAGCGTGGCCAGGTCCCCGTGCCGCTCGCGCAGCCAGTGCCGGAACGCCGCGGCGCACGTGTCGCAGTAGCAGTGCGCGTTGACCCCGGCGAACTCGTTGTGCACGTGCCACAGCGCGACCGCGGGGTGCTCGCCGTAGCGCCGGCCGAGCTGCTCGGCGACGGCGGCGGCCGCCCGGGCGTAGTCGGGCGAGCTGGGGCAGAAGCTCTGCCGGCCGCCCTGGCCCAGGACGTGCCCGGCCCGGTCGACCAGCCGGGCGCCGGGGTGGCGGTGCGCGAACCAGGGCGGCGGCGCCGCGGTCGGCGTGCCCAGGTCGACCCGGATCCCGTTGGCGTGCAACAGCTCCAGCGCGCGGTCGAGCCAGTCGAAAGTGTACCGGCCCTCCTCGGGCTCGATCAGCGCCCAGCTGAAGATCCCGATGCTGACGAGGTTGACCCCGGCGGCCCGCATGAGCTCGACGTCCTGCGCCCAGATCTCCTCGGGCCACTGCTCCGGGGCGTAGTCGCCGCCATAGGCGATCGCGTCCAGCCCGCGTGGATACGGCCACCCCGGATAGGGCCGCGGCTGCTCCGCCTCCGCCATCTGGCACTCCTTAGCGATTCGTACCGTGAACGTTCCCAGAGCGGGATCCGCTCCAGTATCGCATGTTCTACCGGTGAACCTCGGGCCTAAGCAATGTCTTGACACCGTGCAGAGCACGCCAAAACTGGGAGCGCTCACGGTCGTTCACCCCCGTTCACGCGACGACGATCGCAGTTGGAGACCCTCATGAAGCCGAAGATCCGCGCGTTACTGCTCGCGGCCACGGCCGGCACCCTCCTGCTCTCCTCCGCCTGCAGCTCCGGTGGCGATGACGCCACCGAGGCAGGCGGCAAGGTCGAGCTGACCTTCTGGTCCTGGGTGCCCGGCATCGACAAGGTCGTGGCACAGTGGAACGCCGCACACCCCGACATCCACGTCACCGTCAGCAAGCAGGCCCAGGGCGACGAGGAGGTCACGAAGGTCCTCACCGCCAACAAGGCCGGCAACCCGCCGGACCTCTTCCAGGCCGAGTACCAGGCGCTGCCCACGCTGGTCAGCAACGGCGCCGCGGCCGGAGCGGCCTGGTGGCCTCCGGCGACGTCGACAGCCAGCCGATGTACACCCCGGAGTGGAACAAGGCGCTCAACGACGGCACCCTGATCGCCTGGCCGAGCGCCGTCTGGGGCCCGGGCGTCCTGTCCGGCAACGCCTCCGACACGGCGGGCAAGTGGGCCATCGCCGAGCTGCCGCAGTGGACCGCCGGCGAGCACAAGACCGGCAGCTGGGGCGGCTCGTCCACCGCCGTGGCCGCCAAGAGCAAGCACATCGCGCAGGCCACCCAGTTCGCCGTGTGGCTCAACACCGACCCGGCCGCCGTCACCGGCCTGATCACCGAGGGCGGCATCTACCCGGCCGCGACCGCCGCGCAGTCCGGCGGGGCCCTGGCCAAGCCGCCGGCGTTCTTCAGCAACCAGGCCGAGTTCTACACCCTCGCCCAGCAGTTCGCGGCCACCGCAGCCGGCGTGACCTGGGGCCCGAACGTGAACGTCACCTACGCCACGTACAAGGACGCCCGGGTACCGCGCTGCTCGACAACCTCGGGGACCTGTCGGCGTACCAGTCCGGCATGTACTGGCGGTGGATGCTGAACACGGCGCTGTACGCCGGCGCGGGCGCGCTGCTGTCGGCCGTGGTGTCCGGGATCACCGGGTACACCCTGGCGAAGTACCGCTTCCCGGGCCGCTCGGCGGTGTTCAACGTGCTGCTCGCCGGGGTCCTCGTGCCGGCCGTGGTCCTCGCCATCCCGCAGTACCTGCTGCTGGCGAAGTTCCAGCTCACCGACAGCTACCTGTCGGTGCTGCTGCCGAGCGTGCTCAGCCCGTACGGCATCTACCTCGCCCGCATCTACGCCGCCGCCGCGGTGCCCGACTCCCTCATTGAGGCGGCCCGCACCGACGGCGCCGGCGACCTGCGCATCTTCGCCAACATCGCGGTGCCGTCGATGATCCCGGGCCTGGTCACGGTGTTCCTGTTCCAGTTCGTCGCGATCTGGAACAACTTCCTGCCGCCCTTCATCATGCTCACCTCCGACGACCGCTTCCCTGTCACCGTCGGGCTGTACACGATGCTCAACCAGGGCAACACCACGCCCGCGCTCTACACCCTGGTCGTCACCGGGGCGCTGCTGTCGATCCTGCCGCTGGTCGTGCTCTTCCTGACGCTGCAGCGGTACTGGCGCGTAGACCTGCTGTCGGGAGCGGTAAAAGGCTGAAGCTGGTGCAGAATGTCGTCGTGCCCGAGCCACGTCGCCGCCCCGCCCGCCGCCCCACCATCAACGACGTGGCGGCGGCGGCCGGGGTGTCCCGCGGCACCGTGTCGCGGGTCCTCAACGGCGGCCACGACGTCAGCGACGCCGCGCAGGAGGCGGTGGAGCGGGCCATGCGCAAGACCGGCTACGTCGTGAACCAGCACGCCCGCAGCCTGGTCACCCAGCGCTCCCAGTCGGTGGCCTTCATCCTGTCCGAGCCGCAGGACCGCCTCTTCGAGGACCCGAACTTCAACGTCCTGCTGCACGGCTGCACCCAGGCGCTCGCCAAGCACGACATCACGCTGCTGCTCACCCTCGCCAGCAGCCTGGAGGACCGCAAGCGCCTCGGCCGGTACCTGACCGGCGGCCACGTCGACGGTGCCCTGCTCGTCTCCACGCACAGCGGCAACCCGCTCATCCCCGAGCTGCTCGCCCGCGGCCTGCCCGTAGTCGCCTGCGGCAAGCCCCTCGGCTACGAGCGCCGGGCCGCCTACGTCGCCGCCGACGACCGCGACGGCGCCCGCCAGATGGTCGAGTACCTGCGCTCCACCGGCCGCCGCCGCATCGCCACCATCACCGGCCCCCTCGACACCCCCGGCGGCATCGAGCGGCTCGCCGGCTACCGCGAAGCCCTCGGCGAGTCCGACCCGGCCCTCATCGCCCACGGCGACTACACCCGCGCCGGCGGCGAGGCCGCGATGCGGCGCCTGCTCGCGCAGGCCCCCGACCTCGACGCCGTCTTCGTCGCCTCCGACCTCATGGCCGCCGGCGCCATGACCGCCCTGCAACTGGCCGGCAAGCGCATCCCCGACGACGTCGCCGTGGGCGGCTTCGACGACAGCCAGGTCGCCCTCACCACCCAGCCGCCGCTGACCACGGTGCGCCAGTCCTACCCCCGCATCAGCGCCGAAATGGTCAGGCTGCTGCTGAGCCTCATCGACGGCGAGAGCCCAGCCGCCGTCATCGTCCCCACCGAGCTCGTCGTCCGCGAGTCGGCCTAACGGCCTTCAAGAATGTCCCGCAGTGCGTCCAGGTCCGCCTGCACCGCGGCACAGTCCCGGTCGAACTCCTCGTCGCTCATCCCCGCCTGCCGCCGCACGCTGAACACGACCTCACTGCCCTCCCCGAGCGCCGTGACCCGCATCGGGTTGTAGAACGTCTCCCCTGACGGCACCGTCACGTGATGGTCGAGCACCCCGAACGCGTTGTCCGGCGCCCAGTCCAGCAGGATCCGCCCCATGTCCGACTCGGCCACCCACTGCCCGTCGACCTTCTCCACCGACTTGAGCAACCCGGGCGCCCATGCCGGCAGGTTCACCGGGTCCGCCGCGTACGCGTAGACCTCCGCAACCGACCGCGCGATGTACGTGCTGACGTGCCGCGACTCAGTCATACCCACCATGCTCCCGCACCCACGCCGCCCCCGCAGACCCAAACGTCCGCACCGGCATCGCCGGACCACCTTCCGAACGGGCGACCGCCGGGAGGGCCAGACAAGGGAGCAAGGCGCCCCCGCCGCGAAACAGGAGCCGCCAACCCGGACGGGCCCAGCCCGACGGACACCCAGTCGAGCCGACACAACCCTTCCCGACCACACGGACCACCGACGCGGTTGAGGAGGCGTGGGTAGAGCAAGGCGCCCCCGCCGCGAAACAGGAGCCGCCAACCCGGACGGGCCCAGCCCGACGGACACCCAGTCGAGCCGACACAACCCTTCCCGACCACACGGACCACCGACGCGGTTGAGGAGGCGTGGGTAGAGCAAGGCGCCCCCGCCGCGAAACAGGAGCCGCCAACCCGGACAGGCCCAGCCCGACGGACACCCAGTCGAGCCGACACAACCCTTCCCGACCACACGGACCACCGACGCGGTTGAGGGGGCGTGGGTGGAGCGAAGCTCCCCCACCGAGGAGCGAGCGAAGCGAGCGCGAAGGATGCGGAAACCTCAACGGCAAGCGGCCCCCGCCGCGAAGCAGGGGCCGCCAAGGTTGTAGCGGGGACAGGATTTGAACCTGCGACCTCTGGGTTATGAGCCCAGCGAGCTACCGAGCTGCTCCACCCCGCGTCGGTTTCCTTACCTTACCTGACGGGCGCCACAGGTTTCTCGGCGGGTGCGGCGGTGTTCCCCGCCGGCCGGTGCCTGCGGGCTGACGCACGGCGTCGGACGGCGTTTTCCCGGCTGATCACCACTGGCATGACGAGGAAGATCGCGACGATCACCGCCGTGAGCGTGAGCGCGAGCACGAGCACGAGCAGGTACATCACGGCGGATGCCGATCTGCCACGCTGCCTGAGCGACCGTGCCGGTCCCGGCGGACCATCACGCTTCCCGGTGTCCAGCGGCACGGCGGGCGGCGGCGATGTCCGGCTGGTGGGTGACTGCCCAGTCGGCGAGCGCCGAGATCGGGTGCAGGAGGCTCTCGCCGAGCGGGGTCAGCCGGTACTCGACGCTCGGCGGCACGGTCGGGTGGACGGTGCGCAGGACGAGGCCGTCGGTCTCCAGGCCGCGCAGCGTCCGGGTCAGCATGCGCTGGCTGATGCCCTCGATGCCGCGGTGCAGCTCGTTGAACCGGAACGGCCGGCGGCCGAGCAGGACCACGACGAGGACCGTCCACTTGTCGCCGACCCGGCGCAGGACGTCGGTCACCGGGCACTGCTCGTACTCGGCGGCCGGCACCGGCTCGGGCAGCCGCGTGGTGAGCACGGAGGGCACACCGGTGTTCGCTGCCGACATGCAACTGCCTTCTTCCGCGTCTCGGGATGGTTACCGACGATGGGGTGCGCACTGATCGTAACCAGGAGGAGGCATCGTGCCGGCAGGGTCGAGCGGCCGCGTGACGGTCGTCAGCGGTGGCACCAACGGTATGGGGCGGGCGCTCGCGCTGGCCCGGTTCGACCGCGGCGACGAGGTCGTGGTCATCGGCAGCGACCCGGCGAAGGGCCGGACCCTGCCGGCCGGGGTCACGTTCCTGCAGGCCGATCTCACCTCGATCGCCGCGACGCGGCGGGTGGTCGCCGAGATCGTGGCCCGCTGGCCGGTCGTGGACGCCCTCGCCCTGTTCGCCAACCGGCAGGCCCCGCGGCGGGTCTCCACAGTGGACGGATTGGAGGCCACGTTCGCGCTGTACTACCTCAGCCGCCACCTGCTCAGTCACGGGTTGCGCGACGCGCTGGACCGTGCGCCCGCCCCGGTGATCGTCAACGTGGCCGGGGTCGGCATCACCAAGGGCAGGATCCATTGGGACGATCTGCAGTTGCGGCGCCGGTACCGGATGATCACCGCACAGCTGCAGGCCGCCCGGGCGAACGACCTGCTGGGCGTGGACTTCGCCGCGAGGTCGGGGGCCCGGGCCCGCTATGTGCTCTACCACCCGGGATTCACCCGCAGCGGCGACCTCGGCCCGGTGCCGGCCCCGTTGCGCGCGGCGATCCGGGTGGCGGCGAAGGTCGCTGCGCGGCCCGTCGAGGCGTCGGTGCGACCGGTCGTCGACTGGGTCGACGCGCCGCCGGCCGCCCCGCTCACCGCCGTCGACCGGGGCCGGTCGCTGCCGCTGGACCTGCCGACCCTGGACCCGATGGCGGCCGCCCGCCTCGCCGCGGCCACCGCAGGGTTGCTCAGGGACACCGTCCCCGGCGCCGGTGCGCGACCATGACGCGAAGCAACCGGCGGCCCGCCGCGGAGCGGAGAGAGGCCGGGAAAACCGGAGCTCAGGCCCTGGAGCTGGCGTCCTGCAACGAGGCGGCCAGGGCGATGTACCGCGCGGCCACCGCGTCCCAGGTGGTGCCGGCGGTGCGGCGCAACGCCTCGGCGCGCATGCCGGCGACCAGGTCGGCGTCGGTGAGCAGGCGCTTGAGCGCGGCGCCGACGGCGGCCGCGTCGCGGTGCGGCACCAGCAGGCCGGCGCCGGTGCCGAGCAGGTCCCTGGCGTGCGGGAACGGGGTGGCGATGACCGGCTTGCCGGCCGCCACGGCCTCGTGCAACACGCCGGAGGCGACCTGGTCGGTGGTGTCGTAGGGCAGTAGCACCACGTCGGCGCGGTCGACCAGCCGGGCCAGGGCCTGCGGCTCCGCGTAGGAGCGCTCGAACCTGACCAGGTCCGCCACGCCGAACGCCCGGACCTTCTTGTACAGCCCGAGCCGGTACGTCTCGCCCTCCGCGGCGAGGACCTTCGGGTGGGTCTGGCCGGAGATCACGTACCTGGGACGCACGGCGAGGTGCCTGACCTCGCGCATCCCGGCGATCGCCCACTCCACGCCCATGCCAGGGCGCAGCAGGCCCCAGGTGAGGACCAGCGGCTCGCCGGAGGAACTGACGGTGCGGATCGCCGGCTGCGCCAGTGCGCCGCGCGGGATGACGTGCACCTTCGCCTGCTCGACCTGGTACGTCTCGAGCAGGCGCGTCCTGGCCGGCTCGGTGGTGACGACCACGGCACCGGCGAGCGACGCCACGGTCTCGAGGATCCACCGGCGGTGCTGGCTCGGCGAGCGCGGCACGGCGTGCAGGACGGCGATCATGGGCGACCGGAGCCGGTGCAGCACGTCGAGCACACCCTCGCCGTCGGCGCCGTCGAAGAGGTCGTACTCATGGTTGACGATCACGACGCCGTGGCGGTCCAGCGCGGTCGCGGCGACCTCGGACGAGCCCGCGGCGCCGGCCCGCAGATGCGCGATCACCTCGGGCCGATCGGTGAAGGTCGGCGAGTCGACGACCCGCACGACACCGACCGCGTCGACGCCCGCCGCCTCGGACAGGGCGGCGCTGAGCGAGCCCGCGAAGGCACCGACGCCGCACTGGGTCGGCGGGTAGGTGCTCAACAGGCCGAAGGACGTCTTCACCGCGCCCACCTTTCCTCGGCGGGCTCGGCGCCAGGGGATGAAGCTACGGCCAAACCTTCCGTGGTCACGCTACACCCGCGGGCCGCCGAATTCTCGTCCGGTTCTGCCGTTCTGGCCGGTCCGCGCCATTTGCTGTGGTATTGTGGGCGGCGTTGCAGTTTTGGTTTCCGTATACTTTGCCAGCGCCTGGGTGGGTATCAGATCCCTGGGCGCTTCTTTGCGCACCAGCCCTGGTCGTGGCATGAGGATGATCAGCCGCAGCGAAACGGCGTCCGCACGGTGTGGATGCCAGCAGACTGCGAGGAGCAGCACATGACTGTCGGGACCGTGAAGTGGTTCAACGCCGAGAAGGGCTTCGGCTTCATCACGCCGGACGGTGGCGGGCCGGACCTGTTCGCGCACTACTCCGCCATCGCCACGGCGGGCTACCGCAGCCTTGAGGAGAACCAGCGGGTCGAGTTCGAGATCACCCAGGGCGCCAAGGGCCCCCAGGCCTCGAACATCCGCCCCGTCTGAGCCGGCGCCCGAGGCGGCCTGCACACGCCGGCCGCCCGGCACCGAAAAGGCCCACGCATCCGCGTGGGCTTTTCCATACCCAGTGGTGATGGTTTTTGTTCGATTGCTGGGCACATGTGAAGCGTTCCGTTCGTTCATGTTTCATGTTACGTTCCCGGAACCCGGGCGCACCCAAGCCCGTCGATGCCGCCGATCACTGGACCAATCCGCCCGCCGCCCGCGCACGGCCGGCCGTCAACCGGCCGCGCGCCGGTTCCGCGTGCTCTTTCCCGCCAGAAGGAGTTCGATGCGCCACCTCCTCGCCCGCACTCTGGCTGTGCTCACGCTCGCCACCGGCTCGCTGGTCGCGGCCGGTGCGCCGGCCACGGCCGTCGTGCCGAAGACCTCGCCGCTGACGACCCCGTGGACCGGTCAGGTGTCCACGACGAACCCGCTGCCGGAGTACCCCCGGCCGCAGATGACCCGCCCGGAGTGGCAGTCGCTCAACGGCGAGTGGGAGTTCCTCAACCCCGCCACCGACGCCGCCGGCAACGTCAACCGCAACGCCGCGCCGCCGCTGGGCCAGACGCTGCCCGAGCGGATCCTGGTGCCGTTCCCCGTCGAGTCGGCGCTGTCGGGCATCATGCGCAACGACAACCGCGACCTGATGTTCTACCGGCGCACGTTCACCGTGCCGGCCGGCTGGAGCGGCCGCCGGGTCCAGCTGCACTTCGGCGCGGTGGACTACGAGGCCACCGTCTGGGTGAACGGCGTGCAGGTCACCACCCACAAGGGCGGCTACGACCGGTTCGAGGTCGACATCACCCCGCAGCTCAACGGTGGGGTCAACGAGATCGTGGTGCGCGTCTACGACCCGACCGACGGCCGCGGCGAGAAGCAGCCGATCGGCAAGCAGACCAACAACCCGAGCGGCATCTTCTACACCCCGACGTCGGGGATCTGGCAGACGGTCTGGCTGGAGCCGACCCCGGTGTCGTCGATCTTCTCCGTCGACATCTACGCCAACCTCGCCAACAACACCGCCCGGGTGCGGGTCTTCACCCGCGGCAACGTCACTGGGCACACCGTGCTCGCCGAGGTGCTCAACGGCTCGACCGTGGTCGGCAGCGGCACCGGCGGGTTCAGCGAGTTCACCGTGCCGGTGCCCGACGCGCGGCGCTGGTCACCCGACGACCCCTTCCTGTACAACCTGCGGGTCTCGCTGCGCAACGCCGCCGGCGCCGCCGTGGACCAGGTCGTCAGCTACTTCGGCATGCGGGAGGTCGGCAAGAAGCTCGTCAACGGCGTGCTGCGCCCGACCCTCAACGGCGAGTTCGTGTTCCAGGCCGGGACGCTCGACCAGGGCTTCTGGCCCGACGGGCTCTACACCGCGCCCACCGACGCCGCGCTCGCCTTTGACCTGCAGAAGCACAAGGACCTCGGGTTCAACATGGTCCGCAAGCACATCAAGGTCGAGCCCGCGCGCTGGTACTACCACGCCGACCGGCTCGGCCTGCTGGTGTGGCAGGACATCCCGTCGACCCCGGCGTTCGACGCGAACCGCACGCCCGCGCAGATCGCGGAGCTGGAGACGGAGGCCCGCGAGATCATCGACGAGCACCGGTTCTCCCCGGCGGTCGTCACGTACGTGCCGTTCAACGAGGGCTGGGGCGAGTGGAGCCTCGCCGACACCCAGCGGATCACCACGGACCTCAAGAACTACGACCCGACCCGTCTCATCAACCCGCACAGCGGCTACAACTGCTGCGCGTCCAAGGGCGACCCCGGTACCGGCGACATCATCGACTGGCACATCTACACCGGCCCGGACGCCCCGCTGCCGTCGGCGACCCGCGTGTCGGTGCTCGGCGAGTTCGGCGGGATCGGCCTGCGCACGCCGGCACACGAGTACAGCCCGGACGGGCAGTACTTCGCCTACGAGCAGGTGTCCAGCGCCGCGCAGCTCACCAACCGGTTCACCGGCATGATCCGCGACGCGCAGCAGCTCATGACGACCAAGGGCATGTCGGCGTACGTGTACACCGAGATCACCGACGTCGAGGGCGAGTACAACGGGCTGCTCACCTACGACCGGCAGGTGCAGAAGGTCGACACCGCCCAGGTCCGTACCTCGAACACGAACCTCATCAACGCGTCGAAGAACCTCAACGCGGCGGTGCCGCTGACGCTCGGGCACGTCCGGTCGTTCCAGGTGACCACGGCCGGGTTCACCAACCGCTACCTGCGGCACGCGAACTCCTTCGCCCGCACCGACGTGCTCAGCCAGGCCAGCCCGGACGGGGCGCGGCAGGACGCGTCGTTCCGCACGGTGACGGGGCTGGCCGACCCGCGGTGCTTCTCGTTCGAGTCGGTCAACTTCCCCGGCCAGTACCTGCGGCACGCGAACTCACGGGTCCGCATCGACGCGAACACGGGCGGCAGCTTCGCCGCGGACGCGACCTGGTGCAGCCGTGCCGGGCTGGCCGCCGGCGGCACGTCGTTCGAGTCGCTGAACTTCCCCGGCGCGTACCTGCGCCACCACGCGGACAACGTCTACCTGGCGCGCAGCGGCGGGCCGAACGCCTGGGACACCGCGACCAGCTTCGCCGCCGACGCCACGTGGAGCACGGCGAACCCGGCGCTGTGGCGCAGCTCGGTGCTGCTGCCGACCGACGTGCGCAGGTCGCTGCAGGTCACCACGTGGGGCTTCACCGACCGGTACCTGCGCCACGCCGACAGCCTCGCCTACACCGAGCCGGTGAACGCCGGCAGCAGCGCGCTGCTCAAGGCCGACGCGACGTACACGGTCCGGCGAGGGCTGGCCGACTCGTCCTGCTACTCGTTCGAGTCGGTGAACTTCCCCGGCCAGTACCTGCGCCACGCGAACTCGCGGGTCCGCAACGCCGTCAACGACGGCTCGGCGCTGTTCCTCGCCGACGCCACGTTCTGCGCCCGGCCGGGCGTCGGCGGCACCGGCGCCACCTTCGAGTCGATCAACATCGCGGGGTCGTACCTGCGCCACTACGACGCACAGGTGTACATCGCCTCGGGCGGCGGCACCGGCTTCAACCGCCCGCAGACCGTGACGGCCGACAGCGGCTGGAACCTGGCCGCCCCATGGGCGCCGTGACCTACTGATTGATGGTGGCGGAGAGGGCGGCGTCCTTCTCCGCCACCATCGCGCGCAGCGACTCCTGGAAGTCGCGGACCTTCGCCTGCAGTGCGGGGTCGGCGGCGGCGAGGATACGCACGGCCATCAGCCCGGCGTTGCGGGCGCCACCGATCGCCATGGTTGCCACCGGGATGCCGGCCGGCATCTGCACGATCGACATCAGCGAGTCCATGCCGTCGAGATACTTCAGCGGCACCGGTACGCCGATGACCGGCAGCGGGGTGACCGAGGCGACCATGCCCGGCAGGTGCGCCGCGCCGCCCGCGCCGGCGATGATGACCTTCAGCCCGCGGGCCGCGGCCTCGCCGGCGTAGTCGAGCATCAGGTGCGGCGTGCGGTGCGCGGACACGACGCGCACCTCATGGGCGACGCCGAACTCGGCGAGCGCCTCGGCGGCCAGGCGCATGACGGGCCAGTCCGAGTCGCTGCCCATGATGATGCCGACGTCGGTCAATGCTCATACCCTTCTTCGAGGATGCGGGCGGCCCGGGCGGCCCGGCGGCGGCAGTCTTCCAGGTCGTCGCCGAGGACCGTCACGTGGCCGATCTTGCGGCCGGGGCGGATCTGCTTGCCGTAGAGGTGGACCTTGGCGCCGGGCTCCTCGGCGAAGAGGTGGTGCAGCCGCTCGTCGATCGACATGCCGCCGGGGGCGCCGCCGAGCACGTTGGCCATCACGACGGCTGGGGCGGTGAGCCGGGTGTCGCCCATCGGGTAGTCGAGCACGGCCCGCAGGTGCTGCTCGAACTGCGACGTCCTGGCCCCTTCGATGGTCCAGTGCGCGGAGTTGTGCGGGCGCATCGCCAGCTCGTTGACGAGGATCCGGCCGTCGGTGGTCTCGAACAGCTCGACGGCGAGCATGCCGACGACGCCGAGGCGGGTCGCGATGTCGATGGCAAGGCGCTGGGCCTGCACCGCGAGGTCCTCGTCGAGGCCGGGGGCGGGCGCGAGGACCTCGACGCAGATGCCGTCCCGCTGCACGGTCTCCACCACCGGGTACGCGGCGACCTGGCCCAGCGGCGACCTGGCGACGACGGCGGCGAGCTCCCGCTTCAGCGCGACGAGCTCCTCGCCGATCACCTCGACGCCCTGGGGCACGTCGGCGACGGAGTGCGCGACGAAGACGCCGCGGCCGTCGTAGCCGCCGGTCGCGGTCTTCACGACGATCGGCCAGCCGACCTCGTCGCCGAAGGCCTGCAGGTCGCCGTCGGTCCACCTGGGCACGGGGAAGCCCAGCCGCGCCAGGTGGGTGCGCATGTCGCGCTTGTTCTGCGCGTACCGCAGCGCGTCGGCGCCGGGCAACAGGGTGACGCCCTCGGCGGCGAGGGTGCGGATGAGGTCGCCGGGCACGTGCTCGTGGTCGAAGGTGACCACGTCGCAGCCCTTGGCGAACTCCCGGACCGCGTCGATGTCGTCGTGCCGGCCGATCGTCACGTCGGCGGCGACGAGCGCGGCCCCGTCGTCGGCGGAGACGGCGAGCACCCGCAGCGACTGGCCGAGGGCGATGGCGGCCTGGTGGGTCATGCGGGCCAGCTGGCCGCCGCCCACCATGCCCACGACGGGGAGTCCGGTTCGCGAGTCCATAGGCTGGTGAGCCTAGCTTTTGCGGCCGCGGCACCCCCGGTGCGGGGCGCCGCGGCCGGGCGCGGGTCACACCGCCGGGTGGCCGGGGTTGCCGTGCTTCATACCGCCGGTCCCTGTTTGCGCAGTTCGTCGACCTGGGTCATCGCCTGGCGCAGCTCGGCCAGCCACGACTCGGCGTGCTGCCCGACGAGGGCGACGCACCAGGCCAGGGCCTCGGAGCGGGACCGGGCCACGCCGGAGTCGACGAGGGTGTCCAGGACCTGCCGCTCGCGCTGCCGCAGGCGGGTCATCACCGGCGCGGAGAACGTGGTGAACAGCTCCTGGGTCTCGCCGACCCGCACGCCCCAGGCGACCTTGCGCTGGTAGCGCCGCTCAAGCTGCTGCGCGATGCCGATGCGCTGGTCGCGGGTGGTCTCCCGGAACCCGGCGATGCGGCCCTGCTCGGCGGCCGCGCGGTCGGCGTCGGTCGCGTCCTCGGGCAGCGGCGGGTCGCTGAGCCGGCCGACGATGGTGATCTCGTCACGGTCGATGGTGATCTCGGCGGGGCCGGTGAACCACGCCTCGGGCAGCGCGCCGCCGATCCAGGCGGGCGCGTCGGTGGCGGGCGGTGGCTCGCTGCGCGGGCCGCCGCGGGCCCATTCTCCTCGTCGCATCTGCTTACTCCCTTGCTCGTGCAACTCTGATTACACGATTACACCGTTACGAAGGCACGCCAAGGGAGGGCGTGTTCGCCCTGGGGAGAAACGGCGCCGCGGGACCGCTCAGCCGAGAGCGGCGACGAGGTCCTCGAGCGCGGTGACCGGCGCATCACACACGAAGTTGCGGCAGATGTACGCGGTGGGCCGGCCGTCGCGGTAGACCCGGCCCTCCAGCAGCGGCACCCCCGGCGCGCCGGGCGGGCCCGCCACGACCACGGCGCCCGGCGGCGCGTGCCACCAGGCGGCGGCGACGAGCGGGTCGGCGGGGTCCTCGGTGGCGATGGCGATCTCGTACGGGCCGGACAGCAGCGCCTCGCCGACGGCGCACGCGTAGCCGGTGAACCGGCCGTGCGTCGCGGCGACCAGGGCGACGGTGGCGAGGGCCTGCTCCGCCGCCTCCCGCCGCCCGGTGTCCGCGGTCAGCGCCGAGTACGCGACGAGCGCCGCGGCGATCGCGGAAAGCCCGGATGGGGTCGCGTTGTCGGTCACGTCGGCGGGCCGGCTCACCAGCCGCTCCGCGTCGTCGGCGGTGTCGAAGAAGCCGCCGGCCGGGTCGGCGAACCGGGTCAGGGCCACGTCCAGCAGCTGCCCGGCGAGGGTCAGCCACTCGCCGTCGCCGGTCGCCTGGTGTACCGCGCAGAACGCCTCAGCGACGGCGCCGTAGTCCTCCAGGACCCCGGCGGGCGCGCCGGCGACACCGTCGCGGGACACCCGCCGCAGCCGGCCGTCGACGATGTGCGTGCCGGCCAGGTAGCGGGCGGTGTCGACGGCGAGCCGGACGGCCTGCGGGTCGCCGTACACCTGGCCGAACTCGATCAGCGCGGTGATCGCCAGCCCGTTCCACGCCGCGACGATCTTGCCGTCCCGGCCGGGCTGGGGGCGCCGGTCGCGCGCGTCCTTCAGGCGCCGCTTGATGTCCAGCCACCGCTCCACGTTCAACGGGTCCTCGGGCAGCTGCAGCACCGAGGCGCCGTGCTCGAACGTGCCCTCCGGGGTCACCTCCAGCAGGTACCGGGCCCAGGCGCCGTCGATCTCGCCGAGGACCTCGTCGACCTGCGCCGGCGTCCACACGTACGTCAGGCCCTCGACCCCGTCGGTGTCCGCGTCCAGCGCCGAGATGAACCCGTGCCCGTCGTGCATCTCCCGCCGCAGGAAGCCGGCGACCTCCCCGGCCACCCGCCGCGCGGTGCCGCCACCCGCGATGCGGCCCAGCTGCACGTACACCCGCAGCAGCAGCGCGTTGTCGTAGAGCATCTTCTCGAAGTGCGGCACCGTCCACGTGCCGTCCACCGCGTACCGCGCGAACCCGCCGGCGAGCTGGTCGTACATGCCGCCGCGGGCCATCCGCTCGCAGGTGAACCGCACCATGTCGAGCACCTCGTCGTCGCGGGTGCGCTGGTAGTGCCGCAGCAGGAACAGCAGGTTCATGTGCGGCGGGAACTTGGGCGCCCCGCCGAACCCGCCGTGCTCGCTGTCGTACGCCTTCACCAGGCTCTGCGCGGCGGCGTCCAGGACACCCTCGTGCATCGGGTTGGCCGGCGGCTTCTCGGCCACCTGCCTGATCGCGCCCACCACCGCGGCGCTCTGCTTGAGCACCGCCTCGCGCTGGTCGCGCCAGGCGTCGGACACCGCCCTGACCAGCCGCAGGAACGCGTCGCGCGGGAAGTACGTGCCGCAGAAGAACGGCTCGCCGTCCGGCGTGGCGAACACCGTCATCGGCCAGCCGCCCTGCCCGGTCATCGTCTGCGTCGCCGTCATGTAGACCGCGTCGACGTCGGGCCGCTCCTCGCGGTCCACCTTCACCGGCACCGTCAGCTCGTTGACGACCGCGGCGACACCCTCGTGCTCGAACGACTCGTGCGCCATCACATGGCACCAGTGGCACGCGGCGTAACCGACCGAGATGAGCACCGGCACGTCGCGCCGCCGCGCCTCCTCGAACGCCTCCGGCGACCACTGCCACCAGTCGACCGGGTTGTCCTTGTGCTGCTGCAGGTACGGCGAAGTGGCGCCGGCAAGACGGTTGGCCATGCCTCCACCCTCTCACGCGGTCACGCGGTCCACCGCCGCTCAGGGTGACCGAGACCGCGTCCCGTCAGAGGTTGCCGCGTTGGTGACGGCTTGCCAGGTAGGCGTCCACCGCCTTGCGGGAGCTCCGCCAGATGCCGTCGGCCCCTTGCATCGCATTCAACCTGCCCCGGCGGGCTGCATGCCGGAGGGCTGGGAGGCTCAAGTCCGGCGAGGCGAGTGCGGCCAGCGGCACCAGCCTGGCCGGACCTCGCTGAGATTGAGGAGCCGGCCGTCGTGCCGGTCACCCGGCTCGAGGGCCTGCCCGTAGACCCAGCGGGCCGCATCCGCGTAGCCGCGCACCTCGTTGTACTCACGCAGTTCCTTGGCACCGACCGCACGCCCCTGGTCCAGCAGCGCTTGCACCTCCCGCAGCACCAGCGTGTTGCCCTCGAGCGCGGTCGAGTTGTGGGCCTCCTGATGCCAGATGTCGTCCCAGATGCTCTGCGCCTCATGCGGGCTGGGCAGCCCGCCGAAGCGCCCGTTCAGTTCGGCGATTGCCTGCTCGAGTCGCTCATACACGATGGCACGGCTGGGTCGCCCTCTTCCGGTCATCCTGATGCCCCCTCGCATCGCGAAAGTTGGTACAGCAGACCGCCCGCGAATTGTACTTACCAAATTCAGCCAGCGCCGCCCTACCACGAGGCGTTCAGCTTAGGAACTTCGCTCACTTTGCTGCAAATCCTTCGATCAAAGCAAAGAGCGCTGCGCCGCTTCCTACCATGTACAAACCATGTTTTACTGGACAGCGATGCCCTGTCTACTTGTTCTACTGTGTATGCGCTGATAACTTGCTTTCTTGCGAGGAGGCAGCATGGCGACGATCGAAGTGGACGGCGAGACGAAGCGAACGGTGTCCTTCGCCGCCCGGATGGCAGGCGTGACCGAGGGCGAGATCGTGCGTCGTCTGGTCGCCGGCAGCGTGGCCCGCGAGCAGGAGCCTGCTGGCGCACCGGCGGGCACGCCGATCTATGCCGACTATGCGGGGCATCGCACCCGGGCGCTCTACTTCGCGCCCACCCGGGTCGAGATCATCGATGGCCCGTTGAAGGGAACCTCATACAAGTCACCGACGGGCGCCGCCCGGGCGGTCGTCCGCCATTACAACGCCAAGGTCAACGACAACCGTAACGGGTGGGGGTTCTGGCAGCTGGATCAGGAAGGGCCGCGGACCTGGCTGCAGGCCATCCGCCCGACCGACTCGGAGGACTGACCGCGACTCGACCGCACGGCGCGGTCTCCGGTGCGACGGGTCACAGCAGCACGGTCCCGGGAAACACGCGTCTGTGACTGCCCGCGCTCACGCCGGAGGGCCGCCGGACACCACTGCGCGGACGGTGTCCCAGGGCATCTCCGCGACGATCCTGGTGAGGGCGTTGGACCAGGCGACGATCGTCTCGGGGTCGCCCGGCCCCTCGCACAGCAGGAACGAGCCCTCCACCCACCACGGCGGGGTGATGGCGAACGGCCGGCCCGCCGCCTGGCCGGCCGGGTTGAGCGCGGTGTGGGGGAAGTAGGGCACCAGGGCGGGCAGCGGCACCATCCACACGGTCTGCACCGGGTCGCTGCGGCGGGGTCTGCGCCGGTGCCGGTCGCCGACGAGCACCGGCAGGCCGTTGACGGTGCCCCTGAGCACGTCGTGCAGCTGCACCGACGGTGCGCCCTCCTGGACGCCGATGAGCCGCCGGCCGCTCTGCGGGCCGGGGACCGGCACGTCGAGCGCCGGCAGGAACTCCCAGCCGAGCCGGCCGGCCAGCCGCCGGCGGGCACGGGTGGGCGGCAGGGCGGGCAGGCGCTGGTACAGGCCGGCGACCACCGACACGATGCCCATCTCGGCGGCGAGGACCACGGTCGCGGTGACGTACTGGTTGACGTACGGCACCGCGCGGGCGACGGCGATCATCGTGACGATGCCGGCGACGGCCGCGAAGATCCCGCCGATCACGGCGATCCGGCCGTCGACCCGGGCGCCGATCAGGCCGATGCCGGCGCCGATGAGCAGGAAGCCGATGACGGCCGCCATCGGGCCCGGCAGGCCCGCCTTCGACAGCGGCACGGCGATGGCCGCGACGAGGGCGCCGCCGCCGATCACGGCGATGACCGCGAGGGCGCGGTCACTGAGGCCGATGCCCTGCGCGCCGCGCCCCGCGGGCCCGCGGCGCTCGGTCCGGACGAGCCGGCGGCGGGAGACCATCACCGCCTCGATCCGGTCGACGAACGTCGTGTAGTCCGGCTTGTCGGCGCCGGTGATGTCCAGCTCCCGGCCGTCGAGCGTGACCAGGCCGGCGGCGGTGGCCTTCGCCTCCTTGCGGCTGACGTACATCTCGTCGAACCACGGGAACTGCGCGGCGTCGGCGCGGCGGTTGCGGGTCCACACCAGGCCGTGCTCGAAGTGGTACACCACGACGTACGGCCGGAACAGCAGGTGGAAGGCGTATCCGGCGGCAGCCAGGCCGGCCAGCACGAGAAGCAGGAACAGCATGGCGAGCGGCTTCACCGCGAAGAACTGGCCCACCCAGTAGACGCCGGCGGAGGCGCCGAACAGCAGGCCGGCGATGACCAGGCCGCTGAGGCACTCCACCACCGGGTGGGCGCCCTTGTGCCCGGCGACGAGCGTGCCGAGCTGCTGCCGCGTGGCGAGCGCCGCCACCCGCGGTGGCACGCGGAACGTCGATGCGTCCATGGTCTCCCCCGTGACGATGGTGTCCGATCGACGCAGGACAGTACGCCATGTGGCGCAGAGCGCGCAGCCCCGCCGCCCGGACCGTCTCCAGTGGACGGACCGGGCGGGAGCTGCGCGGCTTTCAGGCGTCCTGGAGCAGGCCGAGGATGTTGCCCGACTGGTCCTTGACACTGGCGATGAGGCGGCCGCCGCCGACGTCCTGCGGGTCGGTGTGCGCGGTGGCGCCCGCGTCGACGAGGGCCTGCAGGCCGGCCTTGATGTCCTTCACGGCGGTGTACGCGACCGGCCCCGTCATGCCCTTGCGCTCCCCGTTGGGGTCGAGCCCGATCTCCTGGCCGCCGACGCGGAAGCCCACGTAGTAGGGCGAGTCCATGTAGGGCTCCACCCCGAGCAGCGTGGTGAACAGCGCCTTGGCCTGGGCGATGTCCTTGACCGGGTAGACGATCTGACCGAAACCGTCGCTCATGGAAGTTGTCTCCCTCGTGTGTCGTCGTGCTTCACCGGTACTGACGAACGCGCCGCCGGCGATGTGACCGGACCGGCTTGCCATCCCCGCCCGAGTCTGCCACTGTTCTAGAACAGTCACAACAGTTCTAGAACTCTTGGAGCGACGACACCATGGGTGATCTGCTGATCCGCCCGCACCGCCCGCCGGTGCGGGAGCGGCTGATGGACGATCCGGGGCCACTGGGCAGGTTCGGGGAGTATGGGGGGCGCTATGTGCCCGAGTCGCTGATCGGCGCCTGCCGGCGGGTCGAGGAGGCGTTCCGGGCGGCGTGGGCCGACCCCGCGTTCCGCAACCAGCTGGCCGGCCTGCTCGCCACGCACGTCGGCCGGCCGACGCCGCTGACGCCGGCGGTGCGGCTGTCCGCCGAGCTCGGCGTGACGCTGCTGCTCAAGCGCGAGGATCTGACGCACACCGGTTCCCACAAGATCAACAACGTGATCGGCCAGGCGCTGCTCGCGACGAGGATGGGGCACCGGCGGCTGATCGCGGAGACCGGGGCGGGGCAGCACGGGGTGGCGACCGCGACGGCGGCGGCGATGTTCGGGCTGGCGGCGACCGTGTTCATGGGCGAGCGGGACATCGAGCGGCAGGCGCTCAACGTATTCCGGATGCGGATGCTCGGCGCGGAGGTCGTGCCCGTGCGCACCGGTGCCCGCACGCTGAAGGACGCCACCAGCGAGGCGATGCGGCACTGGGTCGGCGCCACCGAAGACAGCTACTACTGCATGGGCTCCGTGCTCGGGCCGATGCCCTATCCGTGGATGGTGCGCGAGTTCCAGCGGGTCATCGGCGACGAGGCCCGCCGCCAGTGCGCCACCGCCCTGCCGGCCGCGGTGCCCGACTATGTGGTCGCGTGCGTCGGCGGCGGCTCCAACGCGGCAGGCACGTTCGCCGGGTTCGTCGACACCACCGCGAAGCTGGTCGGTGTGGAGGCCGAGGGCGGCGCCGGCGCCACCCGCGGCACCCTCGGCGTGCTGCACGGGGTGCGCTCGATGTTCCTGCAGGACGACGACGGGCAGGTCCTGGAGGCCCACTCGATCGCGGCCGGCCTCGACTATCCCGGCATCGGCCCCGAGCACGTCCACCTGCGCGACCTGGGCCGCGCGCGGTACGTGACGGTCGACGACGCCGAGGTGCTCGACGCGGTCGTGCGGCTCGCCCGCACCGAGGGCATCGTGGCCGCGCTCGAGTCCGCGCACGCCGTCGCGTGGGTGATCCGCGCCGCCGCCGACGGCACCCTGCCCGCCGGCTCGACCGTGCTGCTGACCCTTTCCGGCCGCGGCGACAAGGACATCTCCGCCCTGAAGGAGCTGCTGTGAAGCTGCCCGCCGACCACAAGATCCTGATGCCGTATCTCACCGCCGGCGCCGTCGGCGACTGGACCGACCACCTGCGGGCGCTCATCGACGCGGGTGCTGACGCGATCGAGATCGGCCTGCCGTTCTCCGACCCGACGCTCGACGGCGCGACCATCCAGGAGGCCACCCACGCGGCGCTGAGCCGGGGCACCACCCTGCGCGGCATCCTGACCCGCGTGTCGGAGGTGGCCGGCACCGTGCCGCTGGTCGCCAGCACCTATGCCAACCTCGTCGTCCGTGACGGCGCCGCGGCCTTCTGCGCGACCCTGCGCGACGCCGGCTTCGACGGACTGATCGTGCCCGACCTGCCGCTCGAGGAGTGCGCCGAGGCCGAGCACCAGGACCTCGACCTGGTGCTGCTGGCCTCCCCCGCCACCCCCGACGAGCGCCTCAACGAGATCGCCCGCCGCAGCCGCGGCTTCGTCTACGCGGTCACCGTCATGGGCACCACCGGCGAGCGCGAGACCCTCGCCGCGTCCGCCACCGACCTGGCGCGGCGGCTCACCGACCGCTGCGACCTGCCGGTCTTGCTAGGATTCGGCATCTCCAGCCCGGCGCAGGCCGCACAGGCCGCACAGCTCGCCGACGGTGTCGTCATCGGCGCCGCGATCATGCGCCGGGTGCTCGACGGCGCCTCACCGGCCGAGCTCGGGGGCTACCTCCGGTCGATCCGGGAGGCCATAGACGAAGGGTGAGCCGATCAATCCCGAGCCGCGGTATCGCAGCATCGCCGCCGACCTGGCCGAGAAGATCCGCGCCGGCCACTACGCGCCGGGCGACGCCCTGCCCGCGCAACGGGACCTCAGCCACAGCTACGGCGTGACCCTGATGACGCTCCGGCAGGCCCTGCGGCACCTCAGCGACGAGGGGCTGATCGTGCAGCAGGCCGGCAAGGGCACGTACGTGTCGCCGCCGCACCTCGCCTATCGGCTCGGATCCTTGCGCAGCCTCGCCGACGACCTGCGCGAGCAGGGCCACGAGGTGCGCACCAGGGTCCTGGACCGGACCCTGCGCCGCCCGCCGTCCGCGGTCGCCGTGCAACTGGGCGCCCCGGCGCTGCGCCTGGAGCGGGTCCGCGAGTTCGCCGGCCGCGCCGCCGTGCACCAGGTGTCGTGGGTGCGCAAGCCGTTCGGCAACCGGCTGCGCTCGGTCGACTTCGCCGCCAAGTCGCTGTACGCCGCGCTCGCCGACGCCGGGGTCGCCGTCGCCAGGGCCACCGAGACGATCCGCCCCGACGTCCTGGACGAGACCATCGCCGCCCACCTGCACGCCCCGCCCGGCACGCCGGTCTTCGTCAGCGACCGGGTCACGTACTCCCTCGACGACACCCCCGTCGTCACCGACCGCGCCGTCATCCTGGGCGACACCATGGAGATCCGCGCCACCCGCGCCGCCACCGGTCTGTCGCTGACCTGGACCGGCGCCCAACCGTAACCGTGCCGGGAAGCAACCCCGGCCATCCGCCCCGCCCCGGCCCGCCCCGGCCCGGCCCGGCCCGCCCCGGCTCGGCCCGGCCCGGCCCGACGCAGGATGCGGGCGCGCCCAAAAGGCACGCCGAGGCCGCGGACCATCGCGGGAGGCTTGGCCGCCCTCGCGCCAGCCGGACCATCGCGGGAGGCTTGGCCACCCTCGCGCCGGCCGGACCATCGTGGTGATCGAAGCCGCGTACCGGTCGTCTGGACGACCACGACGCGACTTCGATCAACCGGGCAAGATCCGCCGGTGGGCCAGTCGGCGGCCGCGACGGGATCGGCCACTGCCGCGACCCGCGGCACCCGACGCCGGGCAATGACACGCCGGTGAGCGGCCGGGCGCCGTCGTGCCCGCGCACCGATCCGCGTCATCCTGAACGACCCGTCCGCGCACCACGGCATCAAGATCCGCGTCAAGATCCGCCAGTGGGACGCCCGCAACCGCGTCGAGCTGTGGTTCACCCCGACGTCCTCAAAGCGCAACGCCGTGAACGTTCGGTGGTCAGAGCACCTAGACGTGGCCGCGCAGGGACTCGTCGTAGATGACTGCGGGTGGGGGGTCCAGCAGGTCCTCGGCGGCCCGGCTGAAGGTGCTCGCGTCCCGGCGCCGGTGGAGGGCCACCGTCACCGTGTCGCAGGACGCTCCCCCGGACAGCGCCGCCACCGCGCCCGCGGGGAGCAGGAACACCGCGCCGCGGGTGCCGATCGCGTGGTCCGTGGGGCGGGCGGCGACACCCACGACCGTGGCGTTGAGCACCGCTTCGCCGAGGGACAGGGTGGCCCGTTCGCCGGGGCGGATGTCGTGGGCGGCGGCGGTGCGTTCGTCGATCAGCAGCTGCCCGTCCGTCGCCGGGTACGTGCCCGACCGCACCTGTGACCAGCGCAGGCCCGGCCGGGTCGCGGCGGTCAGGACCGTGGCGCCGTTGAGCACGCCGCGGGTGGTGACGACGGTGACGCCGTACAGGGTGGTGCCGCACTCGACGGCGGCGGCCTGTGGCAGGGCGGCGATCCGGTCGACCTGGCGCGGGGTGAACCTGCCGACGAGCCGGACATCGGCGTCGCCGGGCAGGTCCGCGAACTGGGCCGAACCCTCGTGCCGGTCGAGGACCACGAACGCCGCGACCGCGACCGCAGCGACCACGAAGACGGCGCCGACCGTCCGCTCCCCGCGCATGCCGCAGACGGTACCGGAACCGTCACCCACGGTCGGCGCGCCACGCAGGCAGCGCGGTCAGGCAGCGGGGTCAGGCGGCGCGGCCCAGGTACCGCAGCAGGGTCACGGCCGGGCCGCCGGTGGCGGGCAGGGCGGCGGCATAGGCGCCGTACGCCCGCAGCGGCTCGACGATCTCCCGCGCGACCGGCAGCAGCCGCTCCGCGAGAGCGTCAGACAGCGGCGACGGCCGACCCGTGGCGACGGCGACGTCCCAGGCGTGCACGGCCGCGTCGAGCCCGCACGCCCCGGCGCCGAGCCAGCCGGCCATCTTGCCCTGCGGCAGCGGCGTGGGTGCCTCGGTGGCGTCGGCCGGGACGGTCGCCCAGGCCGCGGCCGACGCCTGCATGGTGCTTTCGACGTACGCCACGAACGCGTCCAGGTCGCCGTCCAGCTCGCCCGACGGGGCGAACGGGTCGAACGACGGCCAGCCCTGCCCGGTGATCGTCGCGGCGAATCCGAGCTGGTCGCCCGCGGCATGCTGCAGGACCTGGGTGACGTTCCACTGCTCGCACGGCGTCGGCAGCAGCAGGTCGCCCGGTCGCAGGCCGGCGAGCACCGCTCGCAGCGCTGCGTGCGACTGGTCCAGGACGGTCCAGGTGTTCGAGCTCATCGCGTACTCCTCAACTCGGTGGCTACGACCAGTCTATCAGAACGGAATGTTCCATTCCAATATTAGAGCACGGAAAACCCCGGGCGGCCGCGCTGTCGGGTTACCCGGCGCCCTCGGCGCGCAGGTGCCGACGCTGGACCTGGCGGCGCTCGCGCAGGACGGAGGCGAGCCGGTCGGCCGGGAGCGGCGGGTGGAACAGGAAGCCCTGCGCCGCGGTGCAGCCGAGCGCGGCCAGGGCGGCACGCTGGTCGGGGTTCTCCACGCCCTCGGCGACGACCCGCAGCTCGAGCCGGAGCCCCAGCTCGACCGTGGCCCGCACGATCGCCTCGGCCTTCGGCGAGTCGATCATCTGCGCGACGAACTCCCGGTCGATCTTCACCTCTTGTACGGGCAGCCGCGTGAGCACCGTGAACGACGAGAACCCGGTGCCGAAGTCGTCAACGGCGAGCTGGACGCCGAGGCGGCGGATCCGGGCGAGCACGTCGTCGATGACCGGCGACTTGGACAGCATGACGGTCTCGGTGATCTCCAGCACGAGCAGCTCGGCGGGGAGGCGGTGACGGCCGAGCAGGTCGCCGATCACCTCGGGCAGCTGCCGCTCCAGCAGGCTGCGGGCGGAGATGTTGACCGACACCGGCACGGCCAGCCCGGCCCGGCGCCAGCCGGCGGCCAGTCCGATGGCGCGGTCCAGGACCCACTTCGTCAGCGGGCCCATCAGCTCGCTGGCCTCCACGATCGGCAGGAACTGGCCGGGGGCGAGCAGGCCGCGCCGCGGGTGCTTCCAGCGCACGAGGGCCTCGACGCCGGTGATCTGCTGGGCGCCGGGGGCGAGGGACACGGCGGGCTGCAGATCGACGGTGAGCTGCCCCTCGGCCTGCAGCGCCTCGCGCAGCTCGGCGAGCAGGGCGAGGCGGTCGGTGCTCGCGTCGTCGCGGGCCGGGTCGTACCAGGCGACCGGCTGGATCGCGTGCTTGGCCTGGTACATGGCGATGTCGGCGCGGCGCAGCAGCTCGGTGAGGTCGACCTCGCCGGCGGCGGCGACCACCACGCCGATGGATGGCTCCTTGGACAGCAGCACCCCGTCGACGCGCATCGGCACGGCGAGCTGGGCGGCGAGCTTGCGGGCCCGCTCGACGGCCGCGGCGAGGGCGAGGTCGGCGCCGCCGGTGTCGAGGTCGGTGATGAGCAGCGCGAACTCGTCGCCGCCGAGACGGGCGAGCAGGTCGCCGGTGCTGCCGGCCTCGGCGACCCGCCCGGCGATGACACGCAGGACCTCGTCGCCGGCGGCATGGCCGAGGGCGTTGTTGACCTCTTTGAAGTCGTTGACGTCCAGCAGCAGCAGCGCGACAGGGTCGTCGGCGCCGCGGCGGCGCAGCATGGCGTTGCCCCGCGACAGCAGCGCCGCGCGGTTGAACAGGCCGGTCAGCGGGTCGTGGATGGCGTCGTACGTGGTGCGCTCGCTCATCGTGCGCAGCTCGTCCTGGGTGACCGCGTCGCGCAGCGCGGCGGCGAGGGCGTCGCCGAAGGCGTCGAGCATCCGCTGGCTGCGGGGGCGCAACCGGCCGAGGCCGGCCAGCTGCAGCTCGCCGACGGTCACCGGGCCGACGGCGAGGGCGTGCGTGACGGCGGTGCCGGTGCTCGCGGCGCCGAAGGCGGCGCCGCCGGCGAGGACGACCCGCGCGTCGGTGACGCCGAAGAGGCGCCGGGCGCCGTCCACGCCGGCCTCGGCGGTGCCGCGCACGTCCAGCCGGTTGAGGTCACGGGCCGCCTCGGCAAACTCGTGCCAGGTGCGGCGCTCCTCGCGGTCGCCGATGCGGCTGGCGTACAGCTGCTGCAGCAGCCACAGCACGGGCGGCAGGAGCAGCAGCATGAGCATGTCGGTGAAGCAGGCCCAGACGACGACCAGGCCGACCGCGATGTTGCCGACGACCATGAGGAGCTTGCCCCGCAGCAGCTCGACGGCAACGGCGGCCGGCCGGCCGCCCCGGACGGTGGCCACGTGCGCGCCGACCAGGCCGACCGCGACCAGGGAGTACACCAGCGCGCCGGCGCACAGCGCGACGACGCCCCGCTGGGTGAGCGGCACCCCGTGGACCGGCTCGACGAGGACGGTGGCCGCGGCGGCGAGGCTGCCGGCGACGGTGAGCGCGGAGACGCTGTAGAGCAGGTCACGACGGCTGCGGACGCGGCCGGCGCGGGCGTCCACGACGCGCAGGACGCTGTGCGACACGGCGACGCCGCCGGCGACGACGAGCGGGATCGTGGCGGGTGGCAGGTTGACGCACAGCACGACCATCGCCGCCTCGCCCCAGGCGAGGGTGGCGTGCCCGGCGCCGGCGCGCACCCGCAGGCGGGCGAGCTGGGCGAGGACCACCACGCAGAAGCCGGTCGCGACCGCGGCGAGGACGCCGGTCGAGGCGCCGACCGTGTGCGCGGCGGTCGGGATCCCGGCGGCGAGCGCCCCAGCGACGACCACGCTGACGGCAGCGGCGGACGCGACCGCGGCGGTGAGCCGCGCCGGAACGGGCCTCATCGATGCGCCGAATCGATGAACGACAATGACGCTAAGCGGTGGTCCGCGTGCGCAGCGTAAGCAGGTATGTGGACAAACGGGGTGGCCACCATCTGCCTCCCTTCCCTGCCCAACAGGGAGACGCGTCCGGGTAAAGGAACGCGCACCCCGTGAAGGCTAAAGCACGGAAGAAAGGCACAACAGTGGTCAGTGCCGCGATTCTGGCTGCGGCCCGCCACTGAGGTCATGCTCGTCGGACGACGTGGCGGGTTTGTCGGGATCCGGGAACTCGGCGGGCAGGCGGCGGATCCGCGCGGTCATGTTGCGGATCAGCAACACCGTCGCGATCGCGAGCAGCACGATGATGAGCAGCCCCATCGGGCCGGCCAGACCGCCCGAGCGGGTGTCCCCGAAGTTGTTCTCGGCGAGGAACTGCAGGGCTTGCATACGTCTACCTTACGCCCGCGAAGAGATCGTCTTCCGGCGTGCGGGTGTCGACGTGCGACCTCACCAGCTCGTAGTCCTCGGTGGGCCAGATCTTCTGCTGGATGTTGAGCGGGACCGCGAACCAGAAGCCGTCCGGGTCGACCTGGGTGGCGTGCGCTCGCAGCGCGTCGTCGCGGGCCTCGAAGAACTCGCCGCAGGGCACGCGGGTGGTGACCCGGTCGCCCTTGTCGTCGCGCTCCTCCCACCGCTGCAGCCACTCCGTGTAGGGCGACTCGCCGGTGGCCTCGATCATCGCCTCGTGCAGGGCGAGCATGCGGGCCTTGGACCAGCCCATGTTGTAGTAGAGCTTCAGGGGCTGCCACGGCTCCCCTTGGTCCGGGTAGCGGGCCGGGTCGCCGGCCGCCTCGAACGCCACCATGCTCACCTTGTGCGTCATGACGTGGTCGGGGTGCGGATAGCCGCCCTCCTCGTCATACGTGGTGACCACGTGCGGGCGGAACGAGCGGATCAGCTTGACCAGCGGCGCCGCGGCCTCGTCCGGGTCCATCAGGCCGAAGCAGCCCTCGGGCAGCGGCGGCAGCGGGTCGCCCTCGGGGAAGCCGGAGTCGACGAAGCCCAGCCAGGCCTGCTGGACGCCGAGGATCTCCCGGGCCCGGTCCATCTCGGCCCGGCGGATGGTCGCGATGTTCTCCCAGACCTCCGGCCGGTCCAGCTTCGGGTTGAGCACGCTGCCCCGCTCGCCGCCGGTGCACGTGACGACCAGCACCTCGACGCCCTCGGCGGCATAGCGCGCCATCGCGGCAGCGCCCTTGCTCGACTCGTCGTCGGGATGCGCGTGCACCGCCATCAATCGCAGTTGCTCGCTCACGAGCTCTCCTCAAGGTGTCCGTCAACCCCGCTGCCGGGGCGCCCCGGGTTACGACCCTATTGTGGTCGGTACCTCCGACGAAACGACGAGGACTGTCTTCCCGTGACCGAGACGCACGCCACAGCCAAATACCCGCCGGGCCGCTACGGCCGCCGCCGGGAGCCCCGGCCGCGCCGCACCTGGCTGATCGCGCTCGTCGCCGCCCTGGCCGCGGTCGCCGGGGTGCTCATCGCAGTGAGGCTCTTCCAGCAGTACGGGCCGCAGGAGTACGAGCCGCAGGTGCAGCGGTTCTACGCGATCAGCGACGACGGCATCACGGTCGACTTCGTGGTCCGCAAGGACGCCGCGAAGGAGGCGACCTGCCGGGTGAGGGCCCGTTCGGCCAGCGGCGAGGAGGTCGGCCTGGCCGAGGTTGACGTGCCGGCGGGCGCGGAGGCGCCGGTCACCTACCGCCTGGCCACCAGCGACCGGCCGGTCACCGTGGAGGTCCCGGCCTGCGGCCCGCGCCGCACCCGCTGAGCACCCAGCTTTTTCCATGCCATTGGTGATGCGGCTCACTGGTACTTTGGTGGTTTGACCGAGCGTGCCCGTGAGGAGATCTTCAGTGCCGACCACCGACGGCGACCAGGGGACAGTCTGGCTGTCGCAGGAAGCATATGACCGGCTGCAGGCCGAGCTGGATGAGCACATCGCCAACCGGCCAGCGCTTGCCGCGGAGATCAACGCACGCCGCGAAGAGGGCGACCTGCGCGAGAACGGCGGCTATCACGCCGCCCGCGAGGAGCAGGGCAAGGCCGAGGGCCGGATCCTGTACCTGAAGGAGTTCCTGCGCAAGGCGGTCGTCGGCGAGGCGCCGACGAGCAACAAGGTCGCGCCCGGCACCGTCGTGACGATCCAGTTCGACGACGACGAGGACGACACCGAGACGTTCCTGCTGGGCTCCCGAGAGATCGCGGCGACGACGGATCTCACCGTTTACAGCCCCGAGTCCGCGCTCGGCAAGGCCATCCTCGGCGCGGGCAAGGGCGACCAGGTGAAGTACACGGCCCCGAGCGGCGCCGAGATCAAGGTGAAGGTCATCGCCTTCGAGCCGTTCGCGGGCTGAGCCCCTTCGCCGGCCCCCGCCTGCGGAAGGGCCACCAGATTGCGGCCGCGCCCCGTCCGGGGCGCGGCCTCACAATGCCTTGAGGGTCCGCGCCGAGCTGGCACTGTGCCTGGCCAGCTCGGCGTCGATCCGCTCGTTGCGCGCCGCGTCGAGCACCAGGGCCGCCGACTCTCCCGCGGTCGCCTCGACCAGCCGCGCCCGCAGCCCCGCCGGCGGATGGGTGGCGAACAGCGCGATGTCGCGCTCCGTCGCCGCCTCCCGCCGCGCCGTCAGCTGCGGCCGGATCTCCGCGAGCAGCTGCCGGGTGGTCTCCGGCCACTCGGCGACCGGCCGCCCGGAGCGGGCATCCCGCTTGATCAGCATCGCCAGGCTGTCCCGCGCGACGAACACGTCGAGCAGGTCGACGGTGGCCGCCCGGCCCGCCAGCCGCGCCGCGACCAGGTCCGCGCGGTACTCGGCGCGCTGCCCCTCCCGCAGCGCCAGCACGGCGAGGGCGGTACGCGGCGCCCACAGCAGGGCGCGCAGCACGGCCTTCACCACGTTGAGGATCGGCACGACGACCCAGTTGACCAGGAACGCATTACGCCAGCCGTCGGTGTCCCGGGTCGGCTCGGGCAGCAGCAGGGCGTCGAGCTCGGCGAGGGTCGTCAGCGACGGCTGGACCAGCAGGCCGCGGCGCGGGTCGCCGTTGACGAAGTGACCGAGCTCGTGGCCCAGCAGCGCCATGCGTGACTGCCGCGGCAGCGCGTTCCACAGCGGCAGCCCCAGCACCAGCACCGGACGGCGGCGCAGGCCCACCATGTCGGCCTGCGCGCCGAACTCGTCGCCCTCGACATAGACGCGCGGGACCGGCGCACCGAGCGCCGCCGCCGCCTCACGGACCAGCGCGTGCAGCTGCGGCGCCGCCGCCTCGGTCACCTCGGTCGCGTACTTCGGCACCCGGCCCGTGCGGGGCCGCAGCAGGACCGCGAGCACGATCAGGCACAGCCCGGCGACCGCCCCGGGCACCGAGACCGTGCACAGCCAGACACCGGCGCCGAACAGGGCCAGGATCAGCGCGTACAGCAGCAGCGAGGACACCACGAGCACCATGGATCCGGCGGTCGTGGTGCGGGCCGCCCCGTCGCGGAACGCCTCGAAGGTGGCGAGGGCGTGGCGGCGGGCGGAGCGGCGCGCGAGCCGGTCGAAGATCACATCGATCTTCTACGCGCCGAACGTCACCGTGTACCCAGCCGAACGGAGCGCGTTGACCAGCCGGTCGGAGTGTTCGGAGCCGCGGGTCTCCACCGACAGGTGGATCTCGACCTCGCCGAGCTGCAGGCGGGGGTCCTGGCGGCGGTGCGCGACGTCAACGACGTTGGCGCCGTGCTCGGCGATCAGCCCGAGGATCTTCGCCAGGTGGCCGGGGCGGTCGCCGCAGCGCACGGTGAAGGTCAGGTAGCGGCCGGCGGCGGCGAGGCCGTGCTCGATCACCCGCAGCATGAGCATCGGGTCGATGTTGCCGCCGGACAGGACCGCGGCGACCGGCGTCTCGACCGTGACGGCCCCGGCGAGCAGCGCCGCGACGCCGACGCTGCCGGCCGGCTCGACAACGGTCTTGCCGCGCTCGAGCAGCATCAGCAGCGCCCGCGAGATGTCCTCGTCGGTGACCGTGACGACCTCGTCGACGAGCTTGCTGACGTGGGAGAACGTGAGGTCGCCGGGGCGGCCGACGGCGATGCCGTCGGCGATCGTGCCCAGCGCCGCGAGCCGGACCGGGCGGCCCGCGCGCAGCGACTCCGGGAACGCGGCGGCGCCGGCCGCCTGGACCCCGACGATGCGCACGTCCGGGCGCACCGCCTTGACCGCGGCGGCGAGTCCCGAGATGAGGCCGCCGCCGCCGATGCCGGTGACGATGGTCCGCACGTCGGGCAGCTGCTCGATCAGCTCCAGGCCGAGGGTGCCCTGCCCGGCGATGATGTCGGGGTGGTCGAAGGGGTGGATCAGCACCGCCCCGGTCCGCTCGGCGAACTCGTTCGCGGCCTCGAGGGCCTCGTCGACGGACGTACCGGAGAACTGGACCGCGGCGCCGTAGTTCTTCGTCGCGGCGATCTTGGGCAGGGGCGCGCCGACCGGCATGAAGACGGTGCTGGTGGTGCCGAGCAGGCCGGCGGCGAGGGCGACCCCCTGGGCGTGGTTGCCGGCGCTGGCCGCGACCACGCCCCGGCGTCGCTCGTCGTCGCTGAGGCGGGCGATGCGCACGTACGCGCCGCGGACCTTGAACGACCCGGCGCGCTGCAGGTTCTCGCACTTGAGCCAGGCGGGACCGCCGAGCTTCGCGGTGAGGGGCCGGCTGGGCTCGACCGGCGTCCGGCGGATCACACCCGACAGCAGGTCACGTGCCGCTTCAATGTCAGCGAGCGTCACGAGCTCAAAGGGGACGTCGGTCATTCCCTGATCGTGCCACCCACCGCCACCGGCAGCACCACCGTCCAGTCGTCATCCGTGGAGCGAAGCGCCCGCAGGGTCGCCCGTGGCACCGCCGAGCCCCGGATGCGGGCGACGCGACCGTACTGCGCGCTGGTCACCCTCGCGATCAGCACCAGGGCGGACACGGCCGCGACGACGCCGAGCACCGCCCCCGGCAGGCGCAGCAGCAGCTGCCGGCCGAACAGGTGCGACACCAGCGCCCCGTCGACGGTCCCGCCGGCAGCGACCCGGTCCCGCACGGCGTCGATCTCGCGCAGGTTGTCGAGGCCGGCGAGCGCGCCGAGGCCGACCGCGGCCAGGGTGACCAGCAGGCTCAGCCACCACAGCCAGGTCAGCACCGACATCCTGCGGCGCAGTGCCGGGGCCCGGCCGACGCTGCCGAGGGCCACGTCGCGCAACGGCACGGCGGAGCCGGTACGGATGCCGAACGCCACCAGGTTGGACCTGGCCCGGCGGGCCCACCCGGCGAACGCCGCCCACGCGGTGAGGACGGCGGCGGCGAGCACGGCGCAGGTGCCGAGCCGCACCGCGCCCGCGACGGCGCTCGCGTCGCCGCCCGGCCGGTGCGCGGCCCAGATGTCGGCGAGCGGGAGGAACGCCACGCACAGGTGGGCGAGGGCGGCCGCGGCGACGGCCAGCATCGCCCCGGTCGCCCAGCTCGAGATGGCCTTGATCTGCCGTCCGGGCCGCCCCACCGTCACCGCCGGGCGGCCATGCGCGGCCAGCCGGGCGCGTGCCGGCGCCACGGCGCGGCCTGCTCGACCTGCCCGGCGAGGGCGAGCAGCAGCAGCTCGGAGCCCGGCGGGCCGACCAGCTGGACGGCGGCCGGCAGGCCGTCGGAGCGCACGCCGACCGGGATCACCACCGCGGGGAACCCGGCGAAGTTCCACGGTGCGCTGTAGGGCGCGTACCGGGTGTTGACCAGCATGTTCGCCGACCACGAACGCTCCGACCAGCGCTCGGCGCGCGGCGGCGGCCCGGCCAGCGCCGGGGTGACGAGGACGTCGAAGCCGCCGCCGGCGAACCAGTTGTGGCAGCGCTCCCGCCACTCGTCGCGGTCGGCCTCCCTGACCAGGCCGCGGCGCAGGGCCCGCTCGCCGAGGCCGGCGTGGCGGCGGGTGCGCCGCTGCAGCCGGGCCGCGTCCAGCCCGGCCGCGTCGGCGTGGGCGCCGGCGAACCAGGTGGCGAGGACCCTCACCGCGAGCGCGGGCGGATACACCGGGTCGGCCCGCACGGCGTCATGGCCGAGGCCGAGCAGCAGCCGCCCGGCGTCGCTGAGCCCTTTGCGCGCGGCCGCGTCAGGAAACACGCCGGCGGCGGGGCTGCGCGGCGACACCGCGATCCGCAGCTTGCCCGGTGCCTGCAGAGCTTCAGGGGTACGGCCGGCGAGGACGGCGAAGCCCAGCGACGCGTCGCCGACGGTGGTGGCGAGGATGCCGTTCTCGGCGAGGCCGTGCCAGTCGTTGGTGCCGATCCCGGCGGGCACCACGCCCCGGCCGGGCTTGATCCCGACGAGCCCGCAGCACGCCGCCGGGATCCGGATCGAGCCGAGCCCGTCGTTGCCGTGCGCGATCGGCACCAGGCCGGCGGCGACCGCGGCGGCGGACCCGCCGGAGGAGCCGCCGGGGGTCCGGTCGGTGCGCCACGGGTTGCGGGTGATCCCGTCGGCGTCGTCGGTGAGTGCCCAGATGCCCAGCTCCGGCATCTTCGTCACGCCGACGACGATCGCGCCGGCCCCGCGCAGCCGCCGGACCACCTCGTGGTCGTGCTCGGCGACCGGCCCGCGGGCCGCCGCCGAGCCGTTCCACGTCGGCAGGCCGGTGACCGCGACGTTCTCCTTCACCGCGATCGGCACCCCCGCGAGGGACAGGTTGCGCAGCTCCGGCTGCTCGTCGACGATCTCCGCCTCGGCGATCGCCTCCCCGGCGCGTACCTGCCGGAACGCGCCGATCACCCGGTCGTACGCGCGGATCGAGTCGAGATGGTCGGCGACGACCTCCGTGGCGGACGTGTCGCCACGGCGCACCGCGCGGGCGATCTCCCGCGCGGTGGTGCCGACCCAGGTGGTGGAGCGGTGCAGCATCTGAAACACCTTTCCGGCCGTCGATGGCTGGTGCTCAGTGTCTCAACGAGCGAGCGCCTGCTCCAGATCGGCGAGGAGGTCGTCGATCGTCTCGATGCCGACGGACAGCCGGACCAGGTCGCCCGGCACCTCCAGGGGCGAGCCGGCGGCGCTGGCGTGGGTCATCCGGCCCGGGTGCTCGATCAGCGACTCCACACCGCCGAGGGACTCGCCGAGCACGAACAGCTTCGCCCGGTTGCAGATCTCCACGGCGGCCTCCTCGCCGCCGGCGGCCCGGAAGCTCACCATGCCGCCGAAGCGGCGCATCTGCTTCGCGGCGATCTCGTGCCCGTGGTGCTCGGGCAGCCCCGGGTACAGCACCTGACGCACGGCCTTGTGCCGGGACAGGAACTCGACGACCTTCTCGGCGTTGTCGCAGTGACGGTCCATGCGCACGCCGAGGGTCTTGATGCCGCGCATCGTCAGCCACGCGTCGAACGGCCCGCTGACCGCGCCCATCGCGTTCTGGTGGAACGCGAGCCGCCCCAGCAGCTCCTCGTCGTCGCCGACCAGCGCGCCGCCGACCACGTCGGAGTGCCCGCCGATGTACTTCGTCGTGGAGTGCACGACGACATCGGCGCCGAGGTGCAGCGGCTGCTGCAGGTACGGCGAGGCGAACGTGTTGTCGACGACCAGCAGCGCGTCCCGGTCGTGCGCGACCTGCGCGAGCGCGGCGATGTCGGCGATGCCCAGCAGCGGGTTGGTCGGCGTCTCCAGCCACACGATCTTCGTGCGGTCCGTCATCGCCGCCCGGACCGCGTCGACACTGTGGATCGACGCCGGCGTGAACTCCAGCCCCCACCGCTCGGCGACCTTCGCGAACAGCCGGTACGTGCCGCCGTACGCGTCGTCGGGGATGACCACGTGGTCGCCCGGCCGGCACACCGTGCGCAGCAGCGTGTCCTCGGCGGCCAGGCCGGAGGCGAACGCGAGCGCCCGGCGGCCGCCCTCGATCGCGGCGAGGCACTCCTGCAGCGCGTCACGGGTCGGGTTGGTGGTCCTGCTGTACTCGTAGCCGCGCCGGGGGTGGCCCACCGCGTCCTGCGCGTACGTGCTGGTCTGGAAGATCGGCGGGACCACCGCACCGGTGGCGGGGTCCGGCTCCTGGCCGGCGTGGATGGCAAGGGTCTCGAAGCCGTGCGTCATGGACCGACCATAGTGCGGGACAAGGTGAGCCGGGTCACGGGCCACCGGATCCGCACCCCGGCAGCCGTAATGTCTCGGTAAGGCGGCTCGCCGTGGCGCGAGGGACACTGGAGACCTCACGTTCGTTAGGAGCTGATCGTGTTCCCGTGGTCCCGCAAGCCGCTCGACCTGCCCACCGCCGAGACCGCCCTGCCCGGCCGCGACACCGAGATGCCCGTCGCGGCGACCCACACCGTGCTCGGCACCCCGCTGCGCGGACCCTGGCCGGCCGGCCTGGAGGTCGCGTACTTCGGCATGGGCTGTTTCTGGGGCGCGGAGCGCATCTTCTGGCGCATCCCCGGCGTCCACTCCACCGCCGTCGGCTACCAGGGCGGGTTCACCGCCAACCCGACCTACGAGGAGACCTGCTCCGGCCGGACCGGCCACACCGAGGCCGTCCAGGTCGTCTACGACCCCTCGAAGGTCTCCTACGAGGTCCTGCTGAAGGCGTTCTGGGAGAACCACGACCCGACCCAGGGCATGCGCCAGGGCAACGACGTCGGCACCCAGTACCGCTCGGCGATCTACACCACGACCCCGGCCCAGGCCGCCGCGGCCGCCGCCTCCCGCGAGGCGTTCGCCCCGGTCGTCCGCGCCGCCGGCAAGGGCGAGATCACCACGGAGATCGCCCCCGCCGGCCCGTTCTACTACGCCGAGGACTACCACCAGCAGTACCTTTCAAGTGACAAAAACCCCAACGGGTACTGCAACCACGGCCCCAACGGCATGACCTGCCCCATCGGGGTCGGATCGCTGCCTGCCTGACCCACGACGAACGAAACGGGCGCCCTCATCGGGCGCCCGTCTTGCTACCTGCTGGGGACCATGACGGTCCGGCCGTCGACCACCTTGGCGACCAACATCCCGATGATCACCACTCCATGCTGGGGATGCGTCTCGACCCGGCACTTCCCGGTATCGATCAACAGCCTGACCGTCTGCTGTGCACCGCGCTCCTCCATGCATGCTCCTTATCGCCGTCACTGCGAGCCTCCCGTGATGACGACGCTGGCATGGATGGCAGCCGGGATGAGCGGGATACGGGACTCGGCGACCGCCCAGCCGCGGTGGTCCCTGACGCCTCCACTCATCCCGGCGCCGACTCCGACCATTCCGTAGGTCTCCTTGCTCGGGCATGGCGTCGACGCATGTCACCGTGACATGACGTGCTCGACTCCTCACCATTGGTCGACTTACGCTCGGCCATATGGCGCACCGAGCGAGCGACCCGCTGCGCGTCCCGGACGAGTTCTGGGCGCGTGACGACG
Organism: Dactylosporangium sp. NPDC050688; assembly: GCF_040654515.1. Classification (NCBI taxonomy): domain Bacteria; kingdom Bacillati; phylum Actinomycetota; class Actinomycetes; order Micromonosporales; family Micromonosporaceae; genus Dactylosporangium; species Dactylosporangium sp. NPDC050688. Next base: position 83,985 of record NZ_JBFAIC010000002.1, read on the forward strand.
TTCGCGGCGCACTCGCCGAGCGTGACATCGGCGCGCTGTTCCAGCTCGTCCGCCGTCATACCTGCGCCAGCCAGACCCAGCTCGGCATAGCGGCCGGGCTCGAACAGGGCTACGTCAGCCGGATCATGGCCGGGCGCAAGGTGATGGTGATCGACGTCCTGGAGCGGATCGCCGACGGGTTCGGCATGCCGTCGACACCACGTGTCCTGCTGGGCTTGGCGCCGGGTGGTCATGCTTCGGCAGGCGTGGAGCCGCCAGCGGCAGTACACGGGACCTGGCAGGACGGCGTAGCGGCAGCGGTCGAGTTGTGGCGAGGTGACGTGGAACGTCGGGAAGTCCTGCGGTACGGCGCCTTCACGGCGGCGGGCTTCACGCTGCCTGCGCTGCGCTGGTTCACCGGCGAGGGTCAGGTCGACCTGGCCAAGACCGGCCAGCGGGCGGTCGGTCAACCCGACGTTGACATGATCCGCGAGATGACCGGCACCTTCCGGCAGCTCGACAACCAGTACGGCGGCGGCCGTCTGCGGCAAACGCTCGTGCGCTACCTCGACAACGAGGTCACTCCCCTGCTCCGCGACGGCCGCTTCGACCACGCCACCGGCCGGGCGCTGCTGAGTGCCTCGGCCGAAGCCACGCAGCTCGCCGGTTGGATGGCGTACGACGACGGCGAACACGCGCTCGGCCAGCGCTACCTGATCCAGGCGCTCGACCTGGCGAAGGCGGCCGACGACAAGCCGCTCGGCGCGGAGATCCTGGCCGCGATGAGCCATCAGGCCGTTTACCTCGGCGACTCGGCGGTAGCGGTCGAGCTCGCCCGGGCCTCCGGCCGGACGGCGGACCACGCCGGCGTGCCGGTCGTCGTCGCCGAAGCGCTGGTGATGCAGGCCCACGCGCACGCCCGCCTCGGCGACGCGGCGACATGCGCCGCGCTGCTCAGCCGTGCAGAGGTGGCGCTCGACCAGGCCGACCGCAGCCGCGACCCGCAGCGGATCTCGTACTTCGATGAGGCGTACCTGGCCGCCCGCTTCGGCCACTGCTTCCGCGAACTCAAGCAGGGCAAGCAGGCCGAGCGGTTCGCGGTGCAGTCACTCAAGATGGACAGTCGGTACGTGCGGGGCCGCGCGTTCAACCTGCTGCTCCTCGCGACCGCATGCGCTCAGGTCGGCGACGCCGCACGAGCCTGCGCGATCGGCGACAAGGCGCTGGAACTGACGACGCGGCTGCACTCAGCGCGGGCACACGGCTACCTCCGCGAGTTGCAGAACAGCCTTGCGCCGTACGGGAAGGCGCCACTCGTGCGGCAGTTCAACACGCGGGTGAGCGCCCTGCTGCGGTAGCTACTCCTTGCGCGTCGTCAGCAGCCGCAGCAAGCCCGCGACGGAGGCGGCGCCGACGATCTCACCTCGCGCGATCAGGTCAAGGGTGTCGTCGAGCGGGATCCATCCGATGCGCTCGGCCTCGTTGACGTCGATCGGCGCGCCGGTGAAGTCCGCTCCCCTTCCGAGGTAGAGCAGGTTCTCGGCGTCGGCCGTGCCGACCATCGGCTGGATCGACAACAGGAACTCGACCTCACGGGGCCGCCAGCCGGTCTCTTCCTCGACTTCCCGGGCTGCGGCGATGGCCGGGTCCTCGATGTCGTCGACGTAGCCGCCTGGCAGCTCCCACACCCAGCGGTTGATGATGAACCGGTGCCGCCACATCATGAGCACCCGGTCCTCGTCGTCGACGACGAGCATCATGGCGGCCTTGGGGACGCGGAGCACGTATTGCTCGAACCGCACACCGTCAGGTAGCTCAACCTCGGCAATGCTGAGCTTCGCCCGGCGGGTGTCATCGACGATGCGCTCGCCGTGAATGGTCCAGCGGGTCAACTCGGCCGAGCGTCCGTCCGTCACGCATCGACGATAGCGAAGCCGCCGCGCCGGCCGATGCCGGCGCGTGCGCCGCCAGCAGGCCGAGCGCGAGCGGCGACCACCCCAGCCACTCATCCCGTTGGCAAGCCGCAAAGCGGCGCGGCAGCCGAGCGCCCCAACCAGGACGGTGCTCAGCCACCCACGCGCTCGTCACAGCCCTGCAGCTCGGCACCTACTACGCGGCGACGTGGACGGCGACCCGCAGATTAAGAGCCGCGATCCTGTTCCCGGTCGGCGGCCGGTGTGGCTGCTCCGGTGCCTGCACCGTACTGGGGCGAAACGGCGTCGTTCGGTGCGGTTGCTGTCGCCGTTGCTGTCGTCCTGGGGTTGCGTGGCTGCGTACCGCCGAGGAGTCGACAGCACTGCGGCCAACGGTCGGCACACGCCTCATTTCTCGGCCGGGCTGACCAGCCAGCTTCCAACTGTCAGGTAGGCCGCGAGTTGCTCCGGGACCTGGTCTTTCACCAGCAGCCACTCGTCGCTGAGCGACGCGACGACCAGGTCCTCTCGCTCGAACCGCAGTCGGACACCCGCTACCGACGGCTCCAGACTGTAGCCCTGAATCGGCGCGACGTTGAGCAACAACTGCCCTACATACGCCGCCAGGAGGTCAGGGTGTTGCGCCGGCCCGACCCGAGTCTTCCCGTATTCCTGCATGTCGTACGAGGCGTACGGTTCGGCAAACTCCAGCAATAGGTCTTCGCCGCAGCCGTGGGCCTTGACGGGTGGGACATCCGCGAAATGCAGCCAGAGGTGCAGCAAGCTCTCGGCGTCGCCATCCCTGCGGCCTCGGTACCAGTGGCGGGCCTCGGTCACGGCGACAAGCCGTCGGCCGATGACGCGACGCAGCACCTCCACGGTGACCTGCCGCTGTTCCATGGGCGGCACAGTATCGCGGACCTGCGCGTCGCCGGAGGCGTAAGCGCAGGTCGCGGAGCGACCCCGTGGCGCCGCGGTGCGCCGCGTCAGCGGCGCCTTGACTCAGTGAAGAAACTCTGAACCAGGTCACCCCCGCACTTTGGTGATCACTCGGGCGCCGAGCGCAATCCAGCAAGGATCGCGGCTTCGCCCCGTTGCAGGCCAGCCATGACGAATCGCCACTCGGCGTCGACAACCACTGTGGCGGGGTCGATGACCGGCAACCCGAGCGCTTCTCGGCGCCTGGCTGCCTGATACTCGGCTCGATCGCTCCGCAGTTTCGAAAGCGTCGTAGAGTAGGCCGCGCTCTTCGTCGTGCAGTGCCCGCGATAGCCGAGCATGTGTGCCCAGTTGACCAGCGTGGTGTCGCGGTACTCGGGGAGTTCCGCCAACTCCAGGTAAGTCGCAATCATTTGCCGGCGTGTGGTGTTATGTCGGCATCGTCCAGGCCGAACAGTCTGCGCACCCGTCGATCCACAGCACCGGCCACTTCAGCGGCCTTGGTCGCATACTTGGCGACATAGCCGGCCACGTGTCGCTGTGTGACGCCCTGCGATTGGCTGGAGCCGTCCAGCATGATGTGCTGCACGTCGATCTGCGTGCCGAACCTCAGTGTCCGGTCTTCATCCGGTCCAGGGGCCGTCACCGAGACTGCTCGGGCGGCTGACAGGCCCGATCGGCGTCGGCTTCCTGTCCGCCTGATCCCCGCTCGAGCGGATGCCCTCGACGGGCATCCGCTCGACGACCTGCATCGTGCACAGATACCTGTACAGTTTCGGTATGACGATTCTCCACGAGCCTCGACACGTGAGCGTGACCGAAGCCGCGCAATGTGGGGTCGCTCGACTGGTGGCGGACGCGGAGCAGGGTTCCGACGTCATCGTTACCCGGCGGCAGGAGCCGGTGGCCGCCGTCGTCAGCATGCGGCGCCTCGCCGAGATCGATGCGGCGGTGGCCGACCTGCACGATCTCGCATTGGTGCTTGCCCGAGCGGCAACCGACACCGGGCGCCGGACGCCGCTCGACGACGTCCTGAGCGCGTTCGGACACACCCGCGAGACGCTCGAAGCGCTCCCTGACGACGAGTAGCCGTGGCGGAGATCAGTTTTACGGAAGCCGCGATCGACGACCTCCGGCGCATCGGACCCGACGCCGTCCCGAGGGTGCTGAAAAAGATTCTCCTCCTCGCCGACGACGCGGAAGCGGGCTATCCACTCGGGGGCGAGCTCACGGGATTCCGGAAGCTGGTCGTCGGCCGCAACACCTGGCGCATCGTGTACCGGATCACCGAAGACAAGGCGATCGAAATCTGCGAGGTCTGGGCGGTGGGGGCACGCGCCGACGCCGAGGTGTACACCGAGGCCGTCGGCCGACTGCGAACGGCAGGCTCGACGCGTCCCGAGCTGGTCCAGTTGGCGAACGTGGTGGAACAGCTCGGCCGGCTCGCCGGCGATGTGGCGGTGGCACAGCCGGCGCCGCGTGAACCGGTGCCTGCCTGGCTGGCCGACAGACTCGTGTATACCGCAGGCATGAGTCGTGAGGCCGTCGCGGCACTCGACCTCCAGCAGGCAGTCGACCTGTGGACGACCTACGCCTCACGGCCGCAGCAACAGTAGGTCACCGTTCGCTGGGGTCCAAGAACCCGTACGGCTGCTGCAACCACGGGCTGAACGGCATGACCTGCCCGATCCGGCGTCGGCTCCATGCCCGCGCCCTGAGCGGTACGCGGTGCGGCCCGGGAACCTGGCTGGTTCCCGGGCCGCGTCGTTGCTGGAAGGGTCAGCTGGTCGTCACGTAGTCGCCGACGGTGAACGTCGAGCCGCTGGAGATGACGGACTGGTTGTAGTTGGGGTTGTTGGCGACGGCGTTGAGGCGGCCGTCGTTGACCACGGTGACCGTGTACGCGCCGTCCGGCAGGACGTTCTTGAGCACCGCGTTGGCCGCGCTGAGGTCGGTGGCGAGCGGGCCGGACAGGATCGCGGTGTCGGTGTCCGTGATCGAGGTGATGTACACGCCGGTGTTGTTCACCATGCGGCCGACGTCGGCGTTGGTGAACAGGCCCGTGCCGTTGGCGGCCGTGAGCGTGGTGACGCCGCCGCTGGTCGCGGTCGTCGCGGACGCGATCGTCCGCGAGCTGGCCAGGTTCGCGTTCACCAGGAGGCCGTCGGTGGTCGCCGCGTTGTTGAGCACGGCGGTCGTCGGGCTGGTGACGCTCGAGATGACGGTGTTCGCCGCCAGGACGCCGGGCGCACCACCGGTCGCGGTGCCCGCCGTGACGGCCAGGCCGACGTCGGCCGAGGTGAAGTTGGCAGTGGGCGACTCGAACGTGGTGCCGGTGACCGTGGCGTCGCTCGTCGTGCGGGTGTACGGCACCATGCCGACCTTGCAGATGAGCAGGCCGTCGTTGAGGACCAGCACGTCGGCGCACTCCGACACCTGCGGGCTGGCCTTGTGACCGGCGACGGTGGCGCTGTTGTAGGCGCCGCGGCTGAGGAAGACGTGGGCGCCCAGGGTGTCCGGCGTGGTGCCGCCGGCGGTGCTCTGCGGGTTGAGGGAGGAGAACCCGACGCCCGTGATCTCGATGGTCCGGCCGGTGCCGGCCAGCGTCTTCGGCATGGTGCTCGGCGAGACCGTGATGCCGTTGGAGTACGTGAACGCGCCCTGCCGGTGCACCGTGCCGCCGGCCGTGGTGACGGACAGCGTCACCGGTTGGCCGTCAGCGGCGTGCGGCGGGGCGACGGCCGTGAAGCTCAGGCCGTCGGAGGCGATCGTCGGAGTCATGGAGACGCCGCCGAGCGTGACCGTGGCGCCGTTCAGGTTGGTGCCGGTGACGACGATCGGTATGCCACCCCTGGCCGGGCCGCTCGCCGGGGTGACGGATGTGATCGTCGCCGCCGCCGACACCGAGTAGCCGTTGTTGAGGTTGGCGAGCAGCAGGCTGCCGGGGTTCGCGTTCGATACCCATGCGTCGGAATGAGGGCGCGCGATCACCAACGAACCGTGAGTACACCCAACGTCACGAAACGTAACAGTCTCGATGCTGAACGTGACCTACTTTCGTCATTCCCGGCGCCCGCCGGTCGGCGCCGGCGCCGACCGGCGGGGTCGGCTCGACATCGGCCAGCACGAGCCACGGCCCGATGTGAATGGAATTCAGTGACTGCCAGTAACTTTACGGTAGCGTGGCGTCATCAAACCCGAGATCGTGCGGTCAGCCGCGGAAGGGTTCGCCGTACAGCTCCGAAAGGATCCACCTGATGTCGCTCGTCCAATCCTGGCGAGGCTCCCGCCTGGCCACCTTCGCGGGCACGGGCACCGCCGCCGCGCTGCTCAGCGCAGCAACACTGGTCGGCGCACCGATGGCGGCGCACGCCGCGCCGGCCGCCACGTCGATCACCATCGCGTCTCCGGTGGGCGGCAAGGTCGCCGCGGACACGGCGAAGCAGGTCATCATCATCAACGTCGTCGGCCTGACCGGTGCGACGCTCGACGAGGACTCCGTGGCCAGCGTCGACCTCGGCGCCGACACCGACTGCCAGGGCCTCGACTTCTACATCGTGACCGGCACGACGAGCCTCGCGGTCAAGACGCCCGACCCGGGCGGCTGCGCGCCGACCTCCGGCGTGGCGTCGGAGACGATCGCGATCAACTTCGCCAACGGCGTCGGCACGCTCACCAAGACGCTGTCCGGCCTGGTCTTCGTCACCCCGCCGAAGCTCGACACCACGGCGCCGGTGATCACCGACCTCAGCAGCGAGCTGCCCTCCGCCAAGCAGATCCAGACGTTCGCGGCGTCCGGCGGCCAGATCATCCGGGTCAAGGCCGACAGCGGCTTCGCCTTCACCGGGCAGAGCGGCCAGCTCACCGCGACCCTGGGCGGCAAGCCGCTCACCGAGATCAAGGTGTACAAGAAGTCCGACGGCACCCTGCTCACCACGGCGCCGACGAACACCGAGAACGGCAACTGGTTCACGGGCAAGACGGCCGCCGGCATGACGGGCGCCAACCTCGCCATCACGCACAGCGGCGTCACCAAGACCTTCCCCGCCGCCGACACCGGTGCCAGCGTGGTGGCGATACCGGCGGTGACCGGCGTGAACCCGACGTCCGGCAAGGTCCACGCCGCCACCTCTGTCACCATCACCGGCACGCTCACCGGTGCCACGGGCGTGACCTTCTGCGGCGTGGCCGGCACCAACTTCGTGCTCAACTCCGCCGGCACCTCGATCACCGTCAAGACCCCGACCACCGGCCTCGCCGACGACGCGGGCGGCCTCGGCTCCGGCGTCTTCTCCGGCGCGTGCCCGATCAAGGTGCAGGGTCCCAACGGCACCACGAACGTCCACACGCCACTGACCGTGTTCTCGTTCCTGGCCGAGTAAGCGGCGAACCGAGCAGCAACGAACCGAGCAGCAGCGAACGGCCCGGCCTCCGTAAAGGGGAGACCGGGCCGTCCGGCGGCTGTAGGGGTTTTGGCAGGCGAGGGCACACCATCGCGATATATGCGGGGGAACCACGAAACGTGTGCCCTCGCCTGCCGTGTAGACCCGCCCGATCCCTGGGGAGGACGCCTGGCCGGAGGCGTTCGGAGCCGGCGGAGGCATGCCGGCAACCGTGCCCGGGCGGGTCTTTGTGTCGCGGTGGTCGCGGCGCGTGGCGGGCGTACCGAGATCACCGCTGAGATCAACGATCGTGCTAGAGAAAGGTTCCCCGGTTGCCGCCGGCGCGGTGCCAGCCGCCCCGGGACCGCTGGGGGGCGCCCCGGTCGATCCGCCAGTCGGGCATCGTCCGCAGGCTGTACAGGTCGTGCCGGGCGGTCCACGCCTCGTTCCACGGACGCCGGGAGGCGGCCTCCGCGTTCTCGGCGAGCCGGCGCGGCGCGCACGGCCACTCCCGCCCGCACCAGATGCACTGGCCGTCACTGTCCGACTCGTTGTGCCGGCTCAGGATCTGCGTGGCGTCCCGCCACAGCAGACGATCGACGACGTCTGTTGGCTCGGACTGGTCAATACTGACCAACTTCCCTACCCCCAAACTGTTCGAGGCCCCCTGAGAACCTCCGGACGAAACGTTAAACAGTCGGGGTGCACGCGTGGGCGGACAGCCTGTGCGATTCGCCGGTCACCACTCGAAAGGGGACGGCGTGGCGGCACGGATAATGGCCGCTATGGACACCCCCCTGCTCCAGCGGATTCGCGATGCCGTCATCGGTGACGACCAGGTGATGTGGGGGCCCTACGGCGCACGCCGCGTCACCTACGCCGACTACACGGCGTCAGGGCGGGCGCTGGACTTCATCGAGCGGTTCATCCGTGACGAGGTGCTGCCGCGGTACGCGAACACCCACACCGAGTCCTCCGGCACCGGGCTGCAGACGACCCGGCTGCGGGAGGACGCCCGCCAGATCGTCAACGACGCGGTCGGCGGCGACGCCGAGACCGTGGTCATCTTCACCGGGTCCGGCTCGACCGCCGCGATCGACAAGATGGTGCACATCCTGGGCCTGCGGGTGCCGGCCGGGCTCGACGACCGCTACGACCTGTCGGCCCACATCCCGCCCGCCGACCGCCCGGTCGTGTTCATCGGCCCGTTCGAGCATCACTCCAACGAGTTGCCGTGGCGGGAGTCCATCGCGGACGTCGTCGTCATCCCGGAGGATCACAACGGTCACGTCGACCTGTCGCGGCTGCGGGCGGAGCTGGCGCGGCACGCCGACCGGCCGCTGAAGATCGGGTCGTTCTCCGCGGCCTCCAACGTCACGGGGATCGTGACCGACACGCACGCGATCTCGGCGCTGCTGCACGAGCACGGCGCGCTGTCGTTCTGGGACTTCGCGGCCGCCGCGCCGTACGTCGACGTGGCCATGTACGGCCCGGAGCCCGGCCAGTACAAGGACGCGGTCTTCATCTCGCCGCACAAATTCGTCGGCGGGCCCGGCACGCCCGGGGTCCTCGTCGTGCGGCGCGAGGTGCTGCGCAACCGGGTGCCCACGGTGCCCGGCGGCGGCACGGTCGACTACGTCAACCCGACCGACCACCACTACATCAGCGACGCCGCGCACCGCGAGGAGGGCGGCACGCCGGCGATCGTCGAGTCGATCCGGGCCGGCCTGGTGTTCCAGCTCAAGCAGGCCGTCGGCACCGACACCATCCGGGAGCTCGAGGAGGGCTTCCTGCGCGAGGCGATCACCTCGTGGAAGACCAACCCCCACATCGAGATCCTTGGCAACCTCGACGCGTCCCGGCTGTCGATCGTGTCGTTCGTGGTCAAGCGGCCGGGCGGCCGGTACCTGCACCACAACTTCGTCGTGTCGCTGCTCAACGACCTGTTCGGGATCCAGGCGCGGGGCGGCTGCTCGTGCGCCGGGCCCTACGGCCACCGCCTCCTCGGCATCGACATCGAGCGCTCCCAGCGCTTCGAGCAGGAGATCATCGCCGGCTGCGAGGGCATCAAGCCCGGCTGGGTGCGGGTCAGCTTCAACTACTTCATCTCCGACGCGGTACTGCGCTACATCGTCGACGCGGTCCACTTCGTGGCCACCCACGGCTGGGCGTTGCTGCCGCAGTACCGCTTCGACCCGTACACCGGACTCTGGAAGCACCGTGACGGGCTGGTCGAGCCGCCGCTGCGCCTGTCGGAGCTGCGCTACGACGCCGACGGCGAACTGCGCTGGCCGTCGCGGCACGAGCGGGCCCCGGAGTCGGCCCTCGCGGGCTACCTGGCCGAGGCGGCCCGCATCGTCGCGGCGGTCGAGCGGCAGGAGCAGCCCGACGGCGTCGTCTCCGCCAACTTCGAGGCCCTGCGCTGGTTCGAGCTGCCCGCGGTGTCGCTGTCGGCGTGATCGGGCCTGGCTGCCGCGGGGCGTCGACGTCGTCGCCGTGCCGCTGCGGTGGCCGCGCCCGCGGGCAGGGCGCCCCTGCCCGCGGGCGGCTGCCTCAGCTGAGGTGGGCCAGCAGGTCCTGCCGGGTGATGACGCCGGCCGGCTTGCCGTCGATGAGCACGACCGCGGCGTCGGCCTTCTCCAGCAGGGCGACGGCCTCGCTGACGGGCTGGCCGCCGCCGATCATCGGCAGCGGGTCGCCCATGTGCCGCTCCACGATGTCGTGCAGGTGGGCCTGGCCGGTGAACAGGGCGTCCAGCAGGTCCCGCTCGGCGATCGAGCCGGCCACCTCGCCGGTCACGACCGGCGGCTCGGCCTTGAGGACGGGCAGCTGGGAGACGCCGTACTCGCGCATGTAGTCGATGGCGTCGCGGACCGTCTCGTTGGGGTGGACGTGCACCATCTGCGGCATCCGGCCGTCCTTGCCGACCAGGACGTCGGCGACGGTCGGCAGCTCCGCGGCGGTGCGCAGGAAGCCGTACCGGGCCATCCAGCCGTCGTTGAAGATCTTGCTCAGGTAGCCGCGGCCACCGTCGGGCAGCAGGACCACGACGACGTCGTCGGGGCCGGCCTGGCGGGCGACCTTCAGCGCGGCGGCGACGGCCATGCCGCAGGAGCCGCCGACGAGCAGGCCCTCCTCGCGCGCGAGCCGGCGGGTCAGCTCGAAGGACTCCTTGTCGGAGACCTCGACGATCTCGTCGCAGACGTCGCGGTCGTACGTGGTCGGCCAGAAGTCCTCACCGACGCCCTCGACCAGGTACGGCCGGCCGGTGCCGCCGGAGTAGACGGAGCCCTCGGGGTCGGCGCCGACGATGCGGACCGCGCCGCCGGAGACCTCCTTGAGGTAGCGGCCCACACCGGAGATCGTGCCGCCGGTGCCGACGCCCGCCACGAAGTGCGTGACCTTGCCGGCGGTCTGCTCCCAGACCTCGGGGCCGGTGGTCTCGTAGTGGGAGCGGGGGTTGGCCGGGTTGGCGTACTGGTCGGGCTTCCAGGCGCCGGGGATCTCCCGGGCGAGCCGGTCGGAGACGTTGTAGTAGGAGCGGGGGTCCTCCGGCGCGACCGCGGTCGGGCAGACGACGACCTCCGCGCCGTAGGCCCGCAGCACGTTCTGCTTGTCCTCGCTGACCTTGTCAGGGCAGACGAAGACGCACTTGTACCCGCGCAGCTGGGCGACGAGCGCGAGACCGACCCCGGTGTTGCCGCTGGTCGGCTCGACGATCGTGCCGCCGGGCTTGAGCAGGCCGGCCTCCTCGGCCTCCTCGACCATGCGCAGCGCGATGCGGTCCTTCACGCTGCCGCCGGGGTTGAGGTACTCGACCTTGGCCAGGACGGTGGCGGAGATCCCGTGGGTCACGTTGCGGAGCCGGACGAGGGGCGTGTTGCCCACCAATTCGACGACGTTGTCGTAATAGCGCACACGGCCAGCCTATAGCGCTGGAATCGGCTACTTGACGACGTGTCCGGGAATCACGTTGTCGCGCTGCTTCTCCCACTCCAGGAAGCGCTCCAGCTCGTCCAGCAGCGCGCCGGCGAAGTAGGTGGCCATGGCGAGGTCGTCCACCACGCCGAGGACCAGCAGGAACAGCTCCGGCACGGCGTCGATCGGGGACACGATGTAGACGCCCGCGGCGGCGAGCATCGCCAGGCGGGTGCCGCCGTCGTACTCGCCCTTGAGGGTCGCCTTGATCATCCGGGGGATGGCGCCCAGCCGCTGGCCGAGCCCCGGTGTGCCGGGCTTGAACACCCGCAGCAGGGCCGTCCACGCCAACCGCCGTCGCAGCGCGCTGTCCGCCATGATCGCCGCCCTCTCTCGTCTGGCTATGAATGTAACGGTGTCTGTCACGAAAGCGCGCGGTAAGAATGATGCATGGATCTCGACGAGGCCCGGGCCGTCCTGGCGCAGCAGCACCGCGCGGTGCTGGCCACCCGCCGGGCGGACGGGGACGTGCAGATGTCGCCGGTGCTGGTGGTGCTCGACGACGCCGGCAGGGCGGTCGTGAGCAGCCGGCTCACCGCGTACAAGGTCAAGAATCTGCAACGGGATCCGTGGGCGGCGCTGTGCGTCTTTCCCGACGACTTCTTCGGCCGATGGGTGCAGGTGGAGGGGCGGGCGACGATCGTGCCGCCGCCGCAGAGCATCGACGGTTTGGTCGACTACTACCGCCGGGCAACGGGAGGGGACCACCCCGACTGGGACGACTACCGCGCCGCCATGGTCCGGGAGCAGCGGGTCCTGATCCAGGTGGAGCTGACCCGGGCGGGCCCGGATCGGTCGGGATGAAGACGATCGGGATCTTTACCGAGCGAGGCGGATACTTGCTGCAAGGAGGTTAGCCTCGGAGGTCGCTGCGAAGGCGGGAGGCGGGGAAGGGCAATGGGGGCGTTGAAGCTTCGGTCGGCACAGGTGCGGCGGATCGCCACGGCGGCCGCGGTGGGCGGCGGTGGCATCGCGGGCGCGAGCGCGCTGTTCTACGGCGTGGTCATCGGGCAGGCGCTGCTGGCCCGGCGGGTCATCCCCCAGGTCGTGAGCCCTCCCCCACGCGCCGACGGCACCTACGGCGCGCACTTCGACGGCGAGCCGATCCGCCTGGTGGTGCTCGGCGACTCCTCGGCCGCCGGCTACGGCGCCGAGCTGCCCAGTGAGACCTTCGCCGCGGCGGTCGCCGCCGGCCTGGCCGAGCAGCAGCGGCGCCCGGTGTGGATGCGCTGCCTCGCCGTCGTCGGCTGTGAGTCGCGGGGCCTGCCGCCGCAGGTGGACGTGGCACTGCGGCACCGTCCCGACGTCGCGGTGATCTGCATCGGCGGCAACGACGTCACGCACCGCGTCAGCGTGTCGCTCGCCGTGCGGCACCTGGTCGACGCGGTGCGCCAGCTGCGGGCCGAGGGCATCCAGGTCGTCGTGGGCACCTGTCCCGACCTGGGCACGATCCGGCCGATCCAGCCACCGCTGCGCTGGCTGGCCCGGCACTGGAGCCGGCAGCTGGCCATGGCGCAGACGATCGCGGTGGTCGAGGCCGGCGGGCGCACGGTGTCGCTGGGCGACCTGCTCGGCGAGCTGTTCTACGCCGAGCCCGACCGGATGTTCAGCTTCGACCGGTTCCACCCGTCCGGCGCCGGGTATCTGGCCGCTGCGCAGGCGGTGCTGCCGACGGTGATCGCGGCGCTGACCGAGCCCGACGTGGCCGCGCCGCTGACCATGGACCTGCGGGCCGATGAGGGCGTGCGGTCGCTGCCACGGGCCGCGGCCGAGGCGGCGCAGCGCCCGGGCACCGAGGTCAGCGCGGCCGAGGTGGCCGGCCGGGAGCGCGGCCCGGCGGGCCGCTGGGCGCAGCTGCGCCACCGGGTCTGGCACCGGCTGCCGCAGCAGGCGGCCCGCGAGCCCTCCCCGACCGCGGCGCAGGAGTCCACATGATCACGATGGAGTCGGCATGATCACGATCAAGCGGCTGGCGCGGATGGCCACGGTCACCGTGATCGCCGGCACGGTCGGCGGCGCGGCGGTCCTCGCGGCGCAGGCGATGGCGGCGCGGTCCAGGTCCTACGCGAAGCCCGACATGCGCCTGGCGATGCGCTCGTCGGTCGGCGCGGCCGGCAAGCCGCCGATGCGGCTGGTGCTGCTCGGCGACGCCACCGCGCTCGGCGTCGGCGTCGACCGGGTCGCCGACACCGTCGGCGGGCAGCTGGCGGCGCTGCTGGCCGAGGGCGCCGCGGGCCGGCGGGTCGAGCTGTCCAGCGTGGCCGTGGCCGGCTCCCGCTCCGCCGACCTCGCCACCCAGGTCGCCCGGGCCCTCGTCGGCCCGGCGCCGGACGTGGCGGTCATCCTGGTCGGCACCAACGACGTGACGCACCCCGGCCGGGGCTCCGACGCCGCGGAGCACCTCGGCGCCGCCTGCCGGCGGCTGCACGACGCCGCCATCCCGGTCGTCGTCGGCACCTGCCCCGACTTCGGGGCGCTGCGGGCGTTCGCGCCGCCGCTGCGGCAGCTGCTCGGCTGGCGCAGCCGGGGCATGGCCCGGCTGCAGGCCTCGGCCGCCGCGGCCGCCGGCGCGGTCGTCGTCGACCTGGCCGCGCGCACCGGCGCGGTGTTCCGGGCCGACGCCGGCACGCTGTGCCACGACGGCTTCCACCCCTCCGCCGACGGATACCGGGTGTGGGCGCACGCGCTGCTGCCCGCCGTCGAGGAGGCGGCCGCCGTCCGGAGATTCCTGCACTGAGCCTGCAGATTTATCACAGCTGCTCGTCCGGCCTGATTACCGTGCAGTAACGTGGGTCGTATGCCGGAAGCTGTCATCGTCGCCACCGCCCGGTCCCCGATCGGCCGTGCCGCCAAGGGATCACTGCGCGACCTCCGCCCCGACGACCTCGCCGCGACCATCGTGCGCGCCGCGCTGGCCAAGGTGCCCGAGCTCGACCCGCGCGACATCGAAGACCTCTACCTCGGTTGCGGCCTGCCAGGCGGCGAGCAGGGCTTCAACATGGCCCGCGTGGTCAGCACCCTGCTCGGCTTCGACCACCTGCCGGGCGCCACCACCACCCGCTACTGCGCCTCGTCGCTGCAGACCACCCGGATGGCGTTCCACGCGATCAAAGCCGGCGAGGGTGACGTGTTCATCTCCGCCGGCGTCGAGTGCGTGTCCCGCTTCGCCCGCGGCAACTCCGACGGCCTGCCGGCCGAGGCGCAGGCGGCCGTCGGCGGCCCGTGGCAGAACCCGGCCTTCGCCGACGCGTACGCGCGCACCACCAAGCGCGCCGAGGGCGGCGGCGAGCCGTGGCACGACCCGCGCGAGGACGGCGCCCTGCCCGACATCTACATCGCCATGGGCCAGACCGCGGAGAACCTCGCCGAGCTGGAGGGCGTCACCCGCGCCGACATGGACGAATTCGGCGTGCGGTCGCAGAACCTCGCCGAGGAAGCGATCAAGAACGGCTTCTGGGCCCGCGAGATCACGCCGGTGACCCTCCCCGACGGCACGGTCGCCGCCACCGACGACGGGCCCCGTCCCGGGGTGACCCTGGAGGGCGTGGCCGGGCTCAAGCCGGTCTTCCGCCCCGACGGCCGCATCACCGCCGGCAACTGCTGCCCGCTCAACGACGGCGCCGCGGCGGTCGTCATCATGAGCGACGTCAAGGCCCGCGAGCTGGGCATCACGCCGCTGGCCCGGATCGTGTCGACCGGCGTCACCGCCATGTCGCCGGAGATCATGGGCATCGGCCCGGTCGAGGCGTCCCGCAGCGCCCTGCGGCGGGCCGGGATGAGCATCGACGACATCGACCTGGTCGAGATCAACGAGGCGTTCGCCGCACAGGTCATCCCGTCGTACCGGCAGCTGGGCATCCCGATCGAGAAGCTCAACGTCAACGGCGGGGCGATCGCCGTCGGGCACCCGTTCGGCATGACCGGCGCCCGCATCACCGGCACCCTGATCAACTCGCTGAGCTGGCACGACAAGTCGATCGGCCTGGAGACCATGTGCGTCGGCGGCGGCCAGGGCATGGCCATGGTCATCGAGCGTCTGTCATAGGCCGGGACCTGTTTCACAAGGGATGTCCGGGGCGGCCGCCTCGGCTCGACCCTCTTGTGAACAGGCCCTAGAGTCGTCCCGGCCGGGCGCGGTGCACTGCGGCCTCACTGGTGAGCTCAGGCGTCAGAGCTGCCCGCGCACGGCCCGCACCTTCTCGGCGGCCTCGTCCATCAGGGCGGGGCCGCCGAAGCGTGCCAGGTCCGCCGCCACCACCCGCAGCTGGTCCGGCAGGACCAGGTCGTTGTCCAGCCGGGGCACCGGCTGGCGCGGGCGGCCCTCCGCGTCGGCGCAGCGGTCCGCGAGCCACTGCACGAGGTCGTGCACCAGGTCGCCGCGCGGGACCCCGGACGCACCGGACGCCGCCCATCGGGACGGCGTCCAGTGTCCGACCTGCCCGGCCAGCCTGCCCACCGTCTCGGTGAGCCGGTCGCCGGGCCCCATCAGCGGCGCAGGTAGCTGAGCATGCGCAGGATCTCGTAGTACAGGAAGATCAGCCCGACCAGGATGCCGAACGAGCAGTACCACGAGTACTTCTCCGGCAGGCCGAACCGCACGCCCTGCTCGACCGCGTCGAAGTCCAGCACGAACGTCAGGGCCGCGACGACGATGATCACCAGGCTGAAGACGATCGGCAGCCAGCCGACCTTGCCGTCGGTGCCGTAGTCGCGCAGGCCGAGGTTGACGCCGAACAGGTAGAACAGGTAGTTGGCCAGGCTCAGCACGACGACGCCGATGAGGGCGCCGATGACCATCTTCGTGAACCGGGGCGTGGCCCGCAGGATCTGCAGCTTGTAGAGCACTGCCATGATCGCGAAGATGCCGAACGTGCCGATGACCGCCTGGATGACGATGCCGTTGAAGGCGTGCTCATACCAGCGGCTGACCAGGCCGAGCGCGACGCCCTGCAGGGCCGCGTAGGGGATGATCACGGCCGGGTTGGTGATCTGCATGAACGAGATGACCAGGCCGAGGACCAGACCCGCGACGATCGAGCCGATGGCCGCGATCGCGGTGATGCCGCCGACGTCCGGCAGGAGCACCCAGGCCCCCGCACCGAAGATGCCGGTGACCGCGAGCAGGGCGACGGTGCGCACGACGACGTCGTCGATCGTCATCGCGCGGGTGGCGGCCGGGGGCGGTGGATACCCGTAGCCGGCCGGCGCGCCGAAACTCGGCGGCTGCACCTGCGACCGCTCCTGTCGCGCCGCCTGACCAAGGCGGTTGAGCACCGGGTTCGAACTCTGCACGATCAGCCTCCAAGGGCGTCGCATTCATGTGTACGACCAGCGTACCCCCCGTACCCCGATGAACTGGATCTCAGTCTCGGGGGCCGGATGCGCCCGCCCGGTGGCGATCACCGTACCGACGGAACATGGACGCACGGCGAAAGCAATCGGTGCCCGGGGCGGGGTTCGAACCCGCACGCCTCGCGGCAGCCGCTTTTAAGGCGGCCGTGTCTGCCGTTCCACCACCCGGGCGTAGAAACGCGTCTCACGGTAGTCCGTCCGACGAACCCTCAACACCGACAAGGGGACCGCCGTTACTGTCATCCGGGTGAGCAGCACCCCACTGACCGACGAGGTTGAGATGGCGCCGCCGGAGACCTTGACAAAGGAAGGTCCACCGTTGCAGGTGCGCCGGCGGTGGCCCGTCGACGTCGCCGCCGGGCTGCTCTTCACGCTCGCCGCCGCGCTGCTGACGCACCGGATGTGGCCCGATCCGGCCGGGCGGGTGCTCGCCCTCAACCCCAGTGACCAGGCACTCGACGAGTGGTTCCTCGCCTACGCCACCCGAGCGTACCGCGGCGACTTCTCCCTCGTGACCGGCATGCTCAACGCCCCCGACGGGGTCAACCTGCTGTGCAACGCCTCGCTGATCGGCATGGGGCTGCTGCTGGCGCCGGTCACCCTGGCGTTCGGCGCGCCGGTGACATTCAGCCTGCTGGTCGCCGGCAACCTCGCCGCGACCGGGATCGGGTGGTATCTGCTGTTCGCCAGGACGCTCGGCGTCCACCGGGCCGGCGCGCTGATCGGCGGCGCGTTCGCCGCGTTCGCGCCCGGCATGGTGTCGCAGTCCAACGCGCACCTGCACATCACCGCGGCGTGGCTGGTGCCGCCGATCGTCTGGTGCGTGGTCCGCCTCGCCCACCAGACGGAGGTCGACCGGCGCACCGTCCGGACCGGGCTGCTGCTCGGCGTCCTGGTCGCGGCCCAGTTGTTCGTCGGCGAGGAGGTGCTGTTCCTCGCCGCGGTGACCCTCGCGCTGTTCACGATCGTGTTCGTGGCGCACGCCCGGCCCCCGGCGCGGGTCGTCCCGCCGTTCGTCCTCGGGCTCGGCCTCGCCGCCGGGCTGGCCGCGGCGCTGCTGGCGTACCCGCTGTGGCTGCAGTTCCACGGGCCACAGAGCGCCGACGGCGGGGTCTTCCTGGCCTCGTACTTCTCCGCCGACCTGTACAGCTTCACCGCCATCTCACCGCTGTCGCTGGCCGGCGACGACGCCACGGCGCGGCTGGTCAGCGGGCCCGCCGAGTACACGACGTTCTTCGGCGCGCCGCTGCTGCTGGTCGTGCTCGGGGCGACCGTGTGGATGTGGCGGCGCCCGGCCGTCGTCGCGTCGGCGGTCACCGCGGTCGTGCTGTGCCTGCTCGCCCTCGGCCCGTTCGTGGTGGTGGACGACGAGCCGACCGAGCAGCGGGGGCCGTTCGCGCTGCTGACCGGGCTGCCGGTGATCGAGTCGGCGCTGCCCACCCGCTTCGCCCTGGCCGCGATCCCGCTGCTGGCCGTCATCCTGGCCCGGGTCGTCGACGCGGCGATCACGCAGACCGAGACGTTGCGGCTGCTCGTGCCGGTCGCCGTGGTCGCCGCCCTGGTGCCGCTCGCGCCGGCGCCGCTGCCGGTGGCCGACCGGGCGCCCGTGCCGGCGTTCTTCACCGAGGGGTTCTGGCAGGTGTACGTCCCGGAGGACGGCGTCGTCGTGCCGGTGCCGCTGGCCGACCCGCGCGACCCGGACGCGATGCGCTGGGCCGCGGCGACCGACGCGCGGATCGCCATGCCGCAGGGCTGGTTCATCGGGCCGTACGGCAAGAACGGCGCCGCCGCCGTCGGCGTCTACCCCCGCCCGACGTCGCAGCTGCTGCAACGGGTCGCGAAGTCCGGCACCGCGGCGACCGTCACCGGCAGGGACCGCGAGGCGCTGCGGCGGGACATCGCGTACTGGCGGGCGGCGTCCTTCGTGCTGGACGTGCGCCACCCGCAGGCCGGGGCGCTCAAGCAGACCATGGACGAGCTGCTCGGCCCCGGCGAGCGGGTGGAGGACGTCTGGGTGTGGCGGGCGCGCTGACCCGCTACGCGGCGGCCTTCGACCGCTGCTCGGTCTTCGTGGGCAGCTGGATCGGCGGGGCCACCGTGAGGAACGGCTCGCGCGGCTCGTGCAGCGACCCGAGCGCGACGACCTCGCGGCGCAGCACCAGTTGCAGCGTCCAGTCCACCAGGACCCGGATCTTGCGGTTGAGCGTGGGGATCCGGCTCAGGTGGTACGTCCGGTGCATGAACCACGCGGGCAGGCCGCGCACCTTCACGCCGTAGACGTGCGCGACACCCTTGTACAGGCCGAGGCCCGCGACCGAGCCGACGTGCTTGTGCTTGTAGTCCACCGGCCGGCGCCCCCGCACGACCGCGGTGATGTTGTCGGCCAGCTTCGCCGCCTGGCGCACCGCGTGCTGCGCGCTCGGCGAGCACAGCGCACCCGGCACGCTCGAGGTGAGGTCCGGCACAGCGGCGCAGTCACCGGCGCTCCACGCTCCCTCGACCACGGCCCCGTCGGCGTCCACCACCTGCAGCGTCGGCAGGCAGGTCACCGCGCCGCGCGGCGTCCTCGGCAGGTCCGTGTCCTCCAGCATCGGGTGCGGCTTCACGCCCGCGGTCCACACGATCGTGTCGGCCGGGAACTCGTCGCCGTCGGACAGCTTCACGATGCCGTCGACGCACGACTCCAGGCGCGTGCCGAGCCGGATGTCGATCGCGCGGCGGGTCAGCTGCACCACCGTGTACGCGCCCATCTCCGGCCCCACCTCGGGCAGGATCCGCTGCGCCGCCTCGACCAGCACGAACCGCACGTCCGACTGCGGGATCTCGGGGTAGTAGCGCAGCGCCCCGCGGACCATGTCCTCCATCTCCGCGAGGGCCTCGATGCCGGCGTACCCGCCGCCGACGAACACGAAGGTCAGCGCGCGCCGCCGGGTCGCGGGGTCCGACGTGGTCGCTGCCACGTCGAGCCGGTCCAGGACGCTGTTGCGCAGGAAGATCGCCTCGCCGATGGTCTTGAACCCGACCGCGTGCTCGCGCAGCCCCGGGATCGGCAGCGTGCGCGACACGGAACCCGGCGCGACGACGATGTGGTCGTACGGCACCTCGCGGGCCGGCCCGACGATCGGCTGGACGATGGCCACCTTGCGGGCGTGCTCGATCCGGGTGACCTCACCGGAGAGCACGTGGCAGCGCTTGAGCTCGCGCCGCAGCGGCACGACCGTGTGCCGCGGGGAGATGTTGCCGGCCGCCGACTCCGGCAGGAACGGCTGGTAGGTCATGTGCGGCTGCGGGTCGACGACCGTCACTTCGGCCTCGTGCCGGTGCAGCTTCTTGGACATGCGCAACGCGGCGTACAGCCCGACATGGCCGGCACCGACGATCAGGATTCGCTTGGGAGCCACGAGCCCAACGCTAACGGCGAAACCCGCCCACCTTCAGTCAGGCCACAGACATGTAACGATCGTTACCAGGGTTGTAACGGCGCTCACTGTGCCGGCTGCGGCGCGCTGGTCGCCGTCGCACCGGACCACCGCGGTGATCCAAGTCGCGCCCCGGCCACCCGGACGACCACCACACGACTTCGATCACGCAAGCAAGATCACCAGTGAGCCGACCGCCACCCTGTCGTGCCCGGCGGAGTGGGTCAGGTGGACTTGCGGGTGATGAGCCAGGCGAGGGCGCCGGCGGCGAGCAGGCCGATCAGGGAGGCGGCGAGGTACACCGGGCCGATGACGAGCTTCACGACGGCGAGGAGCAGGACGCTGACGATGGCGCTGGCGCTGACGATGGCGGTGGCGCGCAGGAGCCAGGTGAGGATGACGCCGGGCGAGACGATGGCGTCATACGGCAGGGCGGCAGCCAGGGCGGCCAGGGAGTGCAGCAGATACAGGGCCGCGGCCAGGGCGATGACCCGCGGAATCGTGATGACCTGGTCGTACGCGTAGCTGCCGAGGAACCAGCCGAAGGCGCAGAGCAGGATGGCCAGGCCGACGAGGCGGGTGCGCGGGAAGACGGCCGGGAGGGTGGCCAGGACCGCGGCGAACGCCATGGCGGCGGGGCGCAGGATCAGCTCGGCCGGGAAGGCGACCAGGGCCGCGACCAGGGTGAGCAGGAACACCAAGAAGCGGACGAGCAGGGGGCCGGCGGCGGCGCGCTCCAGCATGTCCTTGACCCGGCCGAGGCGGGTGAGCAGGAAGTCCTGCAGCTCCTCGATCATTTGGTGACCGTCCGGGAGAGGGCGACGCGGGTCACGCCGCGCAGGACCTCGTCGAGGCTGCCGGCGCCGCCCCAGGGGACGACAGGGACGCCGTGCTCGCGGAGCTGGCCGATGACGCTGTCGCGTTCCAGGGACCAGAGGCGGTGGGCGACGGGGCCCCAGGGGCCGGCGCCGCGCAGCGGGCCGGAGGCCGAGGTGAGGGTGTCGACGGCGACCACGAAGCGGCCGGCGCGGGCCAGGTTGGCCAGCATCGCGGCGGAGCGCGGGTCGAGCAGCGGGGTGAGGACCATGACGAGCGCGTTGTGCTGGACCATGTGCGGGCCGAAGACCGAGGGCGGCGGCTCGTCGGCGACCTGGGCGGGGGTGATGTCGAGCAGCCACTCCAGGGTGGTCATGTAGTGCCGGCGGCCGCTGGCGGCGCGCAGCTGGCGGATCTGGCCGCCGTACTCCAGCAGCGCCACCCGGTCGCCGCGGCGCAGGTAGTGCTCGGCGATGCCGGCGGCGGCGCGCACGGTGGTGTCCAGCACAGAGGCGCGGCCGTCGATGCCGCCGGAGCGGCCCGCCTCGTGCAGCGCGTCGAGCAGGACGACGACCTCGGCGTCGCGGTCGGACAGGGTGCTCACGACGTGCAGCTCGCGGGTGCGCAGGGAGACGCGCCAGTCGATGCGGCGCAGCCGGTCGCCGGAGCCGAAGCGGCGCACGCCGGCGAGCTCGCCGCCCTCGCCTGCGCGGCGGGAGCGGTGGCCGCCGACGTGCCCGGCGGCGCGGGGCATGGCCTCGTCGGCGTCGAAGTGCTCGATCGCCGGGTACGCCTTGACCGGCAGCGCGGGTGCCTGCACGGGGCGGCTGATGAGCAGGCCGTCGGCGGCGAAGGCGTGCGCGGTGACCGGGCCGAGCGGGTGGCGGCCCCAGCGCAGCACCCGGCCGTGCAGGTCGACGCCGGCGACGGTGCGGGGGTCGACGCCGACGACATACGGCCGGTCGCTGTGCTCCAGGCGGATCCAGCGCGGCACGGCGAGGCGGACCACGACGAGGTCGAAGCCGCCCGGGTTGGGGTTGCCGACGCCGACGTTCACGTCGAGGTCGGCGCCCTCGACGACGAACGGCTCGGCCGTGGTGACCTCCACCGTCGGCGCCCGGCCGGGGCGGCGTGCCAGCGACAGCGCGGTGCCGAGGGCGAACGGCGTGGCCAGCACGACCAGGTCGAACCGGCCGGTGAGGACGGCGGCGAGGACGAGCACCGCGGCGACGAGCACAGCCCGGCCGAGCGCCCGGGTCGGCTCGAAGGCGCGCGCGTGCGTGCGCCGCTCAGCCACGCCTTCCGCCGTAGGTGGGCAGTGCGCCGCTGGCCGGGGTCGGGGTCTGCGCGAGCACCTCGCCCACCACGGTCCGGGGGTCGATCCGCTTGAGCCACATCTCCGGCAGCAGCGAGATGCGGTGCGCGAGCGCCGGCACGGCGACCGCCTTGACGTCCTCGGGGATGACGTAGTCGCGGCCGCTGAGGGCGGCGGCGGCGCGGGCCAGCAGCAGCAGCGCGAGCGAGCCGCGGGGTGAGGCGCCGACGAGGACCTGCGGGTGGGATCGGGTCGCCGCGGTCAGCGCGACGATGTACCGCCCGATCGAGTCCTCGACGGTGACGTCCTCCAGGGCGCCCTGCATGGCCAGGAGGGTCTCGGCGTCGACGACCGGCTCGATGACCGCCTCTTCCTGGCGGCGGCTCATCCGGCGGCGCAGCACCTCCCACTCCTCATCGGCCTCCGGGTAGCCGAACGACACGCGGAGCAGGAACCGGTCGAGCTGGGCCTCGGGCAGCGGGTAGGTGCCCTCGTACTCGATCGGGTTGGCGGTGGCGAGGACGTGGAACGGCGGGTCGAGCCGGTAGGTGGCCCCCTCGACGGAGACCTGCCGTTCCTGCATCGCCTCCAGCAGCGCCGACTGGGTCTTCGGCGGGGTCCGGTTGATCTCGTCGGCGAGCAGCAGGTTCGTGAAGACCGGTCCGGCCCGGAACGTGAACTCGTGCGAGCGCTGGTCGTACAGGAACGAGCCGGTCACGTCGGCGGGCAGCAGGTCGGGAGTGAACTGCAGCCGGCGGAACCCGATGCCGAGCGTCTGCGCGAACGAGCGCGCGGTCAGCGTCTTGGCCAGGCCCGGCAGGTCCTCCAGCAGCACGTGCCCGCCGGCGAGGATGCCGGCCAGGACCAGCTCCAGGGAGTCGCGCTTGCCGACGACCACCGTGCCGACCTGGTCCAGGACCACCTTGGCGATCCGGCCAACTTCGGCCGGTGCGAGCGTCTTCATAGGTCCTCCACCTTCGCGACGATCGATGCTACGACGCCCGGGCTCGGCACGCGCGTGGGCGGCTGGTGCAGCAGCGTCCACAGCTCGTCGCCCAGCAGTGCCCTGGCCTGTCTCGGCGAGCCCGCCAGGGTGATCCCGTGCCGCTGCCGCAGCCTGGTGTCCACCAGGTCGGCGATGCGGGGCACGACGAGCGCGGCGAAGCGCTTCGCGTCGCGCTCGCCCCACACCAGGCGGTCCTCCCACCGGCCGACGGCCAGCCGCAGGCCGTCCAGGACCGGCACGCCGTCCACGACGTCCCCGGTGCGCCGGGTCTTGGCCAGGGCCTTCTTCTTCGCCAGGTTCGGCGCCCGGACCGGGGTCAGGCCCCGCCCGGTGACGGTGACCGGCAGCTCGTCGGCGCGCACCTGCCGCAGCGCCTCCTGGATCACCGCGACCGCGAGGATGCCGAGAAAGACGAGGGGGTACGAGGTGGTCAGGCCGAACACGTACAGCAGCCCCCACCCGACGGTGGTGAGCGCGACCGCGATGAACAGCCGGCGGATCCACCACCGCGTGTCGTACGGCCGCGAAGGGCGGCGCACCGGCCGCGGGTCGGCGGCGACGGCGGTGCGGCCGGCGTTGAAGAGCTCCTCGAGGCTGACCATCTCGTCGGGGTTACGCGCCATGCACGGCACCTCCCTGCACCCCGCGCAGCGCGAGCTCGGCCCGCAGCTGCCGCAGGGCCTCGATCGCGCCCTGGCGGGTCCGCTCGTCGACGGGGTGGGTCGCGTAGCGGGCCTCGCGGTAGACGTAGGCCAGCCCTTCGAGGGTGGGCCGGCTGATCTGGTGGCCGGCCAGGAGCCGGGTGACCAGGTCGGTCGGGCTGTCGCCGGTCTCCCGCGGGGTGCCCGCAGCCGCGGCGGCCCGCTCCAGGCGGACCCAGCAGGCGATGACGGCGCGGCGCGGGTCGCTGTCGGTGTCGGACAGCTCGACGATGCCGGCGTCGACCGCGGCGATCACCGCGGCGCCGCCGTCGTCGGTCATCGGGGCCGGCCGCTTCGGCTCGACGAACAGCCGCGCCTTGCGCTTCGGGTCACCGTTGCGCAGCAGCGACCAGACCAGCACGCCGGCGGCGGCGACCAGCACGAGCACGCACAGGACGCCGGCGGTGTACGACACCCAGTCGGGCAACGCGAAGGACGACGCCTGCTCGGGGGCGGCCTCCGGCGGCAGCGACGCGGCCACGGTGCGGGTCGGCAGCGCGGAGGGCGCCTGCGGGCTGGGGTTGAGCGGCGGCACCGGCAGCTTGTTGATCTCCGGCGAGGAGGTGGCCGCGGCGACGGCGGCGACCCCGAGGACCCCGATCACGGCGAGCACCGGCAACCAGCGGTTGAAGGTGCGGTCCATGACATCCCGTCGGTCAGCGTCATCCGATCCCGGCGAGTGCCTTCGCACGGGTGAAAATCTCGTCCAGCATTCCTGGCGTGAGCCTGCCGGTAAAGGTGTTCTGCTGGCTCACGTGGTAACAACCGAGCAACGCGGGGGCGCCGTCGGCCTGCCACAGGGCGCCGTGGCCGAACGGTACCTTCCGCGCCGGTGCTACACCGTAGACGGCGCGCAGCGCGGGCCAGAACGCGGCCCACGCGAACCCGCCCAGCGCGATGACGACCCGCAGGTCAGAGCGGATGAGGGCGAGCTCGCGGTGCAGGAAGGGCGCGCAGGTGTCGCGCTCGGCGGGGGTCGGCTTGTTGTCCGGCGGCGCGCACCGCACGGCGGCGAAGATGCGCGTCGCGGTAAGGGTCAGGCCGTCGTCGCGGCTCGTGCTGGTCGGCTGGTTGGCCAGGCCGGCCCGGCGCATGGCGGCGAACAGCACGTCACCGGACCGGTCGCCGGTGAAGATGCGACCGGTCCGGTTCCCGCCGTGCGCCGCCGGGGCCAGGCCGAGGATGCCGATGCGGGCGTCGTGGGCACCGAAGCCGGGGACCGGGCGGCCCCAGTACTCCTCGTCGCGGAACGCGGCCCGCTTCGTCGCCGCGACCTGCTCGCGCCAGGCGACCAGCCGAGGGCACCGCCGGCAGTCGGCGATCTCGGCGTCGAGGCGGTCCAGCGCGTCCGTCACGCCCCCAAAGCTAGCGGGACGGCGAGGGGCTCACCGAGGGGGAGACGGACGGGGACGGCGGCGCGGACGGGGACAGTGACGGGGACACGGACGGGGACGGGGACGCGCTGCCGGTCGGCTCGGCGGCCTCGGTCTGCGACGGGCTGGGGTGGGCCGTGCCGAGGCACAGCGGGTAGCTCGCCGGCCGGTCGTCATCGCTGCCGGTGCAGCGCCAGTAGTCGCCGACCTGGATCGGCCTGCCGTTCTGGTCGTACAGGGTGACGTGGTCGAGCTGCCGGCCGTGCTCGTCGACGGGGAAGACGTTGGTCACGCCGTCGAACGGCCCGCCGCCGGTCTGGTAGTAGCCCTGCGGGCCGTCGTAGCCGCGCAGGATCGCCGGCGCGTTGGCGATGAGGAACAGCAGGCCGACGACGGCGACCGCGGTGCCGGCGTATCCGACCCAGCGGGGCACCCTCGGCACGCCGGTCGCGCCGATGCGGATCGACACGACGATCGCGACGCCGAGCAGCAGCCAGCCGATGGGGTCGTCGAAGCGGTCGGCCGGCACGATGTCGACGGCGAAGATCAGCACCACAACCGCCACGGCACGGGCGATCCACCACGCCGGGCGCAGCAGCCGCAGGAACTGTGTCGCCCGCGGGTAGCCGATGAGCCGGCCGGCGCGCTGGTCGAGGCCCGGCAGGGCGGCGACGAACCGCTGGTAGGCCACGACGATCGGGGCCCGGTCGGCGGCCCGGCCGGGGCCGGCGTCGAGGCCGGCGGCGGCGCGCAGCTCGGCGGCGTAGGTCGCCGGCGGGCCGAGCCGGTCCACGAGGGGCCCGCCCTGCTCGGCGATCACCTCGGCGAAGTGCGCCGGCAGGTCCTCCAGCAGCTCGTCGCGGGCCTCGGCGGGCAGGTCGGCGAGGGCCGCGGCCACCCGCTCGTAGTAGTAGTCGATCTCGATGGCGGTCCCCTCGGTCACGACGCCTCCCCGATCAGCTGGTCCATGGTCGCGGCGAACCCCCGCCACACCTTGCCGGAGGCGTTGAGCTGGGTGCGGCCGGCGGCGTTGAGCGCGTAGTACTTGCGGTGCGGCCCCGACTCGCTGGGGACCACGTAGGTGGTGAGCATCCCGGCCTGGAAGAGCCGGCGCAGGGTGCCGTAGACGGAGGCGTCGCCGACCTCATCGAGCCCGGCCGAGCGCAGCCGGCGCAGGATGTCGTAGCCGTATCCGTCCTCGTCCCGCAGGACGGCGAGCACGGCCAGGTCGAGGACCCCCTTGAGCAGCTGGGTGGTGTCCACGTGAAGCAGAGTAGTACGCAATGCGCAGTACTATCAAGCGCAGAATGCCGGACGAGCGGCCCGCGTGTCGCGGACCGCCCGTCGGGACGAGAGTGTTGCGCGCGTTACTTGGCCGGCGCGAGGCAGAGGGCCTGACCGTCGGCGACGTCGGTGCCCTGCCAGAGCACGGACTTGGCGCCCTCATCGATGTAGGCGTCGCAGACCGTGGTGCCGTCCTTGAGCGCGTCGGCCTGCGCGACACCTTCCGCGATGCCCACGACCTTGTACTTGGCCTTGGCGTCGGTGCACGCGACGATCTTGAGGTCCACCTCCTTGGTGACGTCGTCCTGGATGGTGTCACCCTCGAGGCAGTCGCCGACCTTGGCGTTGGTGGAGCTGTTCTTGATCGAGTCGAAGATGCTGCTGCCCGTCGCGTACAGGATGCCGCCGCAGATCAGGCACAGCGCCACGATGACCGCCACGATGATCAGGATGATCTTGCCGGCCTTGCTGCGGCGCGGCGGGGGCGGCGGGGCGCCGAACGGGGCGCCACCCGGGGGCGGGCCGTACTGCGGAGCGCCACCGAACTGCGACTGGTCCCCGTACTGCGGAGCGCCGCTGAACGGCTGATCCCCGTACTGCGGGGCGCCACCGTACTGCGGCTGCTGCCCGTACTGCGGCGGCTGCTGCCCGTACGGGTCACCGCCACCGGGAGGCGGCGGGTAGCCGCCGGGCGGCGGGTACTGATCTGACATGTGGTTCCTTCCGGGGTATACCGCAAAGATCACCCTATCGGGCGAAGTGGTCTTGAGCTTGCAAAAGCGACCCACCGGCCCTCGGGCGACGGCTCACGATAACCGCAGACGCGTGCAGGACACAGTCCGGTGCGCAGGCGTATTACGGTGTGCGCCGTGACCGATCTGTTGAAGCGCCTCGCCTCGGCGCCCGGTGTCTACCGCGGGCGTGGCGACGGGCTGGAGTCCGGACCGTTCGTCGCCCGCATCAAGGTGACCTCGGTGGTGCGCGGCAACGCGATCACCCTTGATTACGAGGCGGTCAGCGACAGCAAGGGGCTGCAACACGTTGAGCACACCATCCTCACAGCCAGTGAGGCCGGGCGGCTCGAATTGCACGTCACCTGCCTGGAATTGCCCGGTGTGACCCGATTTGTCGAGCATGAGCCCGGCGTGTTCAACGCGTACGAGGGCCCCATGCCGGCGAAGATCATCATGACCATGCCCCAGGAGGGCGTGCTCACCTACGGCTGGTGGTGGTCCCGCGACGACGCCGAGCCGCGCGAGCAGTCCCGCGCCGAGGTCCGCCGCACCGGCTGATACCGGCTGATCAGGACTGACGTAAACACGACATAGCGACGCCGTCCAGAATGTCCGACTCCGAGGCGACGACCGCCTCGGCGCCGGACCGCTCCAGGATGATCCGCAGGATCAGCGCGCCGGCCCCGATGACGTCGGCCCGGCCGGGGTGCATGACGGCGTTGGCGAGCCGCTGCTCGGGCGTGGCCGCAAGGAGGTTCGCGGTCACCTTCGCCACGTCGGCGGTGGAGACCGTGGCCCGGTGGATGCGCCCGGCGTCGTACTCGGTCAGGCCGAGCGCGAGCGCGGTCACGGTGGTCACCGAGCCGGCGAGGCCGACGAAGGTGCGGGCCTGGCCGGCGTCGACCGCGGCGAGCGCCCGGTCCACCGCGTCGGTGATGTCCCGTTCGGCGGCCGCGACCTGCGCCGGCGTCGGCGGGTGGTCGTGCAGGTGCCGCTCGGTGAGCCGGACGCAGCCGATGTCGACGCTGATCGCGGCGTCGACCCCGTCCTGCGAGCCCACCACGAACTCGGTCGAGCCGCCGCCGATGTCGAAGACCAGGAACGGCGCCTGTGCCCGCAGGCCCTGCACAGCGCCGGCGAAGGTGAGCCGGGCCTCCTCGTCGCCGCTGACGACCTCGGGGGCGAAGCCGAGGGTGGCGGTGACCATGGCCCGGAAGTCGTCGGCGTTGGACGCGTCACGGCTGGCGCTGGTGGCGACCATCCGGGCGTGCGTGACGCCGGCCGCGGCGATCTCGGCGGCGTAGTCGACCAGGGCGACCCGGGTGCGCTCGATCGCCGCCTCCGCCAGCCGGCCGGCGCGGTCGACGCCCTCACCGAGCCGCACGATGCGCATCTGGCGGGTGACGTCCACGAGCGACCCGTCGGGGCCGGCGTCGGCGATGAGCAGCCGGACGGAGTTGGTGCCGCAGTCGATCGCCGCCACTCGGGTCATGCGATCAACCTACAGATGCAGCAGCATCCGGTGGTTTCCGAGGGTGTTGGGCTTGACCCGCTCCAGGTCCAGGAACTCCGCGACGCCCTCGTCGTAGGAGCGCAGCAGCTCCTCGTAGACCTGGTGGGTGACGGGGGTGCCGTCGATCGGCACGAAGCCGAACGAGGCGAAGAACCGGGTCTCGAACGTCAGCACGAACACCCGCCGCACGCCGATCTCGCGGGCCGCGGCGAGCAGCTCCGACACGATCCGGTGGCCGATCTTGTGGCCCCGGATCATCGGGTCGACGGCGACCGTGCGGACCTCGGCGAGGTCCTCCCACATCACGTGCAGCGCGCCGCAGCCGACGATCACGCCGTCGCGCTCCGCGACCCAGAACTCCTGCACGGCCTCGTACAGCGCCACCATCGGCTTCGACAGCAGCCGACGGTCCGCCACGTACATGGCGACCAGCCGCCGGATGCCCCGCACGTCTGTGGTCCGGGCCCGCCGGACGGTTACCTCCATGACGGTCAGGGTAGTGGCGCGCGGATGTGGCATCTGACACGTGAGCGCGTGCTTGTCGTCACCGCCGCGGTGGCGACCGTGGTGGCGGGCACCATGTCCGTCCTGTACATGACCCGCGACCCCGCCCCCCGCGTGGTGACCGTGGAGCGGACGCAGCTCGTGACGCCGAGCACGAGCGCGGCACCGGTGCGCAGCGGCGGCGGCGTGAAGGCCGGCTACGCGGTGCGCAGCAAGTGGAAGGACGGCTTCAACGCCGAGGTGACCGTGACGAACACCGGCAGCCAGCCGCTGCAGGGCTGGACGGTCCAGCTGCGGCTGCCGCCGGGCGTGGCCCCGACCTCCACCTGGGGCGCCACCGCCGAGCACAAGGCGGACCGGCTCACCCTGCGCTCCCAGCCGTGGAACACCTACCTGGAGCCTGGCGGCTCGATCCGGATGGGCTTCGAGGCGAAGGGCAAGGCCGCCGAGCCGGTCAGCTGCACCGTCAACGGGTCGCCCTGCTGACAGTTCGTTGCACCCGGCGGTGACCGGCCCCACATTGGGCGGCATGCATCGTGCCGGTACCCGAATCCTGACCGTCGTGCTCGCGTCCACGCTCGGCGCCGGCGCGCTGGGCTGCGGCTTCATCAACCAGGTCAAGCAGACCGTCGACAACGTCTCCGCCATCACCGACCTCGCCGACCGGATGGGCAAGTCCGGGAAGCTGACCTTCACCGCCGAGTACAAGACCGACGACGGCACCCCCACGACCGTGGTGCAGCAGCCGCCGAAGGCCGCCTACATCGGCAAGGACGGCCGCTTCATCCTCACCGAGGACACCCTGCTCGTCTGCACCGGCAAGACCGGGCAGAAGGTCGTGTGCCAGAAGAGCGCCGTGCAGACCGGCCAGCTGTCCTCCGCCGACCAGGCCGCGTACCTCTCCGCGGTGGCCGGCGGCGGCTTCATCAACACCGAGATGGCGCTCGCCCTGATGACGGCGGCGGCGGTGGTGCCCGGTGTCAAGATCGCCGAGAACACCGCGACGATCGCCGGTCAGAAGAGCGACTGCCTCGACGTCACCGGCATCCCGCAGGACGCCGACGCGGGCCCCAACGACGTCTCGGCCAAGGAGTTCCACGTCTGCGTCGCCGAAAGCGGCCTGCTCACCCGGTTCAAGGGCGTCGGCACCGACGACAAGGCGATCGGCGTGGAGCTCAGCAAGTACAGCGAGAACGTCGACGCCCAGGCGTTCGTCGCGCCGAAGGGTGCACAGATCGTCACCGCGACCGCACCGCCGGCCCCCGGTAAGTAAGGGTTCCTGTCCTGCTCTGTAACACTCGGGCGGCGGAGGTGGCGGGGCTGCCGTAACGTGCAGAACCGTGCTGACGCCGCCCGCTGGTCTCACCGAAGACGCGCTCGCGGAGGCCCTGCGTCGCGAATGGGGCCTCCCGGTCGCCGCGCTGGCCTACCGGGCGGTCGGCTTCGGCAGCCACCACTGGGAGGTCACCGACGACGGCGGCTACCGCTGGTTCGTCACCGTCGACCTGGCTGTCGACCCGGACGCCGACGTCGCGCGGCTCACGGCCTCGCTGAGCGTCGCGGTGGACCTGCACGCCATCGGCCGGACGTTCGCGGTCGCCCCGGTGCCGACGCGCCTGGGCGCGCCGCTGGCGGTGCTGGGGGACTTCGCCGTCACCGTGTACCCGTTCGTCGACGGCCAGAGCTTCGACTGGAACGCGTTCCGCGGCCCCGACCACCGCCAGGCCACCCTCGACATGATCATCCAGCTGCACACCGCGCCCGAGATCGTGCAGCGGCACGCCCGCGTCGACGACTTCGCCGTGCCGGGCCGCAGCGAGATCGAGGCGGCCCTCAAGGCCCCCGGCCCCGACTGCGGCCCGTACGCCCGCCCGGCCGCGGAACTGCTCGCCGGCCACCGCGAGGCCCTGGCCGGCCTGCTGGCCCGCTACGACGAGCTCGTGCTGGACAGCCACAGCGAGCCCGTGCAGGCCGTGCTCACCCACGGCGAGCCGCACTCGGGCAACACGATGCTCACCCCGACCGGCTGGCGCCTCATCGACTGGGACACCGTGCTGATCTCGCCGCCGGAGCGCGACCTGTGGCTCATCGAGCCGGGCGACGGCTCGATCTTCTCCGCCTACGCCGCGGCCACCGGTGTGCTGCCCCGCCCGTCGACGATCATGCTCTACCAGCTGCGGTGGGCCCTGACGGACATCGCCGTCGAGGTGCGCCGCTTCCGCCGCCCGCACACCGGCACCGCCGACGACCTCGAGGGCTGGGAGATCCTGCGCTCCGTCGTCACCCGCATCTGACGAGCCGCACCCGACGAGCCGCAGATAACGGGCCGCAGCCGGCGGGCCGGTTCAGGCCGGCGGCGGCACGCAGGGGCCGGCGGCCCACCACTCGCCGGCCAGGGCGAGGGTCTCGTCGCCGAACGGGTTGACACCCGGGCCGACCGCAAGCGCGTGGCCGAGGTGGACGTGCAGGCACTTGACCCGGGTCGGCATGCCGCCGGCGGAGACGCCGTCGATCTCCTCGACGTGGCCGACCTGCTCGCGGCGGCGCAGATAGTCCTCGTGGGCCGCCGCATACGCCTTGCGCAGGTCGGGGTCCTCGGCGAGCCGGGCGCCCATCTCGCGCATGACGCCGGCGGACTCCAGCCGGCTGCACTCGTGCACCGCCCGCGGGCAGGTCAGGTAGAACAGCGTCGGGAACGGCGTGCCGTCGGGCAGCCGCGGGGTCGTCTCCACCACGTCGGGCAGGCCGCAGGGGCAGCGGTGAGCGACCGCGCGGGTGCCGCGCGGGGTGCGCCCCAGCTGCGCGGCGACGACCGCGAGATCCTCCTCGGTGGCCGGCTCGAAGTCGGTCTGCCCGTGTCCGGAAGTCATCCTCAGTCCGCCGCCTTGACGCTCGACCACAGTTTGCCGTACCAGGGCCGCGACGCCTTCTCGGCGCCCGGGATCGCAGTCGGGTCGGCCTGCTGGCTACGCGACGGGTCGACCACGACGAACGGTTTCTCGCCGGGCAGCACCATGTGCAGCCGCTGGCGGGCCTGGCTGATCACGTATTCGTTGTCTTCCCACTTCGCCGCCCGCGCCGCCATCTCGGCGATCTTGACGGCCTGCCGCTCCTGGCTCTGCTCCAGGGCGGTGATCTCCGCCTGCTGGGCGAGGTAGACGCGGACCGGATAGGCATACGCCAGCAGCAGGACCAGCAGGACCAGGCCGAGGACCACGGCCCGGCTGGTGAACCGCTTCGGCTGCGGGGCGCGGGTGCGCAGCGCGGCGCCACCGGAGGACACCGCCCGCCTGGTGACCGTCGGCCTGGCCGGTGCCCGGCCCGCCCCGCCGACCCCGGCGCGCTGGGCGCCACGGGGACCGGAACCCCTGGTGGGCGCGGCGCGCCCGCCCGGTCTGGTGCGCTGCTGCATGCCTCCCCCTTGTGGCACACGCCCGCGGCCCCCGGGTGGAGGGCCGCAGGCATGGAGCCGGACTAACGGTACCGCGGGAACGCGCCCCGACCGGCGTAGCGCGCCGCGTCGTCGAGCTCGTCCTCGATGCGCAGGAGCTGGTTGTACTTGGCGACCCGCTCGGACCGGGCCGGGGCGCCGGTCTTGATCTGGCCGCTGCCGACCGCGACCGCCAGGTCGGCGATCGTGGTGTCCTCGGTCTCGCCGGAGCGGTGGCTCATCATCGTGCGGAACCCGGCGCGGTGCGCCAGGTCGACGGCGTCGAGCGTCTCGGTGAGCGAGCCGATCTGGTTGACCTTGACCAGCACCGCGTTGGCGGTGTCGGTGGCGATGCCGCGGGCGATGCGCTGCGGGTTGGTGACGAACAGGTCGTCGCCGACGATCTGGATGCGGCCGCCGAGCGCCTCGGTCATCGCCTTCCAGCCGTCCCAGTCCTCCTCCGACAGCGGGTCCTCGATGGACACGATCGGGTAGGCGTCGACGAGCTGGGTGTAGTACGCGATCATCTCGGCGGAGGACTTGCCGCCGCCCTCGAACGTGTACGCGCCGTCCTTGTAGAACTCGGTCGCCGCCACGTCCAGGGCGAGCACCACGTCGCTGCCGAGCGAGTAGCCGGCCTTCTCGACGGCCTCGGCGATCAGGTCGAGCGCGGCCGCGTTGGTCGGCAGGTTGGGCGCGAAGCCGCCCTCGTCGCCGAGGCCCGTGGACAGGCCCTTCTTCTTCAGGACCGACTTGAGCGAGTGGTACACCTCGGCGCCGGTGCGCAGCGCCTCACGGAAGGTCGACGCGCCGATCGGCGCGATCATGAACTCCTGGACGTCGACGTTGGAGTCGGCGTGGGAGCCACCGTTGAGGATGTTGAGCATCGGCACCGGCAGTAGGTGCGCGTTGGGGCCGCCGAGGTACTTGAAGAGGCTCAGCCCGGCCGAGTCCGCCGCCGCCTTGGCGACCGCGAGCGAGACGCCCAGGATCGCGTTGGCGCCGAGGTTGGACTTCTCCGGCGTGCCGTCCAGGTCGAGCATCGCCTGGTCGATGAGGCGCTGCTCGGTCGCGTCGAAGCCGCGCACGGCCTCGGCGATGCGCTCGTTGACGTTTTCGACCGCCTTCTCGACACCCTTGCCGAGGTAGCGCTTCGCGTCGCCGTCGCGCAGCTCGTTGGCCTCGAAGGCGCCGGTCGAGGCACCGGACGGGACGGCCGCGCGGGCCAGGGTGCCGTCGTCGAGGACGACCTCGACCTCGACGGTCGGGTTGCCCCGCGAGTCCAGGATCTCCCGCGCGCCGATTGCTTCAATCGTGGCCACTGTCACTCCTTGCAGACAAAGATTGGTCGGCCGCCACGGTGCGGCACCTTGAGCCTATCGGTTCGGCGGATCTTGCTGAGCCGCACCTACAGGTTGAGCAGGGTTCGCAGGTGGCGGGGCGGAGGCGAGCCGTGCGCGAGCATCCGGTCGTGCCAGTCGCGCAGCGTGACGTCCACCGGCCGAACATCGGCAATCTCACGCACCTCGGTGTAGCCCACGAAGTAGGTCGACAGCTGCGTCGAGGACAGCAGCGCGCGGCGCCACTTGCCGGCCGCCTCACCCTCCTCCTGGAAACCGGCGCCCATCATCAGCGCCATCGCCTCCTGCTCGGTCATCCCGTCGCAGTGGATCCGCTGGTCGATGATCGCGTTGATGCTCATCCGCAGCTGCATCTTGAGCTGCTGCAGGCGCACCGGCAGGCCGCCGAAGCCGCGCTCGGCCATCAGCTCCTCGGCGTAGACCGCCCAGCCCTCCACGAACGGCCCGGACCAGCCGATCGCCCGGGCGCGGGTGCGGCCCCGGAAGCGCCGGGCGTGCGCGAGCTGCAGGAAGTGCCCGGGGGTCGCCTCGTGCACGGTCAGGTCGCGCAGCATGTGGGTGTTGTACTCACGGTAGAACGACGCGACCCGCTCCGCGGACCAGTCCGACGGGGTGGGTGAGATGCAGAAGAACGTCGGCAGCTCGGCCGGCTCCAGCAGGCCGGGCGGGTCGCAGTAGGCGACGGCCACGCCCCGGGCGAACTCGGGCATCTCCATGATGACCAGCGGGTCGTCCACGAGGGTGACGAGGTCGTGCTCCCGGGCGAACGCGGTCGCCTCCTCCAGGGCCACCTTCGCCAGGTCGACGATCGTGTCGTTGTCGGGCACGTCGGCGGCGGCCTGCGCGAACGCGGCGCGGACCGTGTCGTCGGTCGCCGGCCCACCGGTCAGCTGCGCCGCGGCGGCCCGCAGCTGCGCGGTCACCCGCTCCAGGTTGTCCTCGGCGCGGCGCAGTACCGCTGCCGCACCGAGTTCGGTGTCCAGCGTGTGCCACAGCCGGGCCTCCCACAGCCGCCGGCCCAGCCGCGGGTCCCGCTCGGCGGTGTCGGCCCGGCCGCGCAGCCAGGCGGCGAACTCGTCGAGCTGCGCCGCGGCGCGCTCCTGCAGCGGGCGCACCACCTCGGCCAGCCCGGGCGCCTCCTTGAGCAGCTCGCCGAGCTCGTCGCGGACCAGCCGCGCGGTGCCCTGGAACTGCCCGGCCGCGGTTTCCACGTGCACCCGCGGCATGTCGGTCAGGGTCTCGCGGGCCGTGGCGAGCGCGTCGGGGATCGCCGACAGCCGTGCCGCGAGGGACGTGAGGCGCTCCTCGGCGGGCGCGAACGGTCGGGAGATCAGCGCGTCGAGCAGGGTCGCCGGGTTGTGTACGAGCGGGTTCCACTCGTGCTCGCGGATCTCGGTCCGCTCGAACAGCATCCGCTCGACCCGGGCCAGCAGCACCGCGTGGTCGACCTGCTCCTGCGGGTCGAGCAGGTCCAGGTCGACCTGGGACAGCGCGGCGGAGGCGTCGCGGAGCATGTCGGTGTCGGCGGCGACCCCGTCGGCGGACAGGTCGGGCAGCCGGTCGTCGAAGCGGTGATCGCCGGCCGACGCGGCGAGCCGGGGATCGCACTCCAGCAGCGCGTCGGCGATGTGCTCGGCAAGAGGCACGAAGTCATGCGGCATGGGATCGAACCTATATGAGACCGGCGAGCGTCCTGACCGCTCTGGCGAGCTCGTGCGGCGTGTGCGCGGCGTAGCCGAGCACCAGGCCCGGCGGCCCCTTGCGGACCCGCAGCGACGACAGCGGCACGGGGCCGAGCCCGCACTCGGCGGCGCGCTGCGCCACGGCCCGGTCGTCGGTCTCCGGCGGCAGCTCCACCACCAGGTGCAGCCCCGCCGCGATGCCGCCGATGCGGGCCCGCGGCAGGTGCCGGCGCAGCGCGGCGACGACCGCGTCCCGCCGCTCCCGGTGCAGCCGGCGCGCCCGGCGCAGGTGCCGGTCGTAGCCGCCGCCGGCAAGGAACTCCGCGAACGCCAGCTGCTGCAGCGCCGGCCCGCCGTTGTCGGCGTCAGCCTTGGCCGCGCACAACCGGTCCAGCATCGCCTGCGGCGCCGCCAGCCAGCCCAGCCGCAGCCCCGGCGCGAGGACCTTGCTCACCGAGCCCACCAGGGCCACCCGCTCCGGCGCGAGGCCCTGCAGGCAGGCGACGGGCTCGCGGTCGTAGCGGTGCTCGGCGTCGTAGTCGTCCTCGACGACCAGCCCGTCGACCCTGGTGGCCCAGGCGATCAGCTCGGCGCGCCGCTGCGGCGCGAGCACCACGCCGGTCGGGTACTGGTGCGCCGGGGTGACCACGACCGCCTTGCACCGGGTGCGGCCGAGCGCCCGCACGTCGAGCCCGTCGCCGTCGACCGGCACCGGGACGACGTCGAGGCCGAGCCTGCCGAGGTGCTCCCGCAGCGCCGCCGGGCCCGGGTCCTCCAGGGCGACCCGCCGCACGTCGCGCTCCAGCAGCACCTTCGCCAGCAGGGCCAGGCCCTGCGTCACGCCGGCGGTCACGATCAGGCCCTCCGGCGGCACCAGCGCGGCGCGCACCCGGCCGAGGTAGCCCGACAGCTCCCGGCGCAGCCGGGGCGCGCCGGTCGCGTCGCCGTAGTCGAAGTCGGCGTCCAGGGCGCTGGTCAGTGCGGTCTCGTACGCCCGCCGCCACGCCGTGCGCGGGAACATCCCCAGGTCCGGCACGCCCGGCCGCAGCGGCGCGACGCTCGCCGGGCGGTCCGGCGGGTCGCTGCGCCGGCGCGGGACCGCCGTGGCGACCGCGGCGACCACGGTGCCGGACCCGCGCCGGGTCAGCAGCCGCCCCTCGGCCGTGAGCTGCTCGTACGCCCCCACCACCAGGCCCCGCGAGACCCCGAGGTCGGCGGCGAGGTCCCTGGTCGAGGGCAGCCGCGTCCCGGGCGCCAGCCGCCCGCGGGTGATCGCCTCCCGCAGCGCGCCGACCAGCTGGTCACCGACCCGCGGCCGAGTGCGGTCAAGCTCGACCAACGCCTCCCAGACCGACAAAGTGGACCTCCAAACGCGGTGCTCGGTGGCACTGTAGCGTGGACCACTGCCGATCGTAAGTTCACCGTCATGAACCGGCTGTACACCTTGTACTGCGTGCTGACCTGCGCGATCCTGGGCTCCTCGTTCACGGTGAGCCGATCGCTGGTGGACTATCCCGTGCTGACCGGCCAGGCGCTGCGCTACACCCTGGCCGCGGCGGCGCTCGCCCTGCTCACCACGTGGCTGCGGCCGACGGGCCGCGAGCTGCTGCGCCTGGCCGGGGTGGCCGCCACCGGACTGGTCGGCTTCAACGTGCTGCTCATGTACGCCCTGCGCCACGCCGACCCGGCCGCCATCGGCACGATCGTCGGCGCCAGCCCGCTGCTGCTCGCGCTGCTCGGCCCGCTGCAGGAACGCCGCCGGCCCTCCCCCCGCCTGCTGCTCGCGGCCGCGGTCGTGGTGCTCGGCGCGGTCCTCGTCGAGGGCGGCGGGCGCATCGACGGCCCGGGCCTCGCCGCCGCCTGCGGCGTCCTGCTGTGCGAGGCCGCGTTCTCGCTGCTCGCCGCGCCGCTGCTGCCCCGCCTCGGCGCGGTGCGGGTGTCGGCCTGGAGCACCGCCCTGGCCGTGCCGCTGCTGCTGGTCGTCCTGCCGTTCAGCGGCGAGCGCCCCCGCCTGCCCACCGCCGGCGAGACCGCCGCGCTGGCCTTCCTGGGCCTGGTGCTGACCGTGGTCGCCTTCGTCTGCTGGTACACCGGCGTCGCCCACCTCGGCGTCGAACGCGCCGGCGTGTTCGTCGGCCTGGTGCCGGTGTTCGCCCTGGCCACGGTCGCCGTCACGGACCGCGCCGTGCCGGACCCGCGCCAGCTCGCCGGCGTCCTCGCGGTCGCCGTGGGCCTGGCGATCGGCCTGAGCCGCGCCGCCAGTCCCAGGGCCGCCACCCCGCTCCCCACCCCCAGGAAACCGGCGTCACCGCCCTACTCGGCGCGGCGGACGGCGTCCATGTAGGACAGGGCGGCGGCGCGCAGGGCGGCCTCGGCGTCGCGGCCCTGCTCGTGGGCCTGGACGACCAGGGCGAAGAGGGCGGCGCCGAGCGGGTCCTCGGGAGTGAAGTCGACGGTGAGGCCGGCGCGGGCGACGCGGTGCAGGAGCTTGGCGGTGAGGGCGAGGGCGGGCTGGGAGAGGGCGACGCCGTCGACGGCGGAGGCGCGGGACTTCTCGGCCTGCTTGATCTGCTCCCAGTTGGCGATGATGTCGTCGATGCCGCCGACCTCGGTGCCGGCGAAGACGTGCGGGTTGCGGCGGATGAGCTTGGCGACGAGGTCGCCGGCGACGTCGTCGAGGCTGAAGCCGGCGGTGTCCTCGGCGAGGCGGGCGTGCAGGACGACCTGCAGCAGGACGTCGCCGAGCTCCTCGCGGACCGCTTCGGGGTCGTCGTCGCGGATGGCGTCGTAGAGCTCGTAGGACTCCTCGAGCAGGTAGGGCGCCAGGCTCGCGTGGGTCTGCGCGCGCTTCCAGGCGTCGCCGATCTCCGGATGCATGAGCCGGTCCATGACGGTCACCGCGTCCAGGACGCGGGCGCCGGGCGGATCCCACGAGCCGTACAGCAGCTCCAGGGTGGCCAGGCCGGGCTCGCGGGCCAGGCGCAGGCCGAGCTCGCGGGCCAGCTGCTCGTCGCCGTCGGGGGCGGCGAGCCAGACGACGGTGCCGTGCGCGGCCAGGGCGTCGAGCAGGACGGTGACCGCCGGCTCGACCACGGTGACGGTCGCGCCGGCCGCGCGCAGGGCGCCGGCCTGCTCGGAGTCGGCCGCGGTGAGGACCGGGTGGGCGCGCACGACGTCCCACGCCTGGGCCGTGAGCACGCCGGCCGGCAGCCGGGGTGACGTCACCAGCAGGACCACGCTGCCCGGCACTTGTTCTCAGGCCTCCTCGGCTGGCACCTCGTCCACGGTCAGGTGCACCAGGATACTGGCCCGGGCGAGGACGCCGTCCTGGCCGAGGCGGACCTCGACCGGCAGGCCGTAGGTGAGGCCCGCGTAGCGCGGGTTGACGGTGATGCCGGAGGCGGCGACGGCCTCGTCGAGCAGCCGGCGCAGGGCGATCATCCGGCCGATGCTGTCGCGGTTGAGCAGGTACTGCAGCTGCTCGAACGGGTAGCGCTCCGACACGGGCCGGCCGGTGGCGAAGTACAGCGCCTCGTAGGCGGCGCGCTGCTGGTCGCGGTCGGGTTCGACGGGGGTGACCGAGCCGGCGAGGGTGATCAGGACGTTCTGGGTGTCGGTGACGAGGGACACCACCGGCGCGCCGGCGGGCAGGGCGTAGTACTGGGCGACGGCGTCCGCGGTGGTCGCCTGGGACAGGGTGAGGCCGCGCTGCGCCAGTAGCCGCCGGCCGACGTCGCGGATGATCATCGAGCCGAGCACGTAACCGGTGACCTGGCCGCGCTGCGCCGGGGCGGCGGGCAGGTCGGCGGCGAAGGCGCCGACCTCGGCGATGGTGACGGTGCCGTCGCCGAGGTACGCCGCGACGGTCGGGTCGGACCGGCAGCCGGCCAGGAACCCACACGCGAGCGCCGCGACCAGCGCGAGCACACGGGCACGGGCACGGGACATGGTCACTTCTTCCTGTTCTTGACGCTGTTCTTGGCGCCGGCCTTGGCGGCGGTCATCGGCGTGTAGTGCGGGTCCTGGGCCAGCGAGGCGCGGAAGGCGCCGAGGACCGCCGGGTCGTCGGAGACCTGGAACTGCTGCGTGGGGCCCCTGTTGCCGATCGGGTCGGACTCGAAGTACATGACGGCCCGGATCTGCGGGTTGGCCTTGAACGTCGCGGACGCGTCGTGCAGCCAGGCGGCGCGCTGCTCGGTGCCCCACACCCGGGCGACGCCGAACTCGCCGACCATCACCGGCTTCGCCGGGTGCCGGGCGCAGAACTCGAGGAAGGGCTTCATCAGCGCGCCGATCGTGTCGTACGTGGAGCCCGCGTACACGTCGACGCAGTTCCAGTCGACCTGGTCGTCACCGGGGTAGAACGGGGCCGCGTAGCCGCCGAGGAAGCCCTCCGCGGTCGGGCACCACACCCAGGACGCATTGGTGGCGCCCTCCGTGGTGAAGATCCCGCGCACGTGCCGCCACGCCGCGACGTAGTCCTCGCCGGACCACATCTGGGCGCGCAGGTTCGGCCGGTCCATCTCCCACCGGTACCGCAGCAGCACCGGACGGCCGAACGCCTTGAGCTCGCGGGCCCGCTCGCGGATCAGGTCGTCGTAGCGGCCCATGCTGACCAGGCGGGTGTCGCCGCCGGCCCACGACAGCATGAGGGTGGTGCCACGGGCGGCGAACTGCTCGTCGGAGGCGTTGAAGAAGTTCTCGTCGAAGCGGCGGTACGTGTTGACGATCGCCATCTTGCGCCCGACGGACTTCTCCCAGGCCGTCATCGCGGTGACCCGGCCGGACTCGGTGAGGTGCTCCGGCCGGACCCACGCGCCGAGGTACGAGCCCTGTTCCGGCGGCGCGATGGGGCCGGCCGCGAACGGCCCGTCGGAGGTCGCGATCGCCGGCGGCGCGCCCGGCGTCACCGGCCCGGCGGTCGGCGACGGCCGGGGCGCCGGGGTGTCCTTCGTGGACAGCACGCTGAGGGTCACCGCCGTCGCGCCCGCCAGGCAGGCGACCACGACGGCGACGACGAGCCCGATCCGCTTCACTGCGAGGACATCCCTCCGCTATGGGGACTACTTGGGGATCCGCCGCGCCACGTACAGCACGTCGGTGGCCACCCCGGACAGGCGGGCGCTGCGCGCGGCGAGGTCGTCCGCGCGGCGGGCGACGGGGCGCAGCCACTCGCGGCGGTACGCGCCGGCCGGGCACAGCGCGAAGCCGCGCCGCTGCACGACCTCGAAGCCGTGCCGGGCCAGCAGCTGCTCGACCTCGGCGTGGTGCAGCTCGGCGAACCACTGGTTGGCGCGGTTGGAGCGGTGCCGCAGGTGCCGCAGCGAGGAGCGGTTGCCGTGGTTCTCCACGACGAGCAGGCCCGACTCGGCCTCGGGCAGGATCTTCGCGGCGAACGCGATCGCCCGGTCCCGCACGTCCTTCGGCGCGTTGAGCAGCAGGCGGAACACGGTCACCAGCGCCGGTCCGTCCACCGTGGCCGGTTCCGGGACGGGGCCGTCACCGGCGACCTGGTGCAGCTTCGCGTAGACGCCCGCCTCCTGGGCCTTCGCGAGCATCTGGGCGGACACGTCGTAGCCGTGCGCCGCCCGTACTACACCGTGCAGCAGCTTGATCGCCCGGCCGGTGCCGCACGCGAAGTCGTGCTGGACGGGGCGGCGGGCGGTGAACTCGCGGCGGACCAGGCGGCGCAGAAACGCGCGCTGCCGGTCGCTCACCGCCGTGGAATAGGTCTCCGGCGCGTAGACCACCCGTTCGTACTTGTCGACCGCCTCATCCGACTGGAAGACCTCCGCGTAGTCAGTTCTCATCGTT
Source organism: Dactylosporangium sp. NPDC050688 (assembly GCF_040654515.1). Lineage (NCBI taxonomy): Bacteria > Bacillati > Actinomycetota > Actinomycetes > Micromonosporales > Micromonosporaceae > Dactylosporangium > Dactylosporangium sp. NPDC050688. Next base: position 125,480 of record NZ_JBFAIC010000002.1, read on the forward strand.
CCCCCTGCAATAGAACGTGCCTCAAACGCACAACCGCGCAGCAGTACGCGACCGCACCCGCCCCCGTGGCGGCGAATTGCACAATCAGCCCGTGGACCGGCAGCACGGCCAGCTGCGGCACGGCGAAACACGATGTGGCGAGCCCGCCGGCCAGCAGCGTGGCCCGGCCGAACGGGTGCAGCCCGAGGCCGCGCACCACCTGCACGAGCGGGACCAGGTTGTTGACGAGCACCGCCGCGCACAGCCCGACGGCGGCGCCGGCCGCGCCGTGCCGGGGGATCAGCACCGCGTCGAGCACCAGCATGGTGAGCAGCGCCAGGCCGACGTTGGCGAGATTCCACCAGGTGCGCCCGGCCATGGCGAGGACCACGTCGACGCAGCCGGTGGCGGTCGCCACCAGCATCGTGGCCGCCAGCAGCCGCACGATGGGCACGCCGCTCTCGTAGTGCCCGCCGAAGAGGTCGAGGTACTGCGGCGCGTAGGTGAACATCAGCAGGTACAACGGCCAGCACGCGGTCACCACCCAGGCGGTCGCCTGGCGGTAGAGCAGGTTCGCGCCGGCGGTGTCGCGCACGGCGAGCCGCTCGGCGAGGCGCGGCTGGACCGACTGGGTGACGCCCTGGTTGACGAACTGGCCGAGGATGACGAACCGGCCGGCGACGGCGTACATGGCGGCCGGGGCGAGGCCGGCGAGCGCGGCGACGAGCAGCACGTCGACGCGCTGCAGCGCCATCTGGGCGAGGCTCGCCACGGCGCGCGGCGCGGTGAACGCCCAGAACCGGCGCGGCGTGAAGTCACCGGCCGCACCCGCCGCGCCGGCGGCAGCAGCGGTACCGGCGGCAGCGGCGGCACCGGCCGTGAGGCGGGCGCGCAGGCGGGTCAGCGCGACCCCGGCGAGCAGCGCGGCGGGCAGGTACGGCAGCGCCCACAGCGCGGCGAACACGTCCGGGCCCCAGCCGGTCACCCAGACCAGGGCGAGCAGCACCAGCTGCGCGGCGGGGCGCAGGACCCGGTCGAGCAGCACGGTCGGGCGCATCGCGCGCAGCCCCCGGGTCGCGGCCAGCAGCGCGTCGCTGACCGCGGCCGCCGGCAGGAACACCGCGAGGGTCCGCACCAGGTCCGGCCGGCCGGGCAGCAGGTCCGCGGCGAACCACAGGCCACCGGCGATGACCAGCGCGGCGACGGCGACGGGCCCGAGTGCGGCGCGCAGGCACTCGCCGAGGCGGGACAGGTCGCCGGTCGCGCGCATCCGGGCCGGCCAGTACACCAGCGACGTCTGCACGCCGAGCTTCGCGACGGTGACGCCGAGGCCGAACACGGCCGTGGCGGCGAAGAACGCGCCGGCGCCGTGCGGGTCCAGGGCGCGAGCGGCGAGCCAGGTGACGCCGAGCCCGGCGGCGCCGGTGCAGACGGTGCCGGCGAGGTTCGCCAGCCCGCCCCGGGCGGCGCCGCGCAGCATGCCGTTGCGCGACTCCAGACCTCCGCCCGGGGTGGGCTTGTCGAGCGTCGCCGTCACGCCGGACTGTCCGCTGTGGACAGCCAGGAGGGGCGCCGGCCGAGCCAGGCGGCCAGGCGTTCGTCGTACGGGGCGTAGTGCTCGGCGAGCTGCGAGGCGATCGAGTCGTCGAGGCGATTGCGGGGGCGCGCGTTGTGCCGTTCGAACGCCGGGTACCGGCCGGTCCGGGGCAGGCCGAGGAAGTCCAGGACGGCGTCGTACACCGGCTCCGGGCGCAGGAAGAACTCGGTGCTGTCCACCACGTGCACCCGGTCGCGGCCGAGCAGCGCCGCCATCGGCTCGATGTACTCGATGTACTCGCCGCGGGCCCGGTAGGCGTGGTGCTGGTGGGCGAAGCTGTACGCGGCCGGGTCGTTGAGCAGCAGCTCGCGCTGCCCGGCCAGGCGGGACGGCTCCAGGGCGAGGGCCCGGCCGAAGTCCACCTCGGTCTCGAAGCCGCGGGCGACCTCGTGCGCGTGCTGGGAGTACGCGCGCTCGACCGGGTCGCGGACCAGCACGACCAGCTTCACGCCGGGCAGGTCAGCGGCGATGCGGGCCAGGGCGTGCGGGTGGTACATGTAGTACGGGCTGGACTCGAACGTCTGCGCGGGCACGCCGAGCTCGTCCTGGATGCGCTCCGCGCGCCGCTGCAGCGGGAAGTGCCCGCGATACCAGCGCAGCCCGTGGTGGTAGCCGACGTCGAAGTAGTGCACGCCCTTGTGCAGCACCGCCTTGATGACGGCCGGGTGCGCGGCGAGAGCGCGGTAGAGCGACGTGGTGCCGCAGCGCTGACCGCCGCAGATGAGGAACTGCGGCAGCATCCGCCGGTTCGCGGTCAGCTGGCCGTAGTTGCGGGATCCGAAGTGGATGATCCGCTTCATCGTGTCGGAAACCTGCACGGGCATGGTTACAGTGCCTCCACTCGCGCGACGAGAACGGGCAGCAGCCAGCTGCCGAGCACGCCCAGCCGGGCGCCGGCCTCCGCCTGCCGGTCGGTGACGTACCGGGTGGCCAGGTCGATGAGGTAGAGCAGGGTGGTCACCTCGACCGCCTGGCGGTGCACCACGCCGAACGGCAGCAGCAGCTCGGGCGCGGCGTCGATGAGGTCGTTGACGCACCTGCCCGGCGAAGGGGACCGGCCGATGCCGACCTGCAGCGCGTGGTGCAGCGCGTCGTAGCCGATCGGGACGCCGGGGGTGAAGCGTTCCCAGTCCCAGACCAGGATCGTGTCGGCCAGGACGGCCATGTTCCAGGGCGACCAGTCGCCGTGCCAGGAGCCGTACGTGAGCTGCACCCCGCCGGCGGAGCGGGCGATGCGCTCGGCCGCGGCCCGCAGCGCGCCACCCTCCGGGTGCCCGGCCACGGCGTCGAGCCGGGCCCGCAGCCTGGTCCAGTAGCCGCTGTCGTCGAGCCGGCCGCGCCGGGTGCCGCAGCAGGCGGCGACCTCGCGCATCGCGGTGGCCAGCCGGGGCGCGGTCAGCGGGACCCTGGGCCGCCACACCGGCAGCGCCGACTGCACGAGGACCTCGTGCTCGCCCCACTGTCCGATGTGGATGGCGTCGGGCACCCGCAGCGCCTTCAGCCCGGCGGTCGACACCGCCGCCAGGGCGTTGCCCTCGGCCTTGACCAGGGTCCTGGTCAGCGCCGACGTGCCCAGCTTGGCGAACGCCGTGGTGGCGCCGTCCGCGGTGAGCAGCTGCAGTACCGGCTTGCGGTTGGCCCGCGCCGGTCCGATGTGGACGCTGAGCCGCACGTCGGTCTGCAGCACGCGGCGCAGGTAGGTCTCGATGGTGTCGGCGCCGGACCTGATGCCGATCCGGTCGCGCAGCAGCACCGACGATGCGCCGCTGCGCAGGGCGGCGACGACGGCGTCACGCTTGAGCCGCGCGACCCGCGACTGCGGCTCGGCGTAGCGGCGCACGGCGGCGGCGGCGAGGCGGCGGTCGTCGGCGGGCACGAGCAGCCGCGGCTTGCGGGCGTTCGGCACGACCAGGTACTCCACCGTCGCGGTGCCCTGCCCCGGGTACAGCAGGGCGAGGACCTCCTCGACGTACTGGGCGCGCAGCTGCTCGTCGTCGACCTGCAGCGCGGCCGGGGCGGTCTTCACTGGGCTCATCGGCTCTCCAAACGGTTGCGCCACAGGACGGCATACGCGAGGAAGGTCAGCGCCAGCGGGGTGACGAGCGCGTTGTACCAGAACATCGCGGCGAAGCTGGACACGATCGCGGCGGTGGCGGCCAGCCCGATCGGGGTCGCGTCGCGCCGGAAGCGCCACAGCCCCACGACGAAGAACCCCAGGTAAGTGGCGGTGCCGAGCAGCCCGTGGGCGAAGAGGAGCTGCCACAGCTGGCCGTTGCCGCCGACGGTGAAGTTGCCGCAGCGCGCGCAGCCCTCGCTCTCGCCGACCGCGATCGAGTTGCGGCCGCCGATCGTGCTACGGGTGGAGCCGAAGCCGATCAGCGGCGACTCGGCCATCCCGTTGACGGCCTTCTCGGTGGTGTACATCCGCACGCCGTTGGACTTGCCGTCCTCCAGGCGGGCGGTGACGACGTCGCCGAGCGGCGTGGTGGCGATGGCCACGGCGACGCCCACCCCGGCGACCCCGACCAGGCTCAGCGCGCCGAACCGGCCGCGCAGCGCCAGGCGCACCGCCACGTACAGCACCATCACCCCGAGCCCGATCCACAGCCCGCGGTTGAGCGAGTAGACGATCGGCGCCATCGCGAGCAGCAGCGTCACCAGGGTGAACGCCTTGACCCGGCGGTTCTTGGTCAGCGCCCAGCCGGCGACGAGCAGCCAGCCGATGAGCAGGCAGACGTTGTTGCCCCAGGTGTTGGTGTACCCCCAGGGCGCGCCGGGCCGCGGGGTCTCCCCGCCGAGCAGGTTCATGATCTGCGCGGCGGTCGGGTGGACCAGCGACTGGACGAAGCCGTTCGCCCGCACGTGGTGCGGCAGCAGCAGCTCCAGCGGCGCGGTGAACTCGAAGCGCGGCGCGGCCATGCCGAGCAGCCCGCCGGCAACGGTGACGACGAACAGCCAGGCGAGCAGCCGGACGAACCGCTGCTGCGGCAGCTCGCGGCGGTCGACATTGCCGGCGTACACGAGGATCACGGTCATCGCGAGATAGCCGCCGAGGCGGAAGCTGAAGGACACCAGGCGGCTGGCCGCGGTGCCGGGCACCGTGCCGGCCGGGTCGGCGCCGAGGCTGAACAGCCCCAGCGCGACGACGGCCAGGAACAGCAGCCACAGCAGGAAGCCGGGCGGCAGCTTGACGAACTGGCCGGAGGCGCGGTGCCGCACCAGCGACACGGTCATCGGCACGGCCACCAGGAAGAAGATCAGGGTGCCGAGGCCGAGCGCCCACCAGAGCGGGAACAGCAGGAGCAGGCCGGTGACGGGCCAGGCGGGCAGCCGGTGCAGCCGCTTGGCCCGCCCGGGGCCGGGTGCCGCCGCCTGCAGCGAGGGATGGTTCGCGAGGGCGGTCATGCCGCCACCTCCGCTGCGCTCCGGCGTCGTCCTGACCGTCGAACTGCGCCCATGATGACCGGCTCCTCGCTCCGCTGCGGGCCGGTCATGCCGCCACCTCCGCTGCGCTCCGGCGTCGTCCTGACCGTCGAACTGCGCCCATGATGACCGGCTCCTCGCTCCGCTGCGGGCCGGTCATGCCGCCACCTCCGCTGCGCTCCGGCGTCGGCCTGCCCCGAACCTGCTACATGATTCGCTCGCAAGCTCACTCATCGGCGCTTGTCTGCGCCGTTCTCACCGGCGGTCTCGACGTTGACGCGGGTCACCGAGATCGTGCGGGTCTGCCGCTTCGGCACGGCCGGCGCCTGGACGACCTTCGCGGCGGTGCCGACGGCGGCGGGGGTCGCCGCGGTGCGGATCCGCTTCGGGGCGACCGGCACCTCGGCCTCCTTCGGCGGCAGCTTCTCCAGGACCGTGGTCATGTCGTCGGCGACGGTCACCTCCTGACTGTCGCGCTCCTCCCCGCCGCGCGGGGCGGTCAGGCGCGGCAGGACCACCGCGCCGAGCAGCGGCGTGCCGACCCGGCGCAGCTGGTCGGCGGCGTCTGCGACCTCGGTGTTGCGGGTGCGCCGCAGCTCGACCGCGATGATCGCGGCGTCGGCGAGGCTGGCCAGGCTCTGCGCGTCGGCGCTGGTCGCCGTGGAGGGTGCCTCGACGATCACGTACGCGGCGCGTTCCCGCAGCGTGGCGAGGGTGTCGCGGAGCGCCTGCGACTGCAGCAGCCCGCCGGCGCTGGCGGTGCCGCCGGTGGTGACGACGCTGAGGTTCGGGTGCCGGGGTGCGCGCTGGGTGGCGCTGCTGAGAGAGAACCGGCCGGCGAGCACGTCGGAGAGGCCGGGCACCGAGCGCACGCCGAGCATCCGGCTGACGCTGGCGGTGTCGACCAGGCTGTCGGGCAGGTGCGCACAGACGAGGACCGTTTCGGCGCCGGTACGGGCGAACGCGGCGGCGAGGTTGGCCGCCACGACGGTCGACGCGGCACCGCGGCTGGCCCCGGCCACGACGACGACCTGGCCGGCGAGGGCGACTCGGGCGTCGGCGCCGTCCGGCGCGGGGATGCTGGCGAGGACCTCGTTGCGGAGGCGGTTGAAGATGCGGCCGCCGGCGCCGAACGGCGCGAACACGTCGTCGAGGCGGGGCTTGACCCGGCTCGGCACGGCGGCGAGGACGGTGACGTCGCCCCGGCGGGGCAGGTCGGAGGGGCGGCGCACGCGCTGGTCGAGCCGCTCGCGCAGCAGGGCCGCGCCGACGCCGAGCAGCAGGCCGACCATGGCGCCGCTGGCGAGGTTGAGCAGCTTGTTGGGCTTCACCGGGCGGGACGGCAGGTCCGCGTCACGGATGATCCTGCCGGCGCTGATCGTGGTGGTGAGCAGCTGGTTGAGCTGGCCGGCGAGGGTGTTGATCTGCGACGTGGCCGTGGTGCGCTGGCTCTCCAGGTTGGGCCGATTAGGGTCGGCCGGCCGCAGGTTGGCGAGCCGGTTGTTGATCTGCAGCAGGCTCGCGTTGAGCTGGTTGAGCTTGTCGTTGAGGATCGCGATCCGCCCGGCGACCTCGGCCTTCGCGCTCTCCTCACGGTTGCGCAGGTACGCCTCGGCGAACGCGTGCGAGCCGGCCTGGGCGGTGCGGGCGTCGCTGGACGAGTAGGTGATGACGAGGAAGGTGGTATTCGGCGGCACCTCGACCCGCACGTGGCGGGCCAGCTCCTCGGGCAGCTCGGCGGCGCGCATCAGGTTCCGGGCGTCCGTGGCGACCGTCGTGGAGGTGACCAGCTGCGCCTCGTTGTCGAGGTTGATGTCGCCCTTGGTACGGCCGTTGGTGGAGTTCGCGTCCTGCCCGTTGCCGAGCGGCGAGACCAGGACCGACGTCGCGGACTCGTACACCTTCTGCTGCATGCCGGTGAACTGCCCGGCGCCGAGCAGACCCGCGCCGACCATGAGGAGCACGAGCCACCAATGGCGCCGGGCCATGCCGAGCAGGTCGACGCCCGGTGAATCGGTATCGGCGGAAAGCTGGCGGTTGGCGTCCATGAAGCGGCGGCCCCTTCGGCGTCAGGTTCTCCAGGGGCTAACGCTCGCGGGACGTCAGGCGTAATGGGCTGATGTGCCCGCTTTATCCGTTCAGGGTATCGGGCGGGGGTCGAGCCAGCCGTTGTTGCCCAGGTAGCGCAGCACGGTCGTGACCGCCTCGCCGTAGGACAGGCCGGTCGTGTCGATCGTCAGCTCGGCGTCGGTCGGCGTCTCGTACGGGTCGTCGATGCCGGTCATGCCCTTGATCAGGCCTGCCCGTGCCTTCGCGTAGAGCCCCTTGCGGTCGCGCCGCTCGCACTCGGCGAGCGGCGTCGACACATGGACCAACACGAAACCGGCGCCCGCGTTACGGGCGAACTCCCGCGCCGCGGCCCGCCCCTCGTGGTACGGCGCGATCGGGCAGCAGATCGCCACCCCTCCGTGGCGGCCGACCTCGGCGGCGACCCAGCCGATCCGCTTGATGTTGGTGTCGCGGTCGGCGGCGGAGAACGTCAGGCCCGCCGACAGGTGGCGGCGCACGATGTCGCCGTCGAGCAGGGTGACGGTGCGCTCCCCCGTCTCCTGCAGCGCGTCGGCGACCCCGGTCGCCATCGTCGACTTGCCGGAGCCGGACAGGCCGGTGAAGAACACGACCAGGCCGCGCTGCCGGCGCGGCGGCCGGGCCCGGACCAGCTCGCGGGCGACCGCCGGCGGCGTGTGCCACTCCGGCAGGATCGTGCCCCGGTCGAGGTGGTCCTCGATCTCGGCGGCCGTCAGCGGCAGCCGGCGGTGCTTCGGCGGGATGTCGTCGAGGGAGCGCCACTGCCCGTCGCGGCCGTCGTAGGCGAGCTCGCGGGGCACGAGGACGCGCAGCCCGCCGCCGGACAGCATCGAGTCGCTGGAAGCGAGCAGGTGGGTGACGCCGTAGGCGGCGGCAACCCGGGTACGCAGCATCGCGGCGCGGATGTCGTCGCCGTCGTCGTGCGGCAGCGGCAGGGCCACGATCGTGCACGGTGGCATCCGGTCGCGGGCGGCGAGCACACAGCGCACCAGGGCCTCGGGGGCGAGGCCGTCGGGGCCGGGGCTGCCGACGGGCACCAGCACGAGCAGGTGCGCGGCGAGGGTCCGGGCGGCCCGCGCGATCTGCGCCAGCTGCGGGCGGTGCAGCGGCCGGTCGGCGATGACGCCGAGGATCCGGCCCTGCGGCAGGGTGCCGCGCACCTCCGCTGGGGTCCGGCGCATGCGGCGGAACGCCCCGTGGCCGCCGTCCCCGAGGCGCTTGACCCGGCCGGCGGCGCCGCCGAAGCCCTCCCGCGGCGCCGGGTACACCTCGGTGGTGTCCAGCGCGGCGATCGGCGCGCCCTCCAGGTCGGCGAGGATCAGCACCCGGTGCAGCGGGTCGGCGATGTCGAGCTGGCCGAGGACGGCCAGCGGCACCTCCAGCGTCACCGGCACCGGCCAGGCGGTCCCGTCGGCCAGCCGGCCGTTGCGCCGCAGCGACTTCAGGTCGACCGGGCCCAGGAAACCCGTCAGCGGCCGGTACGCCTCCGACAGCAGCAGCTCGAGATCCGCGATCTCCGAGGGCCTGGGGGTGTAGGTCGGCGCGTCCCGCAGTACCTCGTCCGGCAACGTCCAACCGTCGGCAGCCCAACCGTTCACAGACACGCGAGACAGTCTGTCAGTTTTCCCCGGCGGTTTCCCGCCGGGGTTCTCAGCCGCGTTCTTAGCCGGTTCTTAGCCGGGTGCTCAGCCGGTGTTGCGCATGCCTGCGGCGATGCCGTTGACGGTCGTGAGCAGCGCCCGCTCCAGGGCCGGGTCCGGGGACGACTTGCGCCCGCCGCCCCAGACGCCGCTGTCGGCGGCCTTGCTGGCCCGGTACTGCGCGAGGAGCGACACCTGCAGGTGGTGCAGCGGCTGCAGGTAGCTGTCGCGGACGCCCAGCGTGCGGTCCAGCACCGGCTGGCGCTCCAGCAGGCTGGACTCGCCCGTGATCGCGAGGACCTCGGCGACGGTCTTCTCGTACTCGGCGCGGATCACCTCGAAGATCGGCTTCAGCTGCTGCGGCACCAGCGTGTCGACGTACTGCGACGCGATCTCCAGGTCGGTCTTGGCCAGCATCATCTCGACGTTGGACAGGAACGTGCCGAAGAAGTGCCACTTCTCGTGCATCTCGCGCAGCACGTCGCCGAGGCCGGCGACGCGGGCCGCCTCCAGGCCGCTGCCGACGCCGAACCAGCCGGGCACGATCTGCCGCGACTGGGTCCAGCCGAACACCCACGGGATCGCCCGCAGGCCGCCGAGGCCGGCGTCGGCGTTCGGCCGCTTCGACGGGCGGGAGCCGATGTTGAGCGCGCCGAGCAGCTCCGTCGGGGTCGCCGCCCAGAAGTACGCGGGCAGGTCCGGGTTCTCGACCAGGGCGCGGTAGTTGACGAAGGCGGCCGAGGACACCGTCTCCATCGTCGCGTCCCAGCGCGCGAGGGCCTCGGCGGGCTGCCGGGGCTCGGTGTGCAGCAGGGCGCTCTGCAACACGGCGGCCAGGGTCAGCTCGAGGTTCTCCCTGGCCAGGGCCGGCAGCGTGTACTTGTCGGAAATGACCTCGCCCTGCTCGGTGACCTTGATCGCGCCGTCGAGGGTGCCCCACGGCTGCGCCAGGATCGCCTCGTGCGTCGGGCCGCCACCGCGGCCGACGGTGCCACCGCGGCCGTGGAAGAGCCGCAGCCGCACACCGTGCCGGGCGGCGACGTCACGCAGCTGCCGCTGTGCCTTGTGGATCATCCACTGGGACGTGGTGATGCCCGCGTCCTTGTTGGAGTCCGAGTAGCCGAGCATGACCTCCTGCACGTCGCCACGGGCGCGCACGATCGCGCGGTACACCGGGATCGACAGCAGGTCGTCCAGCAGCTCACCGGCCATCTCCAGCTCGCGCGCCTGCTCCAGCAGCGGCGCGAACCCGACCCTGGCCCGGGCCGACTCCATCGACGCCCCGCCGAACCCGGCGCCGGCGCTGACCTCGACCAGGCCCCACTCGCGGGCCAGCACGACCGCGGCGAGCACGTCGTCGATTCCCTGCGTCATCGAGATGATGTAGGTCTCCACGACCTCCGGGCCGAAGCGCTCCTGCACCTCCCGGATCGCGGCGAACACGTCGAACGTCTTGCGGGCGATGTCGGTCAGCCCGGTGTCGCGGGTCGCCAGGGGCCGGCGGCCGTTGAGCTCGTCGATCAGCAGCTGGCGGCGCGAGTCCCGGTCCAGGTGCGCGTAGTCGACCTCGCCGACGCGCCGGTACAGCTGGGCCAGGACCTCGTGGTGCGCGTCGGCGTGCTCCCGCACGTCGAGCGTGGCCAGCTGCAGGCCGAACGCGGACAGGGTCCGGATCGCCGAGGCCAGCTTGCCGGTCGCGGCGAGCTGGCCGCCGTTGCGGGCCAGCGACGCGCGCATCAGCTCCAGGTCGGCGATGAGCTCGCCGGTGCCGAGGTAGTCGCGGCCCTGCTTGTGCGGGGTGCCCGTGGCCAGGCGGGCGCGGGTGTGCTGCAGCTTGAGCCGGATGCAGCGCAGCTTCAGCCGGTAGGACTCCTCGAGGTTGACCCGGCGGTAGCGGGCCGGCAGCTCGGGCAGGTTGTCCAGGTCGGCGGCGAGGCTCGCGGACAGGTCCAGCGACACCCCGCGCAGGCGCTTGGAGACCGAGATCTCGTCGATCAGGCCGTCGATGATGCCCTCGGCGGCGCGGATGCCGTACTCGTGCTGGATCAGCAGGACGTCGCGGGTGACCGCAGGGGTGACGAACGGGTTGCCGTCGCGGTCGCCGCCGATCCACGAGCCGAAGGTCAGCGGGCGGGCGGTCGGGGGCAGCTGCACCCCGAGGTCCTTGAGCGTGTCGTACAGGTCGTCGAGCACCTGCGGGGCAGCACCGTTGGCCAGGTCGGCGAGGTAGTAGACCGCGTTGCGGGCCTCGTCGCTCGGCTCGGGCCGCTCCAGCCGCAGCTCGTCGGTCTGCCACAGCAGGTCCAGCAGCTCGGCGAGGCGGCGGTCGGTGCGCGCGGTGCGGGTCTTGTCCGGCTCCAGCGAGCCGTCCAGCGCGGTCGCGACCGCCTCGGCGTCCAGCTCGTCGCCGACGGCGCGCAGCTTCGTGAGGATCGAGCGGCGGGCGGCCTCGGTCGGGTGGGCGGTGAACACCGGCCGCACCGCGAGCTTCGAGGCGATCGAGCCGATCTCCTTCACCCCGACCCCGCGGTCGGCGATCAGCTTCGCGGCCCGCTCCAGCCAGCCGCCCTCGCGCACGCGGATGCGGCGCAGCTCACGCGCCCGGTGCACCTGCTCGGTGATGTTGGCCAGATGGAAGTAGGTGGAGAACGCCCTGGCCAGCTGCGTGCCGGCGACCACGTCGAGGCCGGTCAGCCGCTCGGCGGCGGCCTCGGGGTCGGTGCGCACCAGCGCCCGGACCTCTTCGACGAGGTCGAGCAGCTGCTGGCCGTCCTGGCGCACGAGACTCTGCCCGAGCAGCGAACCGAGACGGCGGATGTCGGCGCGCAGCGCCGCGTCGGCGTGGCTGGACGCGGGTGCCTCTGCAGACATGCTGGATCCCTCCGGGCGAGTCGGCTGGGACGGCGCTGTCCGTTTTCACCGGCATCGTATCGGCTTCGGCAACGCACCGTGGGCATCCGGTGAGTCAGGTCTCAAGTTCGCTCGCCCGCTCACCCTCGGTGATTTTGTCGGACCCCGGGGCTAGGCTGGTGCTGCTCGATACACCCCCGCCCGTGCTGGGCGCGGGGTTGTTTGCCGTGCAGATTGGGTTGTTCCGATGCCAAGGCTCGCCGGTCTCACCTCCGCCGCTCTCACCGACCCCGCGCTCGCCCGCGTCCGTGACCTCGCCAAGGGCGGGCGCAGCGACCAGGTCGACCTGACCGCGCCACCGGCGCTGCGCACCTTCGTCACCGCGGTCGTCGCCGCCGAGCGGCCCGTGCTGGCGGTCACCGCCACCGGGCGGGAGGCCGAGGACCTCGCCGCCGCGCTCGGCTGCCTGCTCGACCCGGCCGACGTCGTGGTCTACCCGGCCTGGGAGACGCTGCCGCACGAGCGGCTGTCGCCGCGCTCCGACACCGTCGGGCGTCGCCTCGCCGTGCTGCGCCGCCTGGCCCACCCCACGCCCGGGGCGGGCCTGCCGCGGGTCGTCGTCGCCCCGGTCCGTTCGGTGCTCCAGCCGCAGCTCAAGGGCCTCGGCGACCTGGAGCCGATCGAGCTGCACGCCGGCGGCTCCGCCGATCTCGACGCGCTCGTGGCCCGGCTGGCGCAGCTGGCCTACGCGCGGGTCGACCTGGTCACCAAGCGCGGCGAGTTCGCGGTCCGCGGCGGGATCCTCGACGTGTTCCCGCCGACCGAGGAGCACCCGCTGCGGGTGGAGTTCTGGGGTGACGAGGTGGAGGAGATCCGCTCCTTCGCCGTCGCCGACCAGCGCACCATCGAGAAGGTCGAGCGCCTGTGGGCGCCGCCGTGCCGGGAGCTGCTGCTCACCGACGAGGTCCGGGCCCGGGCCGCGGCCCTGTCGACCGACCACCCGCAGCTGGCGGAGCTGCTGGACAAGCTCGCCGGCGGCATCCCCGTGGAGGGCATGGAGTCCCTCGCGCCGGCGCTGCTCGGCGGCACCGACTCGCTGGAGCTGGTGCTGCACACGATGCCCGCCGGCACCCACGTGCTGCTGTGCGACCCGGAGCGGATCCGCACCCGGGCGCACGACCTGGTCCGCACCAGCGAGGAGTTCCTGGAGGCGAGCTGGGCCGCCGCCGCGGTCGGCGGGAAGGCACCGATCGACCTGGGCGCGGCCGCGTTCAAGAGCCTGGCGGAGGTGCGCGCCGCGGCCGCGTCGCTGGGCCTGCCGTGGTGGTCGCTGAGCGCGTTCTCGCTCTCCTCCTCCCCCGCTGTCGCGGACGAGCCCTGGCGGCTCGGCGAGGAGATCGAGGTCACCGTCTCCGACGACGCGATCTCCATCGCGCTGCCCGCTCAGCCCGCGCCGCTGTACCACGGCGAGACCGCGCGGGTCGTCGACGACCTGAAGCGGCTCGCCGGCGACGGGTGGCGGCTGGCGCTCGTCTTCGAGGGCTCCGGTCCCGCGCAGCGCGCCGTCGAGGTGCTGCGCGACGCCGGCCTCGGCGTGACCCTGGTCGACGGGATCACTGCCATCCCCGACCCCGGCGTCGTCACCGTCACCACCGGCTCACTGGGCAACGGCTATCTCGACGAGGGCGCCCTGCTCGCCATCATCACCGGCACCGACATCTCCGGCGGGCGCGGCGCGTCCACCAAGGACATGCGCAAGATGCCGAGCCGCCGGCGCAACCAGATCGACCCGCTGGAGCTGCGCACCGGCGACTACGTGGTGCACGAGCAGCACGGCATCGGCCGCTACATCGAGATGGTGCAGCGCACGGTCAACGGCGCCGACCGGGAGTACCTGGTCCTGGAATACGCGGCGACCAAGCGCGGCCAGCCCGGCGACCGGCTCTTCGTGCCGACCGACCAGCTCGACCAGCTGTCGCGCTATGTCGGCGGCGAGACGCCCACCCTGCACAAGATGGGCGGCTCCGAGTGGCAGAAGGCCAAGTCGCGGGCCCGCAAGGCGGTCCGGGAGATCGCCGCGCAGCTCATCCAGCTCTATGCGGTGCGGCAGAATTCGCAGGGCCACGCGTTCGGGCCTGACACGCCCTGGCAGCGGGAGCTGGAGGACGCGTTCCCCTATCAGGAGACGCCCGACCAGCTCGCCGCGATCGAAGAGGTCAAGGGCGACATGGAGAAGCCGACCCCGATGGACCGGCTCATCTGTGGCGACGTCGGCTACGGCAAGACCGAGATCGCGGTGCGGGCGGCGTTCAAGGCCGTCCAGGACGGCAAGCAGGTCGCCGTGCTCGTGCCGACGACACTGCTCGCGCAGCAGCACTTCAACACGTTCTCCGATCGGGTCTCCCAGTTTCCGGTCGAGGTGCGGCAGCTGTCGCGCTTCCAGACCCCGACCGAGACGAAGCTGACCATGGAGAAGGTCGGCGACGGCAGCGTCGACATCGTCATCGGCACCCACCGGCTGCTGCAGACCGCGACCCGGTTCAAACAGCTCGGCCTGGTCATCGTCGACGAGGAGCAGCGCTTCGGCGTCGAGCACAAGGAGTTCCTCAAGCAGCTGCGGGCCTCCGTCGACGTGCTCACCATGTCCGCCACCCCGATCCCGCGCACGCTGGAGATGGCGATCACCGGCATCCGGGAGATGTCGACGATCGCGACCCCGCCGGAGGAACGGCACCCGGTCCTCACGTTCGTCGGCGCTCAGGACGACAAGCAGGTCTCCGCCGCCATCCACCGCGAGCTGCTGCGCGACGGCCAGGTCTTCTACCTGCACAACCGGGTCGAGTCGATCGAGCGCGCCGCGCGCAAGCTGCGCGAGCTCGTGCCCGAGGCGCGCATCGCGGTCGCCCACGGGCAGATGACCGAGGACGCCCTCGAGAAGATCATGGTGGGCTTCTGGGAGAAGGAGTTCGACGTCCTGGTCTGCACCACGATCGTGGAGAGCGGCATCGACATCCCCAACGCCAACACCCTCATCGTCGAGCGCGCCGACCTGCTCGGCCTGTCCCAGCTGCACCAGATCCGGGGGCGGGTCGGCCGTGGGCGCGAGCGCGCGTATGCCTACTTCCTCTACCCGCCGGACAAGCCGCTGACCGAGCACGCCCACGAGCGGCTGGCCACCATCGCGCAGCACACGGAGCTCGGCGCCGGCATGTATGTCGCGATGAAGGACCTCGAGATCCGCGGCGCCGGCAACCTGCTCGGCGGCGAGCAGTCCGGGCACATCGAGGGGGTCGGCTTCGACCTGTACGTGCGCATGGTCGGCGAGGCCGTCCAGCAGTTCAAGGGCGAGCGCCCCGAGGAGGAGGAGCCCGACGTCAAGATCGACCTGCCGGTCGACGCGCACCTGCCGCTGGAGTACATCTCCGCCGAGCGCCTGCGCCTGGAGATCTACCGCAAGATCGCCGGCGCCAAGGACGACGCGGCCCTCGACGAGATCGTCGCCGAGATGAAGGACCGCTACGGCGAGCCCCCACTGCCGGTCGCCAACCTGCTGGCGGTCGCCCGGTTCCGCTTCCTCGCCCGGGCCTACGGCCTGACCGACGTCTCGTTGCAGGGCAAGCACATCCGCTTCGGCCCGCTCCAGCTGGCCGACTCGAAGCAGATGCGCCTGAAGCGGCTCTACCCGGAGTCGGTCTACAAGGCGGCCGCCGACACGGTCTCCCTGCCCCGCCCGTCAACCCGCCGCATCGGCGGCGAACCCATGCGCGACACCCAACTGCTCGACTGGGCCGCCGAACTGCTCAAGACCGTCCTCGGCGACCCGGTGCCGGCCACCTGACGCCCTCCGCCGCGGTGGAGTGGATTTCCAGGTTGCGCACGCCAGCCGTCCGCCGCCGCCGGCGGCGCTGGCCAGTACTGGCCAGCGCTGATCGGCGCTGATCGGCGGCGACCGGCGCTGATCGGCGGCAGCCGGCGCTGATCGACGGCAGCCGGCGCTGATCGGCGGCAGCCGGCGCTGATCGACGGCAGCCGGCGCTGATCGACGGCAGCCGTCGGCAGCTGCTTTCAGCGGTTTTCAGCGGTTTTCAGCGGTTGGTTGGCATCGACGGTGGCATCAGTGGTTGCCATCGACGGTTAGCGCCGCACGGTCGCCGGCAGCGACCGGCGGGCAGGGGCATCGATCGATGACGCCGGCGTGGCGGGTAAACCACAATCTTCCACCGCCTCCTCGTGATCGAAGGACAGCCGTGGCCGCCCCGGCGACCAGCCCGGTGCTTCGATCACGGGCACGGGAGCGAGCGGCGCGGTTCGCCTCCCCGTTGAGCGGCGCGCAGCGTACCCACGCACGCCGGACGGCGATCTCCCGCCACCACCCGTGATCCAAGGACAGGGGTGGCTATCCCGGCGACCAGCCCGGGACTTCGATCACGGGCACGGGAGCGGACGCCGCGGTCCGCCTCCCCGTTGAGCGCCGCGCAGCGCACCCATGCACACCGGACGACGATCTCCCACCACCATCACCCCACGATCAACAGGCAGCCGTGACCGCCCCGACCATGCCGGTACTTCGATCATGAACGCGGGAGAGGGCGTCGCGGTTTGCCCCTCGTTGAGCGGCGGGCAGCGTATCCATGCTCGCCGGACGGCGATCTCCCACCACCACCCATGATCCAAGGACAGCGGTGGCCGCCCCGGCGACCAGCCCGAGACTTCGATCACGGGCACGGGAGCGAGCGGCGCGGTTCGCCTCCCCGTTGAGCGGCGGGCAGCGTATTCATACTCGCCGGACGGCGATCTCCCACCACCACCCATGATCCAAGGACAGCGGTGGCCGCCCCGGCGACCAGCCCGAGACTTCGATCACGGGCACGGGAGCGGACGCCGCGGTCGCCTCCCCGTTGAGCGGCGGGCAGCGTATCCATGCTCGCCGGACGGCGATCTCCCACCACCACCCATGATCCAAGGACAGCGGTGGCCGCCCCGGCGACCAGCCCGAGACTTCGATCACGGGCGCGGGAGGGAGGGCGGTGCGATCTGTCTTGCCGGTCAGGCTCGGTGGGCGGGGCGGTGGGTGAGACGGTGGTGCAGCGACCGGGCCAGCAGCGCGGCGGCGAACGGGGCGTCCTCGCGCAGGTAGCGGCGGGCGAGGCGGCGGGGTTCGCGGGCGAGGCGGTCCAGCCATTCCAGGCCCGCCTTCTGCATGGCGGGGTTGGCGCGGCGGATGTCGCCGGCGACGAAGTTGACCGCGGCGCCGCAGCCGAGGAACCAGGTGGCGGGCAGGGCGGCGCGCAGGCGGCGGATGAGGTGCTCCTGGCGGGGGAAGCCGATGCCGACGTAGACCATCTCGGGCTGGGCGTCGATGACGGCGGCGCAGACCGACTCGAGCTGGGCGGGGTCGGCGTCGAAGCCGAACGGGGGGCACAGCGTGCCGGCGATGCGCAGGCCGGGGCAGGTGTCGGCGAGGACGGCGGCGGCTCGGTAGGCACCGTCGGGACCGTCGGTGGCGGGGGCGCCGCCGAGGACGAAGACGCCGTGGCCGTCGGCGGCGAGGGCGCGCGACAGCGACCAGATCAGGTCGGAGCCGGCGACGCGGGCGGGGAGGTTCCAGCCTGCCAGGCGGGCGGCCCAGACGAGGGGCGTGCCGTCGGCGACGACGAGGTCGGCCTCGCGGAGCTGGGCGCGTAGCTGGGGGTCGCGGGACACGTGGCGGAGGATGTCGACGTTGGGGGTGACGATCCAGCCGCCCTCACCGCGGGCGAGGGCTGAGCGCACGTGGGCGACGACCTCAGCCTCGGTCAATGGGTCCACGGCGAGGCCGCCGAGAGGGACCTGGCGCCAGCGTGCTCTGGTGTGCAGCATCGTTCATCCGTAATTCGTCGTTAGAGGTAACAGATGCCAGCACAGCTGACATATCTACCAAAACGACCAAGGAGGACGGTTGGTACGCGTTCTGTTCCTCGGCGGGCTCGGGCGCAGCGGGACCACCCTGCTGGAGCGCCTGCTCGGCGAGCTGCCCGGCGTGTGCCCGCTCGGCGAGGTCGTCCACCTGTGGGAGCGCGACGTCGCCGGCGACGAGCGCTGCGCCTGCGGGGCCCACTTCTCGGCCTGCGACTTCTGGCAGGCGGTCGGGGAGAAGGCGTTCGGCGGGTGGCAGCACGTCGACGTGTGGCGGGTGCTCGCGCTGCGGCACGCGGTCGAGCGGACCCGGCACATCCCGCGGCTGGCCAGCGTACGGATGAGCGCGTCGCACCGGATGCTCGTCGAGGAGTACGCCGACTGGTACGCCCGGCTCTACGAGGCGGCCTCGGTCGTGTCCGGGGCCGAGGTGCTCGTCGACTCGTCGAAGCACGCGGCGCTGGCGTACTGCCTGCGCTACTCCCCGAGCATCGACCTGCGGGTGGTGCACGTGGTCCGGGACAGCCGGGGCGTCGCGTATTCCTGGACGAAGACGGTACGGCGGCCGGAGACCGACGGCGCCGACGAGATGACCCGCTACTCGCCCAGCCGGTCGGCGCTGCTGTGGAACGCGCACAACGTGGCGCTGTCGGTGCTGGACCGGTGCGGCGTACCGGTCATGCGGGTGCGGTACGAGTCGCTGCTGGACTCCCCCGAGCAGGTCCTGTCCGAGATCGCGGAGTTCTCCGGCCTGCCGGCGCCCGGGATGGACTTCCTGCGGGGCGGCACCGCCCAGCTCGGGCCCTGCCACAGCGCGGCCGGCAACCCGATGCGGTTCACCGTCGGCCCGGTCCCCCTGCGCCGCGACGACGCGTGGCGCACGGCCCTGCCGGGGCGGCAACGGCGGGTCGTCAGCGCCCTCACCGCTCCCCTGCTCGGCATGTACGGCTACCGGGGGGCCCGATGAACACCGCGGGACACTGGCCCAGCGTGGGTGTGGTCGTACCGACGCGAAACCGGCCGGAACTGCTCGCCAGGGCGGTGGAAGGGATCGTGGCTCAGGACTATCCGGGGCCCGTGCGCACGATCGTGGTGTTCGACCAGCACGATCCCGACGTGAGCCTGTGCCGCGGCGGCGACCGCCCGCTCGACGTGCTGCCGAACCTGCGCAAGCCCGGCCTGGCCGGGGCCCGCAACACCGGCATCGTGGCCCTGGACACGGACCTGGTCGCGTTCTGCGACGACGACGACGCGTGGACGCCGACCAAGCTGCGCCGCCAGGTCCACGCGCTGCAGCAGCGCCCCCAGGCCGAGTTCTGCACCGCCGCGATCGAGGTCGAGTTCGGCGACCGGCTCACCCCGCGCCTCGCCGGCGCCTCCCTGGTCGGCCTCGACGACCTGGTCCGCTCCAGGATGTCGATGCTGCACTCGTCCACGTTCCTGGTACGCCGCTGCGTGTTCGCCGAGGACGAGATGGGCCTCGTCGCCGAGGACGCCCCCGGCAGCCAGAACGAGGACTGGGACCTGCTGCTGCGCGCCGCCAAGCGCGGCGAGATCGTCCACGTCGACGAGCCGCTCGTGCGCGTCCTGTGGGGCCGCACGTCGATGTTCGCGTACGAGTACGCCACCAAGATGGCCTCGTTGCGCTGGATGATGACCCGCCACCCGGAGATCGCCGGCTCCGGCACCGGCGCGGGCCGCGTCTACGGCCAGCTCGCCTGCTGGTCCGCCGCCTCGGGCAACCGCCGCGACGCCTGGCTGTGGACCAAGGCCGCGATGCGCTCGAACTGGCGCGAGCCGCGCGCGGCGATCGCGCTGGCCGCGGTCACCGGGGTGGTGAAGGTGGAGAGCGTGCTCGGCGCCCTGCACCGGCGGGGGCACGGGATTTAAGGCTCGCCTACGGTGAGGCCCCGCCACACAAGGGTGCGGCGGGGCCTCAACTGCCGGTCAGGCGCTGAGGCGCTTGGCCAGGTTCTGGTCGAGCGCGTTCATGAACTCGTCGGTGGTCAGCCACGGGGCGTCGCGCGAGATGAGCAGCGCGAGGTCCTTGGTCATCTGGCCGGCCTCGACGGTGTCGACGCAGACCTGCTCGAGGGTGTCGGCGAACGCGGTGACCTCCGGGGTCCCGTCGACCTTGCCGCGGTGGGCGAGGCCACGCGTCCACGCGAAGATGGACGCGATCGGGTTGGTCGAGGTCTTCTCGCCCTTCTGCCACTGGCGGTAGTGCCGCGTGACCGTGCCGTGGGCGGCCTCGGCCTCGACGGTCTTGCCGTCCGGGGTCATCAGGACGCTGGTCATGAGACCGAGCGAGCCGAAGCCCTGGGCCACGGTGTCGGACTGCACGTCACCGTCGTAGTTCTTGCAGGCCCAGACGAACCCGCCCTCCCACTTGAGCGCGGCGGCGACCATGTCGTCGATGAGCCGGTGCTCGTAGGTGATGCCGGCAGCGGCGAACTCGTCCTTGAACTCGTTCTCGAACACCTCGGCGAAAAGGTCCTTGAAGCGGCCGTCGTACGCCTTCAGGATCGTGTTCTTGGTCGAGAGGTACACGGGGTAGCCGCGGTCGAGGCCGTAGCGGAGCGAGGCGCGGGCGAAGTCGCGGATGGAGTCGTCGAAGTTGTACATGCCCATGGCGACGCCGCCGCCGGTGAACTTGGCCACCTCGAACTCGATCGGCGCGCCGCCGTCCTCGGGGGTGTAGGTCACGGTGACCTTGCCGGGGCCGGGCACGACGAAGTCGGACGCCTTGTACTGGTCGCCGTGGGCGTGACGGCCGATGATGATCGGCTTGGTCCAGCCGGGGACGAGCCGCGGGACGTTGGCCATGATGATCGGCTCACGGAAGACGACACCGCCGAGGATGTTGCGGATGGTGCCGTTCGGCGACCGCCACATCTTCTTGAGCTTGAACTCCTCGACCCGGGCCTCGTCGGGGGTGATCGTCGCGCACTTGACGCCGACGCCGTACTGCTTGATGGCGTTGGCCGCATCGACGGTGACCTGGTCGTCGGTCTGGTCCCGGTACTCGATCGACAGGTCGTAGTACTTCAGGTCGATGTCGAGGTACGGCAGGATCAGCTGCTCACGGATCTGCTTCCAGATGATGCGGGTCATCTCGTCGCCGTCGAGCTCGACGACAGGGTTGTTTACCTTGATCTTCGCCATCGGCCGGGCGCTCCTCTCGCGGCTTGCCTTCGCTTAGCAGTACGAGCGTACTGCATCGAACGGATCAAGAGCCGGGGGCCCCGATCGGTGCCGCGTGAAAATGTCGTACGCACCCGGCATTCTGTTTCTCGTGAACCGCTCTGCCACATGGCCCGCCGTCCGGGGGACCGGCCTCACCGCCGTCGCCCTCGGCACCGCCGCCGTCGTCGCCGGCCTCGCGCTGCCCTGGACCCTGGCCGGCAGCCGGCACCCAGACGGCGTGACGATCGCCGGCATCGTCTTCCTCGGGCCGCTGATCAGCGGATTGTGCGTGGCGTATGCGCGCACCGAGCCGCGCCGGCACCGGCTGACCGCCGCCGTCGCGGCCGTGGCGGGACTCGCCGCGACCCTCGTCGCCGTCGGCCTCGCCAGGCTGGTCGAGCCGAGCGCCGGCGTCGGGCTCGGCGGCCCGGTCACGGTCGCCGGCGCGGCCGCGGTCACCCTCGGCTGGCTGCTGGTCCTCGCCGGCGGGCCGGGCGCGCTGCCGGGCTCGGCCCGCCCCTGGCTCGCCGTCGCCGCGACCGCCGTCGTGCTCGTCGTCGTGGCCGGGTTCGCGGTCGACTACGCCCGCGAGGGGCGCTTCGTCGACGCCACGACCGCCGGCGACCCACCCGCCGCCGGCGGCGACCAGACCTGGCCGCTGCCGTATGTCGGGGTCCAGCTCGTCGGGGTCCACGACCAGCTGGCGATCGTGCGGGCCGAGGACGGGGTGCGGGCCGTGTGGCTGGCCAGCGGGGCGATCGCGTGGCGGTACCTGCGCTCGGACCTGCCGACCCAGACCGCCGGCCTGGTCGGCGAGACGGTCGTGGTGGTCTTCGGCACCGACGACGGCGTGCTCGTCGCCGGGCTGGACGCGGGCACCGGGCAGATCCGGTTCACCGGGCGGCACACCGCCGGGAAGATGGCCTCGGTGCACGGCGCCGGCCGGACCGCGGTCCTGGCGGGCTCGGGCATCGGCGCCGGCGACGTCCTCGGCATCGACACCACCAACGGCGGCCTGCTGTGGCGCTGGACGCCCGCCCGCAACGGCGGCCCCTGCGACATCACCGACCTGGCGACCACCAGCGAGACCGTCACGGTCGCCCTGCGCTGCCGCGCCCAGGGCGTCGACGACGTCGCCGTCGGCCTGACCGCCACCACCGGCGCCGAGCGCTGGTCCTGGCACGCCATCCAGCGCAGCCCCACCGAGCTGCGCGTCTACGCGACCGGCAGCGGCTTCGTCACGGTCACCGGCGCCTCCCCCCGCCGCGCCGTCTACATGGATGCCGAGACCGGCACGGTCGGCACCCGTCACGACGCCGCCGGCACCCTGGCCGTCCCCACCGGCGAGGGCCTGCTCCTGTACGCCGAGCCGAGCGCCGAACGCGCCCACCTCACCGCCGTCGACGTCCGCACCGGCGCCGTGAAGTGGGACGTCGGGTTACCCGGTCTCGGCGGGTACCAGCCTCTGACCGCCACCACCGCCGCCGGCAAGGCGTATGTCCTGTGGCGCGGCTCCGACGGCCGTCTCCGCCTCATCGGCGCCCGCACCACCGACGGCGGCTCGACCGAGGACCGCACCATCACGTGCCCGACCAGGTGCCAGGAGGTGGCCCTGGCCGCAACGTCCGCCCACGCCGTCGTGACGACCCGGGAGGAGAAGGCCACGGAGCTGTACCTGAGCGTCACCTGACCGCCGCTGCCCCTGCGGGCCACTGGTGTTCGCCGCCACACCGGCGGGGGGCATTCGCGGCCGCTCGGGCGGGCTCACGGCCCGGCTCGTTCACCGGGTGCGGGCGCCGCCGGTCGGGGCTCGTCCCCGACGCAGACCTCGACGTTGGCAGGCCGCGGCAGCGGCGCGAGCGGCCGGCGCGGCCGGCGGTTTGTCGAAGGACGCGGACGGCGCCCCGGCGTACCGGCTGGCGCTGCAGACCCGTGAGCAGCACATCCACATCGCGGGTCCGGCCACCATGACGACCGGCGGCGTCCTGCTCAACGGGGAGAGCCGGGCCTCATGGTGTTGTGCGCTCGGCCAGGCTGACGACGTTGGCCAGGAGCATGGCTCTGGTCATCGGGCCCACGCCGCCGGGCATCGGGGCCAGGTAGCCGGCCACGTCGGCGACCTCGGGGGCTACGTCGCCGACCAGGCGGGCCTTGCCGTCGGGCTGGACGACGCGGGTGACGCCGACGTCGATCACGGTGGCGCCCGGCTTGACCATGTCGGGGGTGAGCAGGCCGTCGGAGCCGGCGGCGACGATGACGATGTCGGCGCCGCGGGTGTGGGCGGCCAGGTCCCGGGTGCCGGTGTGGCAGAGGGTGACCGTGGAGTTTTCGCTCTTCCGGGTGAAGATCAGGCCGAGCGGGCGGCCCGCGGTGGTGCCGCGGCCGATGGCGGTGACGGTGGCGCCGTTGGTGGGGATGGCGTACCGGCGCAGCAGCTCCACGATCCCGGCGGGGGTGCAGGGCAGGGGCGCGGGGATGCCGAGGACCAGGCGGCCGAGGTTGGTCGGGTGCAGGCCGTCGGCGTCCTTCGCGGGGTCGACGAGCTCCAGGATCCGCTGCTCGTCGAGGCCGGCGGGCAGCGGGAGCTGCACGATGTACCCGGTGCAGGCCGGATCGGCGTTCAGCGACCGCACGGCCTCCTCGACCTCGGCCTGGGTGGCGGTGGCGGGCAGGTCGCGGCGGATGGAGGCGATGCCGACCTCGGCGCAGTCGCGGTGCTTGCCGGCGACGTACGCGTGGGAGCCCGGGTCGTCGCCCACCAGGACGGTGCCGAGGCCGGGGACGATGCCCCGGTCCGCGAGGGCCTTTACCCGTTCGCGCAGTTCGTCCTTGATCGCGGCCGCGGTGGCCTTGCCGTCGAGCATCGTTGCCGTCACGGATTGGATCCTGCCATTACAGTTTCGGGGATGTCCGTCCGGCGGTGGCTCGTCGCCCTCCTCACCATCACAACGCTTGCCGCGTGCGGAAGCGACAAACCAGCGCAAACCGCAGCAGGTGCGCAAACCACAGCGAGCGGGCAGCCCTCTGCGAGCACACAGGCCGCCGAAGCGTCGCAGAGCCCCGCAAAACCAGGGACGAGCGGCAGCCCGCAGAAGAGCAGCAGCGCCAGCAACGAGGCCAGGGCGGCGGCGTTCGTCAAGCAGCAGCCCGGCACCTTCGGCATCGTGGTGAAGGACCGCAGGACCGGCGCCGTCTGGAAGGCCGGCAACACGACCGCCACCACCTGGACCGCGTCGACGATCAAGCTGGCCATCGCCGCCGACCTGCTGGAGCGGCACCGGCAGCAGGCCATCACCCTCGACGGCACCGACCGGGCCAACCTCGACAAGGCGCTGATCAACTCGGACAACGACGCGGCGACCGCGTTGTGGAACCGGTACGACGGTCCCGGCATGCTCGGCCGGTTCAAGAGCCGGTTCGGCATGACGAGTCTCAGCGTCGTGGCCGGCTACGACGCGTTCTGGCGCCACCTGCGCTGCAGCACCGAGGACCTGCAGGCGCTGATGGCGTACGTGCTGGACAAGCTCGACCCGGCCGACCGCGCGTACCTGGTGAAGACCCTGCGCGGGGTCGCCGGCAACCAGCGCTGGGGAGTCTGGGCGGCCGGCAGCGGGCTGACCCCGGGCAACAAGGACGGCTGGGCGCAGAAGCCGGTCAACGGCCGGACGGTGTGGGTCACCCACACGGTCGGGTTCGCCGGCGCCGGCGAGCGGTACATCGTGGCCGCCATGTACGAGCAGGGCGCGAGCGGCACCCTCGGCAAGGGCGCGCACGCGGTGAGCGACGCGGTGGCGACGTACTTCGGCGCCCCGGTACCGGCGAAGATAACGACGCCCTGAGGGCCCGGCGACGCGTGCCGGGCCCCTCGGGAACCACTTAGTGGTAGAAGTGCCGCGTGCCGGTGAGGTACATCGTCACGCCTGCAGCGCGGGCCGCCTCGATGACCTCCTCGTCGCGGATCGAGCCGCCGGGCTGCACGATCGCGGTGATGCCGGCCTCGATCAGCCCCTGCGGGCCGTCGGCGAACGGGAAGAACGCGTCGGAGGCGGCCACCGAGCCCGCCGCCCGGTCGCCGGCGCGGGAGACCGCGAGGCGCACGGAGTCGACCCGGTTGACCTGGCCCATGCCGACGCCGACGGTCGCGCCGCCGGAGGCGAGCAGGATGGCGTTGGACTTGACCGCGCGCACGGCCCGCCAGGCGAACGCGAGGTCCCGCTTGACCTCGGGCGACGCCTCCTCGCCGGTGACCAGCTTCCAGTTCGCCGGGTCGTCGCCGGGCGCGTCGATCCGGTCGGCGGCCTGGACCAGCACGCCGCCGGAGATCTGCCGGGACTCGACCGCCGCCGGGGCCCAGGTGGGCGCGCGCAGGACCCGCAGGTTCTTCTTGGCGGTGAGGACGGCGACCGCGCCCTCCTCGTACGCCGGAGCCACCACGACCTCGGTGAAGATCTCGCTGATCTGCTTGGCCAGGTCGATGGTCACCGGCGCGTTGACGGCGATCACCCCACCGAAGGCGCTGACCGGGTCGCAGGCGTGCGCCTTGCGGTGCGCCTCGGCCACGTCGGCACCGATCGCGATGCCGCACGGGTTGGCGTGCTTGATGATCGCGACGCACGGCTCGGTGAAGTCGTGCGCGGCGCGCCAGGCGGCGTCGGCGTCGACGTAGTTGTTGTAGGACATCTCCTTGCCGCCGAGCTGCTCGGCCTGGGCGAGGCCCGGAGCGGCGGCCGGGTCGGTGTAGAGCGCGGCGGCCTGGTGCGGGTTCTCCCCGTACCGCAGCGACGCCGACTTGCGCAGCGCCGTCCCTGAGAAGTCCGCATTGTCGCGAGCGAACCAGGCGGCGACGGCCACGTCGTACTCGGCGATGTGCGCGAAGGCGACACCCGCCAGCGCCCGCCGCTCCTCAAGGGTGAAGCCGCCCGCGGCCAGCGCCGCGATCACCCCGGCGTAGGAGCCGGGCGAGGTCACCACGGCCACGCTCGGGAAGTTCTTCGCCGCCGCCCGGACCATCGCCGGCCCGCCGATGTCGATCTGCTCGACGCACTCGTCGTCGGAGGCGCCGGACGCGACCGTCTCGGTGAACGGGTACAGGTTCGACACCAGCAGCTCGAACGGCTCGATCGACAGCTCGGCGAGCTGCGCGGCGTGCGTCTCGAGGCGCAGGTCGGCCAGCAGGCCGGCGTGCACGCGCGGGTGGAGGGTCTTGACCCTGCCGTCGAGGGTCTCGGGGAACCCGGTGAGCTGCTCGACCTTGGTGACCGGCAGGCCGGCCGCCTCGATGCGGGCCGCTGTCGAGCCGGTGGAGACGAGCTCGACGCCGGCGCCGGCGAGGGCGCGCGCGAGGTCCTCCAGCCCGGTCTTGTCGTAGACGCTGATGAGCGCGCGCCTGATGGGACGGCGGTTAGCCACGACCCAACCTGACCTTTCGTTCGTTGACGGTCCAGCCGTCGCGGGCCATCCGGCCGACGGTGTCGACCAGCTGGCGGCGCTCGGCCACCTTGATCCGCTCGAGGAGGGTGTCCTCGGTGTCGTCGTCCAGGACGGGCACCGCGACCTGCGCGATGATCGCCCCGGTGTCGACGCCGCTGTCGACGAAGTGCAGCGTGGCGCCGGCGAGCTTCACCCCGTAGGCGAGCGCGTCGTGCGGCCCGTGCATGCCCGGGAACGCCGGGAGCAGCGCGTTGTGCGTGTTGATGTAGCGGCCCTCGAACGCGGCGAGGAACCGCGGCCCGACCAGCTTCATGAAGCCGGCCGAGATGATGAGGTCGGGCGCGTGCCCCCGGCAGGCGTCGGTGAGGAACGCGTCCCACTCGTCGCGGGTGGCGAACGCCGGCACCGACGCCACGAACGTGGGGATGCCGTGCTTCTCGGCCCGCCGCAGCCCCTCGATGTCGGGCCGGTCCGCCCCGACGGCGACGACCGTGGCGCCGTAGGAAGGGTCGGCGGCGGCGTCGAGCAGCGCCTGCAGATTGGAACCGGAACCGGACACGAGCACGACAAGCCGAACGGTCACCGTGAAACTCTACCGACCGGGTCGGCCCTGCTCAGTGCCGGGCCGGGCGACATATGGTGTAGAAAGCCGCAAGTTGCCGATGTTCCACCGTTCCGCCGCTGCGAAGACTCGATGATGACCAGTACGCTGCCGAAGTTCTGTATCCCCTCGGGACTACCCTGATGCGAACACTTCTCGACAGACGTCCCCAGCCTTAGGAGCCACCGCAATGGGCTACCCACCACAGGGCCAGGATCCGTACGGGCAGCAGCAGCCGTACCAGGACCCCTACGGGCAGCAGCCGCAGTACGGGCAGCAGCCGCAGTACGGGCAACAACCGCAGCAGCCCGACCCCTACGCGCAGCCGCAGCAGCCGGCGTACCAGGACCCGTATGCGCAGCCGCAGCAGCCCGCCTACCAGGACCCGTACGCGCAGCAGCCGCCGGTGTCCGGGACCCCGTACCCGACCTCGGGCGGCGGCTACCCCACGTCCGGTGGCGCGTACCCGCCGGCCGGCTACGGCACCCCCGGCTACTCGCAGCCCGGCTACGGCCAGCCGCAGCAGCAGAACACGCTCGGCCTCGTGTCGATGATCCTCGGCATCGTGTCGATCCCGCTCGCCTGCTGCTACATCGGTCTCCTGCTCGGTGCGGCGGCGATCGTGCTCGGCTACCTCGGCCAGCAGAAGGTCAAGCAGGGCCTCGCCAACAACGGCGGCATGGCCCTCGCCGGCATCATCACCGGTGCCGTCGGTGTGATCATCGAGCTCGCCTGGCTCATCTTCGTCTTCGCGGTCGGCAACGGCAGCTTCACCTACTACTAGGTCAGTACTACCAGGTCAGCCCAGGCACCGACGCAAACGCCCGGTTCGCTGTTCGCAGCGGCCGGGCCTTTTGCGTTTTTCCAGCTGGTACGGGCACAGCACCGGCCGACGGCGGACGCGTTGCGCAACGTATCGGGGCCGGGCGTGCGATCCGGTGCGGCGGTCAGCGGCCAGCACCGGGGCCCAGCGCGTCAGGGCGTGGCCTGGCGGACCCGCAGCGCGATCTTCGTCGCCGCCGTGGCGAGCACCGTGCCGATCGTCACCATGAGCATCGCCACGAACGCGACCTCGCCCGCGTCCGGCCCGACCCGCTCCAGCCCGCCGCCGCCGACCGACCCGCTCGCCGCGACCGACACCAGCCCGAGCAGCAGTCCCGCCACCGGGCCGGTGAGCGCGGCCGCGCCGAGCAGCGGCAGCCAGCCCCGGGCGGGGTCGTCGCGCAGCGACCGGCGGGCCAGCAGCCAGCCGGCGACGAGTGCCGCGGCCAGCGGCAGGCCGAGCAGCAGCGGGGCCCACCCGGTCGCCGGCGTCGACGGCAGCCCGGCCAGCAGCGGCACCGCCGGCAGCGGGCCCACCGACACCTCGGCCGCGCTGATCGTCGTCTCGGCGCCGACGACGAACCCGGGACCGACCAGGTAGCTGGCGCTCCACACCGCCACGTCGGGGCTGTAGAGCCCGCACAGCACGACGAGGCCGACCTGCCCCGCCACGCCCGTGTGATAGTCATCGATGATCTGGCCGGCGTCGCCGCCGCTGACGGCGACCGCCATCCCGGCCACGGCGGCCCCGGCGCCGAGGACCAGCAGTGCGGTCACCGCGCCGGTGCGGGTCGCGTCGCGCAGCACGCCGGGCAGCCGGCCGGCGAGCCGGGCCAGCCCCCTGGCCTCGACGAACGCGCCGAGTCCCCCGGCCACCAGGCCGAACCCGGCGAAACTGAGGCCGGCGCCGGGCACGGAGACCACCACGCCCCGGTGCTCGGCGACGATCGCGGTGAGGGCGCCGAGCAGGCCGTACACGACGGCGACGCACACCCCGGCGCGCGCCGCCGGCCACGGGGTCCAGGCGCCACCGGCGGGACGGGCCCGGGCGCCGATGGCACGGGCCGTGTGGACGCCGGCACGGTAGACGCGCCAGGCGGCGACGGCGGTCAGGCCGAGCGGGGCGAGCGACAGCGGGCCGATCCCGGTGTGCAGCGGCACCCAGTGCGCGAGCAGCCAGCCGGCCGCACCCACCCGCAGGATCTGCCAGATCGGGGCGCTGGAGCTGTCCATTGCGTGCAGCAGCCAGACCAGGACGAGGGTCGGCACGAGCGTCACCACCGCGGCCCAGAGCGTGGTCACCGTGGCGGCGAGCAGCAGCGGGGCACGCCGAGCGGGGCGCCGGCCCGGGGGCCGGCCCCGCGTGGAGCGTCGCTGGATCGGCAGGCGGACGGTCTCCCGATCGGCCAGCCGGGTCTGCGCCCCCTCGTCTGGTTCCTCTGGGGTGGTGGGCATCGTCCTTACTCTGTCAAAGACAGGGCGGCCGGTCACTCACCCCGGCCGCCCGAATCTTCGTTGACTTACAGTGCCTTGACGAGGTCCCGCATCAGGTTGGCGGTCTCGGTGGGGGTCTTGCCGACGCGGACGCCGGCGGCCTCCAGTGCGAGCTTCTTCGCGTCGGCGGTGCCCGCCGAGCCGGAGATGATCGCGCCGGCGTGCCCCATGGTCTTGCCGGGCGGGGCGGTGAAGCCGGCGATGTAGCCGACGACCGGCTTGCGCACGCTGGACCTGATGAAGTCGGCCGCGCGCTCCTCGGCGTCGCCGCCGATCTCGCCGATCATGACGATCGCCGCGGTCTCCGGGTCGGCCTCGAACGCGGCGAGCGCGTCGATGTGCGTGGTGCCGATGACGGGGTCGCCACCGATGCCGATGCAGGTCGAGAAGCCGATGTCGCGCAGCTCGTACATCATCTGGTACGTGAGCGTCCCCGACTTGCTCACCAGGCCGATCTTGCCCGGGCCGGTGATGTCGGCGGGGATGATGCCCGCGTTGGACTTGCCGGGGCTGGCGATGCCGGGGCAGTTCGGGCCGATGATGCGGGTCTTGCTGTTCTTGGCCACCGCCCAGAAGCTGGCGGTGTCGTGCACCGGCACGCCCTCGGTGATGACCACCGCGAGGGGGATCTGCGCGTCGATCGCCTCCAGCGCCGCCGACTTCGTGCCCGCCGGCGGGACGAAGATGACGCTGGTGTCGGCGCCCGTCTGCTCGATCGCCTCGGCGACGCTGGCGAACACCGGCAGCTTCGTGCCGTCGAAGTCGACCTGCGTGCCGGCCTTGCGCGGGTTGACGCCGCCGACGACGTTCGTGCCCGCGGCGAGCATCCGCCGGGTGTGCTTGGAGCCCTCGGCACCGGTCATGCCCTGGACGATGACCTTGCTGGTCTCGGTCAGCCATACCGCCATGGTCGTTACACCCCACTCGCTGCGAGCTCGGCGGCGCGGCGGGCCGCACCGTCCATCGTGTCGACCCGCTCGATCAGCGGGTTGGCGGCGTCGTCGAGGATCCGGCGACCCTCTTCGGCGTTGTTGCCGTCGAGGCGGACCACGAGCGGCTTGGCGACCGCCTCGCCACGGTCCTTGAGCAGCTGCAGCGCCTGCACGATGCCGTTGGCGACCGCGTCGCAGGCGGTGATGCCACCGAAGACGTTGACGAAGACGCTCTTCACATCGGGGTCGCCGAGCACGATCTCGAGGCCGTCGGCCATCACCTGGGCGCTGGCGCCACCGCCGATGTCCAGGAAGTTGGCCGGCTTGCTGCCGAGGCCCTCGCCCGCGTACGCGACCACGTCGAGCGTCGACATGACCAGGCCCGCGCCGTTGCCGATGATGCCGACGTTGCCGTCGAGCTTCACGTAGTTGAGGTTCTTGGCCTTCGCCGCCTGCTCGAGCGGGTCGGCGGCGGCCTTGTCCTCCAGCGCCTCGTGGTCGGCGTGGCGGAAGCCCGCGTTCTCGTCGAGGGTCACCTTCGCGTCGAGGCAGAGCACCGTGCCGTCGGTCGTCTTGGCGAGGGGGTTGACCTCGACCAGCGTGGCGTCCTCGGCGATGAACGCCTGCCACAGCTTGACCGCGATCTGCACGACCTGCTCGGCCACGTCGGCCGGGAACTGCGCCCGCTCGACGATCGCCCGCGCGGTCGCCTCGTCGACGCCCTTGACCGCGTCGATGGCGACCTTGGCGACCTTCTCCGGCGCGTCGTGCGCGACGGTCTCGATCTCCATCCCGCCGGCGACGCTGGCGATGCACAGGAACGTGCGGTTCGCCCGGTCCAGCAGGTACGAGAAGTAGTACTCCTCGGCGATGTCGGCCGTGGTCGTGACCATGACCTTGTGGACCGTGTGGCCCTTGATGTCCATGCCGAGGATGTTGGTCGCGTGGCCGGTGGCCTCGTCGGCGCCCTCGGCCAGCTTGACGCCGCCGGCCTTGCCGCGGCCACCGACCTTCACCTGGGCTTTGATGACGACCCGGCCGCCGAGCTCCTCGGCGATAGCCCGGGCCTCTTCAGGGGTCTCCGCGACGCCGCCGCCCAGCACAGGCAACCCGTGCTTGGCGAAGAGGGCGCGCCCCTGGTACTCGTACAGGTCCACAGTGGTCCCGTTCCGTCAACCGTGCCGCCTGCCCCATCGCGAGGACGGCTCAACGCTCGCAGCCTAATCCGGCCGGAACAGGCTGCGACTTGGCGGGTGCGCGGTGTGCCCGATTCCACAGCCGCACGCCGTTCGGGAAACCCTTTCGGGGGACACGCGTGCCGCCGCGTAACCCAGCCCGGGGACTGTCGTTGAGTGCAGTGTCGGCCCGCCCGCGCGGGTCACCCCCGAGGGGGCAGGGCCGGCACCAGAACGGCCGATGCCCTGTCGGTCGAGGGGTGGCGGCGGGGCATCGTGCGATAGAGAGGCCGGACGTGTGAGGGGTGCGTCCGGCCTCTCCCCCTTTTCCGGGCCTTTTCAGATACAGCGACGTCAATTACGCATGCGCCGGCGCGATGTGCTCCCGCGCCCATTCCACGATCGACTCCGTGGTCGCCCCGGGCGTGAAGATCTTCTTGACCCCGAGCCGCTCCAGCTCCGGCAGGTCGTCGTCGGGAATGATGCCGCCGCCGAACACCAGGATGTCCTCGGCGCCGCGCGCGGCGAGCAGCTCGATGACCTTCCGGAACAGGGTCATGTGCGCCCCGGAGAGCACGGACAGGCCGACCGCGTCGGCGTCCTCCTGGATGGCGGTCTCCACGATCTGCTCCGGCGTCTGGTGCAGGCCCGTGTAGATGACCTCCATGCCTGCGTCCCGGAGCGCCCGGGCAACGATCTTGACGCCTCGGTCGTGCCCGTCGAGGCCGGGCTTGGCGATGACGACGCGGGTCCGCGCGCTCATCCTCACGGTCCTTCCCATCGGGGCGCCGCTCCGTTGCGGCACGCACCTGGGCCGAAGGTACCGCATCGGCCGTCCGCAACGACCTTGCGCACCCGCGGTTACGCACAACCAACCCCGCGGGCACTCATTGCACCTGCCAGCCGCCGATGCTTGTGGCGCGCATTACGGATTGGCTACGGTGACCAGCGGCTCGGCATTTGCTGCGCACCGGCGTTTCCGGTTGTTTCGGGATTGCCGCCCTTTTCGACAATCATGACGCAAATCGGCCACGATGCATACGGCTGTCACGGTCGGGAACGACACCCGCGTATCCGGCAGAGCTGAGCGGATCACGGCTTCTGCACCACCGCGACGGCGGTTGTGGCTCCTGGCACACCGCGGTCCTGAAAAGCACCGTGGGCGGCACCTTCGCCCCGGCTCGCAACGGCAGCGCGGACCGCACCAGCGGCCGCGACTCGGCAACGGCACCGCGCCCGCAAGGGCAGCCGCGGTGAGGAACGGGAGGTGCGGCGCGTGGACGAAGCACAGCAGCCACCCCACGCGTACCGGGGCCGCCGCCGGGTCGAGCTGCCCCGCACCCGGCTCGCCGCCGTGTTCACCACCGCCGTCGTCGGCGCCGGCATCGTCGCCCTCGGCGTCTCCACCGCCCTGCCCGAGCCCCGCAACGACCTGTCCCTCGAGGCCAGCGGCAACTTCGACGACATCACCACCCGCGCCGGCGCCGACGACCGCGCCAGCCGCTCCCGCACCGGCTCCATGTCGACGGTCACCATGCCCGCCCCCGACGTGTGGGTCCTGCCGATGCAGCGGTACACCCTCACGTCCTTCTACGGCGAGCGCTGGGGCCGCCTGCACCCCGGCGTCGACCTCGGCGCCCCGCAGGGCACCCCCTTCAACGCCGTCGCCGCGGGCAAGGTCATCCTGTGCCGCTGGAACGGCGGCTACGGCTACAACGTCATGATCGAACACGGCGACGGCATCGTCACCGTGTACGGCCACGCCTCCAAGCTCCTGTGCAAGGAAGGCCAGCTCGTGAAGGCCGGCGACCGGATCGCCCTCACCGGCAACACCGGCCACTCCTTCGGCGCCCACCTCCACTTCGAGGTCCGCCAGCACGACAAGCCGATCGAGCCACTCGCCTTCATGCGCAAACACGGCGTTGACATCCAGAAGCACACCGAGGACATCTACCGCTAGCTGTGCTGCCGCCCCACCGCTGGCGCGGCGTGTCCCGGCGGGGGTTCCCACCCGCACCCCCATGCTCGCTGCGCTCGCACTGCCAGGCGCTGCGCGCGGCAGCTTCCTGCGCATCCGCGCGCCATCCCGGTGGTCGCCGTCCGGAATTCATCCGGCTTGCGTCGCCGCCCCGCGCCACCGCGCGAGGCCGGCCGCACCGCACGACGCTGATCTCACCGCACAACGCCAGCCGCACCGCACGACGCCAGCCGCACCGCACGACGCCGGCGCACCGCACGACGCTGGATGCACCGCGTGACACTGGACACCGCGCGACGCTGGACAGGCGCGACGCTGGACAGGCGCGACGCTGGACAGGCGCGACGCTGGACAGGCGCGACGCTGGACAGGCGCGACGCTGGACA